>DASRXC010000079.1:0-32934 GCA_035654355.1 Binatus sp. (SeqCode)
TCCCCTCGGGAAACGGACTGACCACCGCGATCGAGACCGGCTGACCGGAATACGAGCTCTTCGTGTCAAGAGAGTTGCTCAGCGTGCCGTTCATCCCGGACCCGGACGGGATCGTCTGTGCAGCGCATGCAACTCGCGGGAGTGCCAACACAAACGCCGTGCTCAGGAATACAACGGCGCACGCGGCCGCGATCGTGCGGGTCTCAGGCTGCCCGGTTGGAATCGATAGCGCTGTCGATTTCATGCGGTTCTCCGTGTTCGGTCGTTAGCGCGACGCCGCGACCGACCATTCGGTAGATCGCTGGTATCGCGACAAGCGTCATCACCATCGATCCGGCGAGGCCGAAGATGATCGCCCAGCAGAACGGCGGCCACAAGCCGCCGCCCGCGAGTGCCAGCGGGAGCAACGCGACGATTGACGTGACCACCGTCAGCAGAATCGGACGAACGCGCTTCTTGCCGGCGACGATGAGCGCCTCTTCGAGCGACCCGCCGTGTTCGAGCTCGCGGCGCGCGTATTCGAACAAGACGATTGTGTGATTCGTGACGACGCCGCCAAGGCCGGCGATGCCGAGCGCTGCTGTGAATCCGAATGGACTGTGCGTGAGACCGAGTCCCAAGACGGCGCCGAACAGTCCGAGCGGCACGGCGCTCAAGATCACGAGCGAAAGTCGTAGCGCGCGGAACTCGACGATGAGGATCAACTGATTGAGCATGAGTCCCACCAGCAGGGCCATCAACAGTTGGCGCAAGGATTTGGACGACTGCTCGTCCTCGCCCGCATAGCTCAAACTCACGCCTGTCGGGAGGTGCAGCGTTTTGGCTGCTTTGCGGAAGTCAGCGAGTGCTGCGCTGGGTAGTCGATCCGCGACCTCAGCACTCACCGTGATGATCTTCTGGCCGTCGCGCACCGTCGCCAGACCGGTATCGGTGTCGAGCGCGACGCTCGCCACCTCGGAAAGCGGCACCGCTGAGCCGGCCGCGTTGCGCACCGGAATCGCGCCCAGAGCGGAGGCGTCGTGACGCAAGCCGGAGGGGAAACGTACGACGACCGGCGTCTCGCGGTCTTCTTCGCGAATGGAGCCGGGCGTAGATCCCGTATACGCCAGAGCAAGCAGCGCGCGCACTTGTTGTTCGTCAACGCCGGCCAGGCTCGCGCGCGCGTTGTCCACGTTGACGGCCAGCTTGGTGGACGGAGTACCAGCGGAGTCGCGCACGGCGAACGTGCCGGAAATGCCGCGCAGCATCGATTGTACTTGTGCGGACGCGAGCGCAAGCGCGTGAGCATCTTCGCCGTCCAAGCGGATCTGGATCGGGGCGCCTACGGGCGGCCCCTGTTCGAGCTTCTTCACGTCCACGCGCGCGCCAGCGATCTGCGCCTGGGTTTGCGCACGCAGCGTGTCTATCAACCGGTTCGCCGCCGCTACATCTTTCGTGTTGACGACGAATTGCGCGTAATTGGTCGACGGTGCTTCGGGGATGACGTTGTAGTAGATCTTCGGAGCGCCATGCCCGACGAACGCGGCATAACTCGTGATATCGTCGTGCCCATCCAAGACGCTCTCGACCTGCTCGACGTAGCGCAACGTCGTATAGAGATCGGTGCCGTCAGGCGCCGTCACATTGATGATGAACTGGCTGCGGTCCGCCGGTGGAAAAAACTGTTGCCCGAGGCGTGGGACGTACGCGCCTGCCAAAATGACGAGCAGGAGCGCAGCGGCCGCCGTTTGCCACGCGTGGCGCAGCGCAAAATGCGCGACCGGCTGATAGAGACGGCGCAGCGTCTCAAGCAGTCGTTCGAATGAGGTCTCGATCCAACGCAGGACCCGGTTGCGGGTGCCCTCACCAGCCGGGATCGCGAACCACTCGCCGATGATAGGCGTGACGAAATAGGCGACGAGCAACGACATCGATAGCGAGATCGCCACCACTAAGCCGAGGTCATGTACGAAGTTGCCGACGCCGCCTCCCAACAAGAGGAAGGGCACAAACGACGACATGCCGACAAGCGTCGACGTCAGCAGCGGGAACCATAACTGCGAGACGCCTTGCCATGCGGCGGTCTGGCGCTCGACGCCCTGCGCAAGCAGCCGCTCGATGTTGTCTACAGCGACGATTCCCGCGTCGACCACCATACCGATCGCGATGATGAGCGAGATGATGCTGATCTGCTGCAGATCGATGGAAAGCAGCGGCATGACGCCGAGCGTCAGCACGATCGAGAGCACGATCGTCGTCGCCACCAGCAGGCCGTTGCGCAAGCCCATGAACAGTGCGACGAGCACTGTCGCGAACACGATCCCCAACGCGAGGTTGGCTGTGAAATCGAAGAGGCGCTTGTCGACCGTCGTCGGCTGATCCGCGATGAACGTCACGTGGACGCCCGCGGGATAGCGCGCGAGCTCGCGCGCGACGAGCGGCCGGATTTCGGGCGTCAACTGCGTGACCGAAGATGTAGCCCTCGCCATAACCGCCAGCGCGACCGCCGGCTTTCCACGTACGCGTACGAGCTCATCGGGCGGGTCGGGATATCCAAGCTGCACAGTCGCGAGGTCGCCGACCCGCACGGTGCGTCCGTCAATGGTGGTCACGGTGGTGTCGGCGACGTCTTGCGCGTTTTGCAGCGTATCCGGGGCGGTGACGCTGGCAGCGCGCCCGCCGATCTGCGCCGTGCCGCCCGGCATAAGCGCGTTGCGCCGCGCGAGCGCGTTTGTGACGTCGAGCGGGCTGACCGCGTAGTCGGCGAGGCGGCGCACGTCGAGATCGACGTTCACCTGCTGTTCTTGATCGCCGACCATCTGAACCTCACCGACGTCGGGCAGCCGGCTGATGTCGTCTCCGATCTTCTTGGCGATGTCACGCAACTCGCGCGCCGAGAAACCTGGCGCTGTGACGCCGAGCACGACCGGATAGGTATCCCAGAAGTGCGGCACGATCGTGGGGCCCTGGATGCCCGCAGGCAGTTGGCCGCGCAAATCGTCGAGGTGATTGCGGATCTCGCGCAGCGCGATTTCGCCTGTGCGCTCGTTGACGTAGTCATCGAGATCGACGAAGATCGAGGAGACGCCCACCTTGGAAGTGCCGGTCACGTGGTCGACGTGCGCGACGCCACGCAGGTCGTCCGCGATCTTCTTGGTGACCAACTCCTCAACGTTGTGCGTTGACGCGCCCGGCCAGATGGTGATGATCTGCGTGACGCGTTGAACCGTGCCGGGATCCTCGCGCCGCTGCATCGAGAACGCCGACGAGATCGACCACACCAGCACGAGCGTGAGAGCCACGAGGATTAGGCTCTTGTGGGTGACGGCGAATCTCGGCAGATTCATGACTGAGAATCCTTTTCGATCATTGCCGCTACTCCGAAGAAGAGGATGCGTTGACAAGATGAACGCGATCGCCAGCTTTGGCCTCATATTGGCCTTGCGTGACGATCTCATCCGAAGGCGCAAGACCTTGCACGACGACGTGGTCGCCGTCATCTGATACGACGTGGATCGCACGCGATGTCAGGGTCTTGGTCGCGGGATCGTACAGCTGGACAGACGTGCGGCCATCGGCGCCGGTCATAACCGCCCCGAGCGGGATGCTCAAGCCGCCGGAGCGTGTGACGCCGAGCCGGACTGTCACGACCGTACCCGGCGCAAGCATCAAGTGTGCAACCCGGATCCTCACTTGTGCGGTTCGCGACAACTCGTCGGCGGCCGGCTCGAGACGTATCGTTTCACCCGCGTAGCTGCGAGCGCTCGCTATGATAACGGCTTTCGTGCCGACGTGGATCCGCCCGAGCACGCGCTCCGGCACCGCGACGAGCACATCGGGAGCGCCGTCTGAGATCAGCGTGAACGCCGGCGTGCCCGGCGACGCTGTATCACCGGGCTCGATGTCGCGTTTTTGCACGATGGTGTCAGCAGGCGAAATCAGCGACGTCTTACCGAGCGTTATCTCCGCCAAATGTGCGCTCGCGACGGCGGCTCCCGATTGCGTGATCTGCGCGCGCGCTGCATCAAGTTGCGCCTGCGCATCTCGGTCGGCCGCGACAGCGTTGTCTCGCACTTGCGCCGCGACGTCGCCCTCGCGATACAGCGTTTCGTAGCGGACGACATTCGCGTGCGCGAGGGAAGCAGCGGCTTGTGCGCGCGCGAGCTGTGCATACGCGGCATTTGGCGCGGCTGCGGCTTGCGCCGATGCGGCCGCAGCTTGCGCGGCGTAATCGCTCGCGTCAAGCGCGGCGAGCACTGCGCCCGCGGCCACGTGGTCGCCGACGTCGTAGTTCACGCTCGCGATGCGGCCGGGAATTTCGAAACTGACCCGGTAGGTGTGCGCTGCGCCAACCGAGCCTGGGCCCTCGTAGATCGCGATCGCCTGCGGTGCTTGCGGACGCGCGACTGCAACGGCTAAGCCTTGCGAGGCCGGCTGTGCGGCACGAGCTGAGCACGCGGAGAGTGTCGCGGCGGTTACGCTGACGATAAGAAGGCATAATTTGCGCGTCATGATGACCACCGTTTGTCTACTGAACATTGTTCAGCGCGCGATTAAAAAATTTTGGCGCATACTATTTCGCTTTAGGTCGACCCGTGGCAAGTCCGCTCTGCGTGATGTCGAGGCTTAAGTTGAGGACGTCTTTCGTTGGGAAGCGCGACATGTCGGGGCAGATCAGCTGCAGGCTCACGATGCCGTGCACGTTCGCCCACAGCATGTGCGCGGCGATGTCGGGATCGACCGGCGCGATCCGTTTGGCGTCGACCAGTTCGCGGATCGTCGCCGCCACCATCATCAGCGCCCGATCGCCAGGCTCGTCGGGATCGTATCCGTCGGTCTTTTCGGGGAAGATCTCGCTTGAGAGATCCTGATTCGTCATGAAACACAGCCGGTACGACTCGGATCGCGTGAGTCCGAACTCGACATACGCTTTGCCGAACGCGCGCACGCGCTCCATCGGGTCTTTTATGGACGTAAGTGGTGCGAAATAGGTGAGCAGTTCGCCGAACGCCTCGCGAGTGAGCTGGCGCGCGATCTCCTCGCGGCTTTGGAAGTGCAGGTAGATGGTGGCCGGCGAGTACTCGATCGCTTGCGCGATCTTGCGCATCGAAAGCGCCTCAAAGCCTTCCTTGAGCACGATCGCACGCGCGGCTTTGAGGATCTGCTCGCGCAGCTCAGCTTTTTCTCGCTCGCGCCGCTGGACTATGCCCACGACCCCTTCTCCCTGAACACCGTTCAGTAATACAATAGCCGTTTAGCACTGTGTTGTCAACCCTTAGTTTCGCGGGGCCTTAAAGACTCGGGGGAGATCGGTCGGGGCCCCTGGCGGGCCCCGATCACATCAGTGCTTGCTCGAAGCTTCGGGATGCTTGCGCGTCAGGTTGATGCGGCCTTTCTCGTCGATCTCGCGCACCTGAACGACGACCTCGTCGCCGATCTTGACTTCATCCTCAACGCGATTGACGCGGTGCGGAGCGAGCTGCGAGATGTGGACGAGCCCTTCTTTGCCGGGCAAGATCTGCACGAAGGCGCCGAAGTTCATGATGCGCTTGACGACGCCCGTGTAGACTTCGCCGATCTCGACGTCCTTGACGATATCCTCGACCATGCGGCGCGCTTTGTCGGCCGACGCCGCATCCGGCGAAGCGAGGAACACGCGGCCGTCGTCTTCGATGTCGATCTTGGCGCCGGTCTCGGCGACGATCTTGTTGATGATCTTGCCGCCGGGGCCGATGACGTCTTTGATCTTGTCGGGATGGATCTCGAGCACGATCATGCGCGGCGCGTACTTCGACAGTCCGCGCCGAGGCGCCGCGATCGTCTCCCGCAGTTTGTCGATGATGAACATGCGGCTCTCGCGCGCTTGCGCCATCGCCTTACGCATGATCTCAAGCGTGACGCCTTGCACCTTGATGTCCATCTGCACGGCGGTGATGCCGTCGACGGTACCGGCAACTTTGAAATCCATCTCGCCGAGCGCGTCTTCAAGGCCTTGGATGTCGGTGAGGATTCCAGGCCTGCCGTCCTTGAGGATAAGGCCCATGGCGACGCCGCCAATGTGCTTGGGAAGCGGCACGCCCGCGTCCATCAGCGCGAGGGTGCTCGCGCAGACAGATCCCATCGACGATGAGCCGTTGCTCTCAAACGTCTCGGACACGAGGCGCAATGTGTACGGAAACGCTTCAGGCGGCGGCAGCATAGGCGCGATCGCACGCTCGGCCAAGTTACCGTGCCCGATCTCGCGCCGGCCAGGCCCGCGCATGGGACGCGTCTCGCCGACCGAGTAAGGCGGGAAGTTGTAATGGTGCATGAAGCGCTTGAACGTCATCGGGCCGAGGCCGTCGATGCGCTGCTCATCGGAGAGCGAGCCCAACGTCGCGGCGGTGAAGATCTGCGTTTCGCCGCGGGTGAACAGGCCCGAACCGTGCGTGCGCGGCACGATGCCCGTGCGTGCGCTGATCGGTCGCACTTCATCGAGGCGCCGGCCGTCCGGACGAAGCCCTTCGTCGACGACCATCGTGCGCAGTTCGTCTTCCTCGCGCGCCTTCACGCACTTGTCGAAATCGTGGTTCTTCGGATCTTCGAGCAGCGGGCGCACTTGCGGTTCGAGGCGGTGCCCGCTCGCCCGCGCGAGCGCTTGCTCGCGGGTGATCGCGTCAAACGCGCGGTTGCGATCTTGTTTGCCGGTGATGCGCATCGCGCGCGCGATGTCGGCGCCGAACGCCTCGTCGACGAATTGGCGCATCTCGACTGACGGCAGGAAGAGCGGAAATTCGCGCTTGGGCTTGCCGGCTCTGGCGACGAGCTGATTGACGATGCGTAAGATGTCTTTGATGCGTTCGTGCGCGAACTCGACGGCGCCGAGGAACGTCTCCTCCGAGACTTCTTTGCCACCGCCCTCGACCATCATCACCGCATTGGCCGTGCCCGCGACGACGACGTCGATGATGCTCTTTTCTTGCTGCGCGGCAGTCGGGTTGACGACGTACTCGCCGTCGACCATGCCGACGCGCACTCCGGCCACCGGCTGTTCGAAGGGGATGTCCGAGAGCGCAAGTGCTGCGCCCGCTGCGACCATCGCGACGACATCGGGGTCCGCGTCCGGATCGACCGAGAGCGTCGTCACAACGATGTGGATGTCGTGGCGGAAGCCCTCCGCGAAAAGCGGACGGATCGGGCGGTCGATCAAGCGCGCGGTGAGCGTCGCTTTCTCAGACGGCCGGCCTTCACGCTTGATAAAACCGCCGGGAATCTTGCCGGCGGCGTACATGCGCTCTTCGTAATCGACCGTGAGAGGGAAAAAGTCGATGCCTTCACGTGGGTTTGGGCTCGCGGTCGCAGCCGCGAGTATGCAGGTATCGCCGAATCGTACGAATGCGGAGCCGCTGGCTTGACGCGCGAGCTCACCGGTCTCGATGGTAAGCGTGCGCCCGCCCAGCTCCATGCTGACGGACTCTGACAAGGGGAGGTTACTCCTTCTCGTCCGCGGTCATAACCGCGGACCAATATTCATCAATGCGTTTGATATGACGCGTTTCTTCTTCTTAATGTTTCGTGCGCATCCCTGGACGCGCACCAACGCCGCAACCGACAAACGTCGTCGGCGATTCAGCAAGTGTTCGACGTTCTGAAGCCGGCAGGGCTAGTGA
This sequence comes from Binatus sp. (SeqCode), assembly GCA_035654355.1. GTDB lineage: Bacteria > Vulcanimicrobiota > Vulcanimicrobiia > Eremiobacterales > Eremiobacteraceae > JAFAHD01. The sequence goes on from DASRXC010000079.1 coordinate 7,629, forward strand.
CGCAGGCCAAGCTCGTTGACGATCTTACGGTAGCGCTCGAGGTCGCTGCCCTCGAGGTAACGCAGCAAGCGGCGACGCTTACCGACCTTCATGAGCAGACCACGCCGGCTGGCGTGATCTTTCTTATGCGTCTTCAGGTGCTCGGTGAGATCGTTGATCGACTCGGTCAGCAGCGCGATCTGCACTTCGGGAGAACCGGTGTCGTTGTCCGCGCGCTTGTGCTTGGAGATAACCGAATTCTTATGATCTTTGCTGAGTGCCATTGCTGTGATGGTTTCCTTCCGCTCACATTCGCCCGCGGGTCAGCAGTTTCGCGATAGGATCGTTTGGATCGCAGCCGACGGCCGGGGTAACGCGGTTAAGGATACCATAACGCGCGCACAAGCGTCAAACCACGTGGTCCGGGAAACGCCGGTGCGGCGGACGAATGCGCGCTCATGCGTATGAGATTTGGTATGCTCATCCTCTTCGTGATGCTTTTTGTCGCAGGCAGCGCCGCCACGGGCAGCGCCCAGGGGTACTACCCATATCCGAGCTACGCGCTGCTCACCGCCATCAACGCGGTGCAGTCCCTGAGCGTCGGCGACGCCTCGCAACTGCAATCCTGGGTGCGCCAGGGGAATTTCCAGCCGCCCAATCCTGTCTTCACAAGCCTCGACCAGGTCAAAGCACAAATCGCGGCCCTGACACCGCCCGACCGCAACGCGATCGCGACCTGGATATCCGGCGGCGGCCGTGGCGGCCTGTACGCGCGCAATGTGACCGATCAGCAGATCGGCCCGTGCAAATTCCCGATCGATCCGGCGAGCTGCACCTCCGGGTCCGCAAGCCCGAGCCCGCAAAACCCCGATTGGCGCAGCATTCCGTTCGCGCTCGCGCCCGGTGCGAGCCCTGCGAGCAACATCAGCATCGACGGCGGCTTCGCGGTCGTGAGGAACGACGGCACGGCAGAAACCCATTGCCTAACTTTCCGCAATACGAGCACCAAGACCGCGACGGCCGTGACGTTCAGCTTTTCGCTCTACGGCGCATCCGATAATATGCTGAGCACAGTGACGAGCGTCCGCAACGGCATGTTCTCGAGCGGCATCACTATTAGCGGACCCACGACGTTCTCGGATTACACCTCGAATAAGAACGGCGTGGGCAACAAGGATGCACTTCAGAACTGTTGGACGACGAACAGCGGCATCGCCAACCTCGCGTTCTTACAAGCCACTTACACGACGATTCAGGTGACTGCGGTAACGTACAGCGACGGAACCAGCTGGCCGGCGCACTAACGGTGCGCTTCGATTGGATGAAAAAGCCTCGCGAACGCGAGGCGTCTTCAGGCAGTTGCGGCTGGAGAACTACTGGCGCGGGAGCAGCAGGACTTGGCCTGGATGCAGCTGAGCGCCCGGCTTGAGATGGTTGATGCTCATGACGTTGTAGGCGAGCTCGTTGATATCGCTGCCCTGTGCCGATCGCTTCGCGACGAGGCCCCAAACGGTGTCGCCGTGCCCTACGACGACCTTGTCGTAATGCGCCGGGCTCGACGTATAGATCTGAGACGCCCACACGACTGGCAGTGCGAACACCAGCACGAGGGAGACGAGTTGGATGAAGGGAATGAGCGTGACCCGCGTCTTGCGGTGATTGGAGCGCATTAGAGCCGTCCTACGAGCCGGCTTGGCTCGAACGTATGTTCTGGTGCCATCTTACCCTCGTAAGAAGCCCGATGTCAAGGATTTTTCGAACAAACGTTTGCATTCGGGCCGCGCGGTGTGCTAGAATCCAGGATACCGTCGCCTGCGTGAGCGTACGACGGACGTCTTCGTCGCCTATTGTCCCGCCGGGGCGACTTTGTGAAGGGAAAGGGCGGTACGATTCCCGTGGATCGCAAGACGACACCGCGACAACAAGCTATCCTCGACGTCATCAAAGAGTTCCAGCGTGAACATGGGTATCCACCGTCGGTCCGTGAGATCGGGGAGCGCGTCGGCCTTTCCAGCAGCTCCACCGTTCAAAGCCATCTGCGCACTTTACAGCGCAAAGGGCTTATCCACCGCGACGCCACCAAGCCCCGCGCACTCGTCACGGGTAGCGAAGTCGCACGCGACGTCGTCACCTTACCGCTGGTCGGACGCATAGCAGCCGGTCCGACGATGACCGCGGTCGAGGACGTCCAAGGCGAGATCGTCCTGCCCTCCCATCTCGCCGCAAAATCGGGCTCGTTCATGCTGCGTGTCAAGGGCGAATCTATGGTCGACGCCGCCATTCTCGACGGCGACCTGATCGTCGTGCAGCCGCAGAATATCGCCGACAATGGCGACATCGTCGTCGCGATGGTCGAAGGTCCTGGCACCGAGGGTGAAGCGACGGTCAAGACGTTTTATAAGGAAGCGAATCGCGTCAGGTTGCAGCCTGCCAACAAGTATATGGAGCCGATCTACTCCGACAAAGTGCAAATCGTCGGCAAAGTCTCGGCGGTTATCCGCAAGCTCTAATATCGTCTGGTCGAACTCGACCTACCGCACATTTTTAAGGGAAATCAAGATGGCGTGCCTCACGGCAGGCCATCTTTCGTATCGCCCGTAACCTCGAACAAGCATGACGCCGCGGATAGCCATCGCGGTCGGCCCGCCATCAGCGAGCAGACCAAACACGTATGCGCCATACCGTCTTGCTATCGAGCAAGCCGGCGGGCGCCCGGAACTGGTCACGCCGCCTCAATACCTCGCATCCGTGCGAGACTTGCTGAGTCAATACGATGGAGTCATGCTGCCCGGCGGCGCTGACGTCAAGCCCGAGCTGTACGGCAGCAGCCCGCATCCAGCGGTCGAACCGGCGCGAGAAGGCACGGATGAGTTCCAGCTCGAGACCGCCCGCGTTGCGATGCGTGACGGCATCCCATTGCTCGGCATCTGTCGCGGCATGCAGGTGATGAACGTGGCGCTCGGGGGCTCGCTCTACGAGGACATCGACGATCAGCACCGTGCAGTGAACGGTATTCGCGTGCACCATCGTCAGACTCCCGATCATGCACGCGACGAGACGACGCACGTTGTCGAGATCGCACCCGGCTCTCGTCTTGCGTCGCTGGTCGGATGCACCTCGATGGCCACCAATACGCTGCACCATCAGGCGGTCCGCCGAGTGCCTGCCGGTCTCACGGCGGTCGCCGTGGCGCGCGACGGGATCGTGGAGGGCGTCGAAGCGCGCGAGTCGCGTGGCTTCGCAGTCGGCGTACAGTGGCATCCTGAAGAGCTCGTCAACAATGATGAGCCCAGCCGCGCGCTTTTCCGCGGTTTCATCGCGTGCGCGGCGGAGCGCGCGAAGCAGCGCACGGCGCGCGCTTCCTAGGACGATCGATTGAGACTTTCCGCGGCGCGCGGACTCGATGCCGCGGTCGGCGCGCTCGAAATGCGGCTGCTGCCGCGCTTGCAGCGCGCCGCCGACGAGCCGCACTTCGCGGCCGTGCGCGCCGCGATCCAGCCTGCATTCTGGGTGATGGCGGCGACGACCATAGTCGTTTATTTCTTCATCCCGCCGCAGCCGCTGGTCTGGCGGGTATCGGATTTATTTGTACGCTTCCTCGACGCATATCACATCGGGTTCGGCGCCATGGGCGTCGCGTTGATGATTCTGCTGGCCAATCATCTCGCGCTGCGCCTTCATTACAACCGAACCGCGGCGATCATCCTAACCGCGCTCGCCTTTGCGCTGTCGTTACCGCGCCCGGTTCCGCTGTCGCCGTTAGTGCTGCTCGGCACGCTCTCCGCGAGCAGCCTGTTCCTTGCGATCATCGTCGCGAGCGTGACTGGCGAGATGATGCGCTGGATCAATCGGCTTGTGCGCAACCAAGCGGCCGCGCTGGCTGGAAGCGCGTTGGCGGTCATCGTCGTTTTCGAAGGGATCGCGGTGCTGCTCGCACCGTCGCATCAAAGCATCGCCGACGTGCTGCTGGCGATCGTGAAGCCGATGATTGGTGTCGGCGACACATTGCCGGCCTTGCTGCTCATCGTCTTCTTACAAGTGCTGCTGTGGACCGCAGGCGTGCACGGACCGGGGTTTCTGGCGGCGCTGACGACGCCGATCTTCCTCGGTGCGATCGACGCCAACGGACAAGCGCTGCTGCGCCACGAGATTCCGCCGCACATCGTCACGATCACGTTGTTCTTGTTCTTTTTCCCGGGGGGATCGGGAGCCACGCTCTCGCTGAACCTGCTCATGCTGTTCTCGAAGATCCCGCGCGTACGCAGGCTGGGGTACGCATCGCTGCTGCCCAGCCTCATCAACGTCAATGAGCCGCTGATATTCGGCCTGCCGCTCGTGATGAACCCGAGCTTGACGATTCCATTCATCGGCGTGCCGCTCGTGCTGGCGACCATCACCTATCTCGCGATGTACTTCGGGTTGGTCGCCAAGACCGTCGTGTTTTTGCCGAGCGCGATTCCGGTGCCGATCGGGGCGTGGTTGACGACGAACGGTGATTGGCGCGCTGTGGTTCTCGTGCTCATCAACATCGCGTTGTCGCTGGTTCTTTATGCGCCGTTCTATCGGTCGTTCGAAGAGACATTGCGCGCCGAACCGGATCAGGAAGCCGCACTGGTCAAGACCGCCGAGGCGATCCGCGAGCACGAGCTTGCGATCGAACGCCATCCCGAGAGCGCGCAAAACGACGAAGGGGAAGTGCAAGCATGAGCACGACTGCACCCCCGCTGCTCGTCGACGCGCTCAAGCGGGCTGCCGTCAAATTCGATCTGCCTGCGCCCATCATCGCCGCCGGTGCCGGCGCACTGGAACAGGTGCAGCCGGCGTGGCGCGCGCGCGAAGCGCTCGGGCTCTCGGTCGCCGCAAACGTCATCGCCGCGTTCGCACGAGCCGGCATTGACGATTCGCATTTAGCCGGCAGCACCGGATACGCGTATCACGACCGGGGTCGCGAAGCATATGACGCGCTGCTGGCGGACGCGCTCGAGGCTCCAGCCGCGCTCGCTCGATTGCAGTTCGTCAGCGGTACGCACGCGATCGTGGCAGCGCTGCGCGCGCTGCTGCCGCGAGGCGGTACGCTCTGCTCGATCACGGGAGCACCGTATGACACGCTGCGCATGGCGATCACAGACCATCCGGCCAGTCTTGCCAGCGCACACGGAGTGCAGTACAGCGAGGCGGCGTGGAACACGGGCGCCGTGCCGAGCGACATGGATGTTCTCGACGTGATGCGTCGCGTGCCCGACGTCGCGTTCGTGCAGCGCTCGCGGGGATATGCGACCCGGCCCGCTCTAGCGGTCGCGCAGATCGGCCGGCTCATCGAACTCGTGCGCGACCACGCGCCGGGCACGATCGTGCTCGTCGACAATTGCTACGGCGAATTCGTCGAACCGCACGAGCCAACGTCTGTCGGCGCAGACTTGATCGTCGGCTCGCTCATCAAGAATCCTGGCGGTGGCATCGCGACGACTGGCGCGTACGTCGCCGGCCGGGCGGATCTTATCAGCCGGATCGCGGATGCCGTCTTCGCTCCGGGTCTTGGCGACGCGGTCGGTCCGACGCTCGACACCCCGCGCTGGTGGTTCGCTGGGCTGCATCGAGCGCCGCACGCGGTGGTCGAGAGCCTCAAGACAATGGACTTCGCGGCCGCGCTCTTCGCCGCGCTTGGCGTGGAGGTCGATCCGGTAGCTGGTGCGCCGCGGTCAGACATCATCCAAGCGATCAAGCTGGGGGATGCGAAGCGGATCGACGGATTCACGCGCGGATTGCAACGTATGCTGCCCGTCAATGCGCGCGCGCTGCCGCAGCCTGGACCTGTGCCCGGCTACGCGGATCCCGTTATCATGGCGGGCGGCGCGTTCGTCAGCGGCTCTACCCTCGAGCTTTCAAGCGACGCGCCGCTGCGTGCGCCGTACGAGGTGTATGTGCAAGGCGGACTCGACGTCATGCACGGAATGCTCGCGGTGATGAGCGCCGCAGCGGGCGCGTTCGCGTAAGAGGCCTTTCGCCACCACCAACGAGAATAATCGCGTCTATGACTGGGGATTTGCACAGGCGCCAGTACGTGCGCGTTCCGGTATCGCTGCCGGTGGAATTTTCGCTGGAAGGCGATGCGACGTCGCGGACGGGTTCAGTGCTGGACCTGGGAGCTGGAGGCATGCGCCTCGTCGCGCCGTTCGACGTGCCGCCGCGCGCGACGCTCGACATCAAGTTCAGCCTGCCCGGCCAGAGCAGCGCCATCCGCGTGCGCGGACGCGCAGTGCTAAGCGCGTTTCTCGGCGCCGAGAAGACGTTCCATCATGGGATCGCGTTCACATCGATAGACCCGGAAGACCGGCGCGCGATCGCCGACTTCGTGGACGCGAACGTACTACCGAAGACCTGACTCGCCCAAGAACCCGTAGAAGTAGTATTCGGTGCCGTCCGTCATCGTGAGAACGACGCGCGTCTCTTCATAGGAAGCCTTCGCCACCGACTTCCCAGGCATCGTGTCCAAGATGCCTTGCGCGAACACGCGCTCTGCCTCGCGCAGTGCGTCTGCGTCTATGTCGACCAGTTCCGATTGCAGATCTTTCACGCTTGAGTTGTCCACTCCAAGTTTGCTCCGCCCGTCGAAGTTAGGGCCTAGAGCCGGCCGCCTGCTCCCATGGCGGCGTCGCCCTTATACCCTAAGTATCGGCGGCTGCAACTGGCCACTTAAGCGCGTGCGGAGGGCGCACATACGAATTGTGACGTCCTTTCAGGACATCGCGCCGCGACGTACGATGAGCGCGGGAGCCGTGTGCCGATGCCGCGAAAAGCGGGCGCCGACATGTTCGCGATCGAGGCGATGAACGGACCGTTCGACGGAAAGATCTGGCCGTTCGAGCAGAGCATCAATATCGGCAGGGACTCATCATCGGTGCAGGCCGTCGTGCCGACAGACCGCACAATTTCGCGCACCCATGCGCAAGTGTGCGCAGACCTCACAGGTCTAAAACTGACGGATTTGGGCAGCAGCAATGGAACGTTCGTCGACGGTCGCGCGATCAGCGGAAGTGTGATCATCTCGCCCGGGCAGCCGTTTGTGGTAGGGCGCACAATGCTGCGCGTGCTCGAGCTCACCGATCCGGCGTAAGCATTCGATGCAGACCGTGGCCACAGTCGCCGAGATGCGGCGCGTGCGACGGTCGCTGCCTGCGCCCGTCGGGTTTGTGCCGACGATGGGCGCGCTGCACGCCGGTCATCTGTCACTTGTGACGCGCGCGCGCAGCGAATGTGCGAGTGTCGTCGCCTCCATTTTCGTCAATCCACTCCAATTCGGCCCGAACGAGGATTTCGATCGCTATCCGCGCACGCCCGAGCGCGATACACAGTTGCTCACGGAAGCCGGCGTCGATGTGATCTTCGCGCCGGAGCGCTCCGAGATGTATCCGCCCGATGCGCAATTCATCGTCGTGCCCGCTGCGCTCGCAGAACATCTCGAGGGTGAGCGGCGGCCGGGCTTCTTCACCGGGGTCGCAACTGTCGTGCTCAAGCTATTCAATATCGTCGCGCCCGACGTCGCATATTTTGGGCAAAAAGACGCGCAGCAACTCGCGGTCGTCAGCCGCATGGTGCGGGATCTTTTCGTACCGGTGCGCATCGCAGCATGTCCGACCGTACGCGAGAACGACGGGCTTGCGATGTCATCTCGCAACGCGTATCTCGAAGTGGAGCAGCGCGCCGCGGCACCTCGCCTGCACGCAGCGTTGACTCAGATCGCTCGTGCGCTTGAAAGCGGACAGCGCGACGTCGCAGCCGCCACCGTCCAAGCGGAAGCAGTGCTGCCGCCCTTGAAGTTGGACTACCTTGCAGTCGTCGATCCGGCCGTTTTCGAGCCGCTGCGCGCGGCGCCGGCCGGCGCTGACTTGCTCGCCGTCGGAGCTGCGTTTGCTGGTTCGACGCGCTTGATCGACAACGTGGAAGTACGGACGCCCTCACTATGACCTCAAACGACGCTCGGGAACTCTCCGGCGCGACCTTGCTGGTTGGCGTGTGCGGCGGCATTGCCGCGTACAAGTGCGCCGGCATAGTCAGCACGCTGCGGCAGGCCGGTGCGGACGTGCACGTCATCATGACGGATGCCGCGACCAAGTTCGTGACGCCGCTGACCTTTCAAGCGATTTCCAACAACGACGTGCACACTGATATGTTCGCGCAAGGTTCGACGTGGGACATTGCGCACATCGGGCTGGTGCGCAAGAGCGACATCATGCTCGTGCTGAACGCGACGGCCAACACGATAGCCAAGCTCGCGCACGGCATCGCCGACGATCTGCTGACGACCTGCGTCTTGGCGACGCGCAAACCGGTCATCATCGCGCCGGCCATGAACACCGCGATGCTCGAAGCAGCGCCGACTCAAGAAAACATCGCGGCGCTGCAAGGTCGCGGGTTCGATTTCGTCGAGCCAGGGTCGGGCTTTTTGGCGTGCGGTGAAGTCGGAAGCGGTCGCCTCGCCGGCGACGACGACATCATCGCTGCCGTGCGCCGCGTGTTGCATCGCACGCATCAGCTGTCCGGCGAGCGCGTGCTGATCACCGCAGGCCCGACACGCGAGTTCGCCGACCCGGCCCGTTTTCTCACCAACCCGTCTACGGGCCGCATGGGTTTTGCGCTCGCGTCCGAAGCGGCTGCGCGCGGCGCGCGCGTCACGCTCATCACCGGCCCGACCGAGCTGCACAATCCGGCCAACGTCGACGTCATTCGAGTGACCAGCGCGCGCGAGATGCACGCCGCCGTCTTCGAGCACCTGCCGGGGACCACGCTGTTCATCGGCTCCGCGGCAGTCGCCGACTTCCGCCCCGAGACCGTCGTCGCGCAAAAAGTAAAAAAAGAAGACGCCTGGCCGGAGATTCGCTTGGCGCGCAACCCGGACATCATCGCCGAAGTGTCCGAGCGCCGGCCGAACGGTTGCATCGTCATCGGTTTCGCGGCCGAATCGGAACGCGTCGAAGCTAACGCGCTCGACAAGTTACAAAGGAAGAAACTCGACGCGATCGTGGCCAACCCGATCGGCGGCGAGGGTTCCGCCTACGGCGGCGACGATAGCGAAGCGACATTGCTGTGGCCGGGCGGCCGGCGCGCGTTGGGCCGAGGTCCGAAAACGGACGTCGCAGCCGCGGTCCTCGACCTCGCGAGCACGCTGCGCGGGAACAGCGGCTGACGCATGTTGCTCGCGGTCGAAGTCGGCAACACGAACACGAAGTTCGGACTGTTCGAGCTAGAGGGCGCCGCTGCCGGAACGTTGGTCCACAGCTGGCGCTCGGTCACACAGCGCAGCCAGACCGGGGACGACCTTGCGGCCCACGTCGACTCCATGCTGCGGCTCAACTCGGTCTCGCGCGCATCGGTCAAGCGCGTCGCCGTAGCGAGCGTGGTGCCGCCGCTGTATCGTGCGCTTTCCGACATGTCGACGCGCTTCTTCGGCGTGCGGCCCGAGTTCTTGTCCGCTGCTCGCCAAACGATCGTACCGGTGAAGACGCAGCACGCGCGCGAGCTCGGCGCCGACCTCATCGGCGGGGCGATCGGCGCCGTTTCCAAACACGCGCCGCCGCTCATCGTCGTCCAGTTCGGCACCGCGACGACGTTTGGCGCTGTTTCGCGCGGAGGCGAATACCTAGGGACCGCAATCGCGCCCGGCATCGAGGTCTCGGTCGACGCGCTGATCGGCCGCGCGGCGAAACTCATGGACGTGCCGTTGGTGAAGCCGCCCGCCGCGATCGGCACTGACACCGCGACGGCGCTCCAATCGGGCATCATCTTCGGCTACGTCGGCCAGGTCGAGCACATAGTCGCGCGCATGTCTGCCGAGATGGGCGAACGCGCGTTGACCATCGCGACCGGCGGACTGGCCGACCTCATCGTGCCGCACACCGACCTCTTCGACGTCAAAGACGACCGGCTCGTGCTCGACGGGATCTACGTCTGGGCGACCGCCGCTCGTTCGCGCGCCAAAGTCTCACGGCAATGAGCGCGCAGACGGACTCGCCGACACGGCTTGAACAAGCGGACTCGCCAACGCGGCTTGAAAAGGATGTGCGATGACCGATCACATTGATCCGGCCTCGGCGACGTCGTTGGAGCTCAACCGCAAGGCGTTCATCGGACTGACGGCCGGTGCGGCGGCCGTAGGCAGCGCGACCGCGGTCGCCACTGCAGCCGACGAGACGTTGGGTCAGCCGCACACCCCGTTCGTGTCCGAACACGATCCCGCGATCACGACCCAGCGCGTGATGCTACCGCGCCCGGATCAGCCGATTCCAGCATACGTCGCCTATCCAAGAAACGTGACTGCAACAACTCCTGGGGTCGTCATTTGCCAGCACGTCTGGGGCGTCGACACGCAGATCCGGGACACCGCGCGCCGGCTCGCGAAAGAGGGATACGTCGCGATCGCTCCCGAGCTCTTCGCGCGCACGAAGAACGTGCCGTCGGGGGACGGCGCGACCGATTACAAGCTCTTCCTTCCGGCCGTTGAAGCGCTGGTCGACGCTCAAGTCGACGGCGACATCGCTGCAGGTGCTACCTGGATCAGGCGCCGCGCCAACGCGGCCGAAGAGCAGCGTCCCCCGAAGGTCGCAGTCATCGGTTTTTGTATGGGCGGCTCGATCGCGATCCGCGCTTCGGTCGATGACGCGAACTTCGACTGCGCGAGTATCTTTTACGGCAAAGTGCGCTGGACGCAGAGCAACGACGGTCCCATCACCGATATGGCGCTCGCGTGGACGGACAAAGTTCGCGTGCCCTTCATGGGCAGCTATGGCGCGCGCGACACGGGCATCCTCGCCGACGACGTGCGCGAGATGGCCAAACGGCTGACCGTGCCGAACGACGTGAAGATCTATGACGAGGCTGGCCATGGGTTTTTCGACGACACGCGCCAGTCGTATGTCGCGTCGGCGGCGATCGATGCCTGGACGCGGACGCTCACCTGGTACGCGAAGTATCTGAAGAGCTGAGCGCCGCACGCTGATGGTGCCGCTCGGCCGCAAAACGCTGTTCAAGGACGTGCCGCGGTTTCTCGTCGCGCAGGCCGGCGTCGCGTTCGCGGTCGGACTCATCGCCATCGAAACCGGCATCTATTTGGGCTTTATCAAGTCGACGATCTTGCCGATCCAGCAGTCTCGCGCCGACATCTGGGTTTCCGCGCGCGGGATGCCCTACTTCGAGCTGACCATACCGATCCGTTACGATTCAGTCGCACGCGCGCGCACCGTGACCGGCGTGCAGCGCGCAGAAGCGCTGTTCCTCAAGACGTCGGCGTGGCGCGGCACCAACAACAAGCTCGAATACATCCGCGTCATCGGATTTGACCCGGCGGGCCAGCTATGGTCACCAGGCAACACACCGTCAAACGAGCTCGCGCGTTTGCGCGCGCCCAACAGCGCGTTTGTCGATGACAGCAAGCTCGGCAACTTGAGTATCGACGGCGTCGGCGGAACTGGGAAGATCGGCGCTCACACCATCAACGTCGTCGGTCTTACGCACGGGGCGCAGCCGGTAGTGTCGGCGACCTTCATCTTCGCGACGTTGCGCAACGCGAAGTCATACCTCGAGCCGGCCGCAGGCACGGGCACAGCTTCCGACACCAGCGCGGCACAATCACTATTAGATCCCGACGAGCTCGCGCGTTATTTGGAAGCGGCCGATATCACGCGCTATCTCGAACAGCAAGGCATCGTACCCACGCCCAAGCCCTCGCCGACGCCGACGCCGGCCGCCAACGTCTCGGACGACCCCGGCACGCTCGAACCGGGCGATGACATCAGTTATGTCATGATCCAAGCACAGCCGCACACCGACCTCAACGCGCTCAAAGGCCGCTTGACGAGCGAGCTGCGCGGCACTGCGGCATACACGAAGACCGAAATGGAAGACAAGACGTCGACCTATTGGCTCAAACGCACGAACATCGGATTCATCCTGGGACTCATCGCGATTGTCGGGCTCGTGGTCGGCGTGACCGTCGCCGGTCAGATCCTTTACACTTCGGTGGTCGAGCACATCAGTGAGTACGGAACGCTGCGCGCGATCGGCGCGCCTGATTCGCTGTTCTACGCGGTCGTTGCGGAGCAGGCGGTGATCATGGCGTTGCTTGGATTCATCCCAGGCATTGTGCTGAGCGCGATCATCGGACACTGGGCGTTCGCGACGCGCGGCGTGATCATCCTCATCACACCGGGCAGCGCGGCGCTCACGTTGATCGTGATCACGGCGATGTGCGTCTTATCTGGCGTGTTCGCCGTGCAGCGCGCGCTGCGCGTAGACCCGGCGATGGTGTTCCGAGCATGAAAGCGCCGCTCGCGATAGCCGCCCGAGATCTTCGCATGACGTATCGCGTGGGCTCGACGCGCGTCGATGCGCTGTGCGGCATATCGTTGGACGTACCCGTTGGTGAGTTCTTGCTGCTCATGGGTCCGTCGGGATCGGGCAAGACGACGCTGCTATCGATCCTTGGCGGCATTCTGACGCCGACCGGGGGCGTGGTCGTGGCGAGCGGCGTCGAGCTTACGCGCCTGCATCGCAGGGAGCTGGCAAGTTTTCGTTTGCACAATGTCGGCTTCGTATTCCAGGCCTTCAACCTGTTCTCAGCGCTCACCGCGCGCGAAAACGTGCAGCTCTCGCTTTCCCTCAAAGGCGTGAAGGCGACGGAGGGTCACGACCAGGCGTGCGCGCTCCTCGACGAAGTGGGGTTGGGAGACAAATGCGACCGAGCACCTGCCGATCTGTCAGCCGGCGAGAAGCAGCGCGTCGCGATCGCGCGCGCGTTGGCAGGCTCACCGCGTTTGATCCTGGCCGATGAGCCGACCGCGTCGCTCGACTCGGATAACGGCAAGCACATCACGACGTTGTTGCGTTCTCTTGCGAAGTCGCACGGCTGCACGGTCTTGACGGTCACGCACGACCCACGCATCGCCGAAGTCGCCGACCGCGTGCTACATATCGAAGACGGCGTACTGCGCGACTGACGTTCTCAGCGAGCCAGCGCTAACCGATCCATCAAAAGGGCGTTGAAAATAGCGGGCCGCTCGATCATCGGCACGTGTCCGCAGCGCTCGATCTTGAAAAATGCACCCTCACGCGCATGCGGAGCGAGCACCGACTCCCAAAGCGAGCACGGACTAATCGAATCGTGCGCACCCCAGATCATCAAGACCGTTACGTCGACGCGCGCGAGCGCTGCCGCGTAGTCGAAGCTGTTGCTTTCGCGCATCAGCCGGGCCGCAATCGCAAGCCTCCGCTGGTTCTGGAACAGCGCCATCGTTTCGTTGACGCCGTATTCCGGCGCACAGCGCCGGTCGAAGAAGAGTCTGTTCACTACTGCGTCGCCGAAGGCGCGCGTCGCTTTACCTCGGAAAGGCGCGCCGACATCGCGCGCAGTGAACATGCCAGGCGCACCTGAGAGGGCGATCATGCTCACGCGCTGCGGGAATCGCTGCGCGCAGTCGAGCGCGATCAGCGATCCGAATGACCCGCCTACGAGTGCTGCTGACGTGATGCCGCATCGATCCATCAGCTCGATGACCGACGTCGTGATCGGCGCCGCGCGATCGTGTTCGCCCGCCATCGGCGCAGCGAGCGTGAGATAGCCGTAACCCGATTCTGCGAGCGCGCGCAGCGTCGGTTCCCACATCCACTTGCCGGCGATGAGTCCCGGCAATAAGACCACGTGCGGCAGGTTGCCGCGCGGCCGGTGATAGACAAAATCAGCGTCCAGCAGAGCACGCGCCATCGCCACCCTCTTCGCGGCAGGAAGCAGAACGTCTTGCGGGGCTAGGCTCGCTGCGGCGCGTCGAGCGCCAGCGCGGTCATCATCTGCACGCCCGTCACGAGGCAGCGCTCGTCGATCGCAAAACGCGCGTTGTGGTGAGGTATGGCCGTCCGCTCGTCGCACTGCGATCCGATGAAGAAGAAGCAGCCAGGCAAGCGCTGGAGCATGAACGAGAAGTCTTCCGCGCCCATGGTTTGTGACAAGTCTCCAAGCCGCCGCTCGCCCACCGTTCGCACCGCCAAGTCGTGCACGTACGCAGCCTCATGCGCGTTGTTGACCGTCACCGGGTAGCGGTCGATATAGTGGTAATCGTAGGCGGCTCCTTGCGCATCGCAACAGCCGGACAGCACGCGCTCGATGCGCGGCTTCATGGCGGCGCGTTCTGCCTCGGAGAACGCACGGACGGTTCCGAGCAGCTCGACGTGGTCGGGGATCACGTTGTGGATCGTGCCGCCGTGTACGGCGCCGATGGTGACGACTGACGGCTCGGTTGGATCGACGTTGCGGCTGACCACCGACTGCACTTGAGTTATGAAATACGCGGACGTGAGAATGGGATCAACAGTCTGATGCGGCGCCGCTCCGTGCCCGCCGCGGCCGCGGATCGTCACTTCGATCGAGTCGCTCGATGCCATCACTGGGCCGGGCCGGACGAGTACCTGACCGGTCGGATACAACGACGTGAGATGGAGGCCGTAGACGCGATCGACCTCGTCGAGCGCGCCATCCTCGATCATCGCGCGCGCTCCTCCCTTGCCTTCCTCGGCGGGTTGGAAGCATAGAACGATGGTGCCGTGCACAAGGTCGCGGCGTTCCATGATCATCTGCGCCGCACCGAGCAGCATTGCGGTATGACCGTCGTGCCCGCACGCGTGCATCTTGCCGGGGTTCGTCGAGGCGAATTCGACACCGCTGCGCTCGTGTATCGGCAAACAATCCATGTCGGCGCGCAGCAAGATGGTTCTCCCAGAACGTTTGGTGCGCAGGATGCCGAGCACGCCGGTCTGTCCGACCCCGGTCCGAACTTCATAGCCGAGCGACTTGAGTCGTTCGGCGACGATCCCCGCTGTGCGCACTTCTTCGAAACCGAGCTCGGGATGCGCGTGGAAATCGCGGCGCAGCGCGATCACGTCGCGGGCGACCGGCGCCGGTACTTCAAGCAGGTTTGAGCTCATTTGGCGCCTTGTTTCGTCCAGGTCAAGCCGCCGTCCGACGTCGCCGCGATCACCGGCGCACCCAGCGCGGAGGAGCCGACGACCCAGCCATGCTGCGCATCGGGGAACGATACTGCGACCGGTCCGGCGAGCGTGACATCAAGAACCGTCGAGATCGCCTGCCATGTCTTGCCGCCGTCGTTGGTGGCGGTGATCGACACGGCGCCGCGGGTGCCGCACTGCGGACACGCGCCGAGGAAGAACGCGCTGCTCGCGTCGACCACCGAGAATGGTCCCGGCCACGGACCTGGTCCATCGCCATAGGTCGCGTCGAGCTGCGGATACGCGTCGGTGGTACGCCTATTGGCAAGCACCGCTTGCCAGGTCTGGCCGGCATCGGCGGTGCGGAAGACGACGTAGGGACGTTGCTCGCCGGTCGGGGCGCCGGTGAATTGCACCCACGCAACATCGGCGCCGGCGCATTCGATCGTCGCGTACCACGTGCGTTTCGTGTCGATGAGCGGCGAGAACACGTGTGAGAATGTATCCCCGGTATCGTCAGAACGAAGCACTGCTGCCTGATACGCGGCCCACAGATGCGTCGGGTCTGAGGCGCAGGTCGTATCGACCAGCATCGGGTTCTCCAGGACGTGCCAGCTGTGCGTGCCGTCAGTGGTCAATGCCAGGCGCCCACCAAAAAACATCGGCACGCGTTCCGGCATGTTGCCAACGAGCGGCGAGCCGCCCGCCATCGCGACACCCATCTGCGCGCTCGCGAAACTGATCTGACGAGCCGGATTGCGCGGTTCGCTTGCGTGTCCCCACGTCCGGCCGCCGTCGTGCGTCGCCAACATCGCGCCGACGCCGGGTATGGGGTCGAACGCGGCTGCAAAGCCCGTCGTGGAGCTCACGAAGCTGAGCGAATAAATCTGGAGGCGGCCGGTGTATTGACGCTGCCACGTTCGTCCGCCATCGGTCGTGCCGAAAATGACGCCGTCGCCGCCGACCCAGCCGATGGCCGACGATACGAACGTCACCGAGCGCAGCGCGGCCGATGCAGGCGCAACGCACGCGAGCACAATCGACGCGATGGCGACGGCCGCAGCGACGATGGGCGATTGCTTCATCACCTGCGGGCGTTTCCGGGCGCCATGCGCGCGGCCCTACCGGTCGAGGCGCTTGCCGTCATTTTCTCGAACGATGGAAAATCATGACCCCCGTGCGATCGCTACGCATCGGCGCTATCGAGATCTTTCCGCCGCTCGCCCTCGCGCCGATGGCCGGCGTGACCAACGCGCTGTTCCGGCGCCTGTTCAAGCCGTTCGGCCTAGGCCTCACCGTCAGCGAGTTCGTCTCCGCGCAGTCGCTGGTGCGCATGAACGCGCGCACGCTGGAGATGATCGACGTGTATCCGGACGAGCGGCCGACCTCGGTGCAGCTGCACGGCAGCGATCCGGACGTGATGGCACGCGCCGCGCGGTTCGTCGAGGAGTGCGGCGCGGATATCGTCGACATCAACTTCGGCTGCCCGGCGCCCAAGATCGTCAAGGGCGGCGATGGCGCCGCGATCTTGCGCGATCCCGACCTTGCGGTGCGCATCTGCGATGCGGTGCGCCGAGCCGTCAGATGCGCGCCGGTGACGGTCAAGATGCGCCTGGGATGGGAAGCGGACAACTTCACGTTCTTGGAAATCGCCAAGCGGGCTGAAGCGGTGGGCATCGACGCGTTCACATTGCACGGGCGTTACGGCAAGCAGTTCTATAAAGGAAGCAGCGATTGGTCACACATCGCGTTGCTCAAGAAAGTGCTGCGCGTCCCCGTCATCGGTAACGGCGATGTGTCGAGTGCAGACGATGCGATGCGGCGCTTGAACGAGACCGGCGTCGACGCGATCATGGTCGGCCGAGCCGCCTTGGGCGACCCGTGGCTCATCACAAGGATCGCGGCCGCGATGCGCGGCGAGGCTGCGCCGGCGCCGCCGAGCGTCGAGCAGCGCATCGACTTCGCGCGCGCACATCTTGACGCGATGGTCGAGCGCTACGGGGAAAAATCCGGCATCCTCCAGATGCGCAAGCACTTGGGCTGGTATC
The DNA here is from genome assembly GCA_035654355.1 of Binatus sp. (SeqCode). Lineage (GTDB taxonomy): Bacteria > Vulcanimicrobiota > Vulcanimicrobiia > Eremiobacterales > Eremiobacteraceae > JAFAHD01. Next base: position 24,644 of record DASRXC010000079.1, read on the forward strand.
TCAAGGGCGTGCGCGACGCGTCGAGCTTGCGCGAGCGCATCAACCACGCACCGACGGCGGACGAGGTCAGGACGATTCTCGCCGAGGCGCGCACGCGCGATCTCGAACCGGATGGCCGTGAGCGCGATGAGATTCTCGCGGTCGCGCAATGAGCGGCGATCAGATCGGGATGATCATCGGGGCGGCGTTCGGATGCGCCTGGGGGATCGCAGGTGCGGTGACATTGCGTTCACCCTGGCGTGAAACGCTGGTCATCGTTTCGTTCGCGATATCGTTTTTGCTGATACGAGCGACCTTGTCGGCGACACTCCCATACTCGCATTTCAACGGCGCGCCTTATGGAATCGCCGTTGGGTTGGAAGCAGTGGCGATCGCAATAGCCGCAATAACTCTCAATGGGACCGGGAACGCGTCGTTCGTCCCGCCGGTGGTGGCCGCTATCGTCGGGTTGCACTTCATCGGGCTTTGGCTCGCGACAGGAAAGATCGTCTTCCTGGGCACTTGCATCGCGATGTGCGTTGTTGCGCTCGCAGGGTTCTTCTCGCCGGCGTCCGCGCGCTTGCCGGTCACAGGTCTCGGAAGCGCGCTTGCGTTATGGGCCTCCGTCGCCGTGGCACTCCGGGGCTAGGGCGAAACCTTCGAACGGGGACCGGGATATAATGAGCGAAACAACGGCCGCACGATAAGACTCGTTCGCGCTCGAGGAGGAGCCAGGGTTCTCATGCCTGATCAGGACGCGCCACAAACTCCCGCCACCATTCCGCCGTCGGTCCCGCCGTCGACTGCGACGCCGCCAGCGCCGGCAACGCAGGCGGCCGCCGCGCCGCCTGCTGCTGCGCCCGCGCCGCAACCGAACATCGGGCAGCGCATCGAGGACTTAAGCGCGCACTTGCCGCCGGTCGGAGAGGCGCTCGCAAATCTCGCGCACCTCATTCCAGGCTTCGCCGGTTACAAGTCAGTCGAAGATCGCCGCATCGCGGACAAACAGCTGCGCGCAGTCATCGGCGAACGGCTTACTGGAGTTCAAGATCGCCTCGACGCAGTCGTCGATGCGGCCACTCGCTCGGGCAGTCTGGACGGCATCGCGTTGGTCGATCAGAGTAAACGCCGCTTGAGCCGGCTCATCGATCGCATGCGCTTCGCAGACTACGGATACTCGGCCGTGTTCGACCGCGTACAACTCGGTGACCCCGAACTTGCACGGATTTACCAATATGACACCGGCATCATGAACGAATTGCCGGCGTTCGACTCGGCGATCGTTGGCGTTGAGGCTGCCGGCAGCGATCAGGCCAAGCTCACGCAAGCGCTGCAGACATTCGACGCGCTGACCGCCGAATTCGACAGGCGCTTCGAAGCGCGCCAGCACCTGTTCGACCCGCTTATCGCTTCGCAGAGCTGACATCCGTGCCGGTCGCGCGCTGATGCGACGCCGCGCCGACCGTCTGCGTATCCTCTACGCGATCGCTGACGAGCTCAACAGCACAGTCGATGTGAGCCGTGCGCTCGAGCGCATGCTCGCGATCGTCACCAAGGCGTTACGCCTGCGCAGCGGCTGGATCTGGCTGCTCGACCCAGACAGCCGCCGCTTCTATCTTGCGGCATCGCACGATCTTCCACCCTACCTGCGCGAGCCCGTGCGCATGTCGGGAAGCTGGTGCGAGTGCACACAGGCCTTTCGCGACGGACGGCTGGCCGCGCGCAACGTCGACATGATCGAGTGCAGCCGGCTCGCACCGGCGGTCGCGGAGAAGCTGACCAAACTCACGGGCGGACTGCGCTATCACGCGAGCATCCCGCTCTATTTCCGCGACCGCTCGCTTGGGATCATGAATCTGACCGGTCCGCGCTGGCGCAGGCTCACCGCCAGCGAGCTACGCCTGCTCGCGTCGATCGCGCTGCAAGCGGGGGCGACGGTCGAGCGGGCGCGTCTTGCGCGCGAAGGCGCGCGCCTGGCCCGCACCGAGGAGCGCACTCGTTTGGCACGCGAGATCCACGACACGCTCGCACAGCGTCTCACCGCGATCGCGCTCCAGCTCGAAGGCGGCCTGCGCCGGCTCGAGCGCGGCGATGCGCGCACTGATTTCGCGCGCGCGCTCGATATGGCGCGCGAAGGCGTCGTTGAGGCGCGCGGTTCGATGCTCGCGTTGCGCGGCGCCGCACCGGCCGGCGATCCGTTGCCGCAGGCGTTGGAAACGCTGGCTCGCTCTTTCACGTCGAGCACGGGTATTCGCGCGCACGTCGAAGCGGCTGCGCTCGAGCTGCCGGCGCCCGTTGAACGGGAGTTGCTCGCGATCGCGCGCGAGTCGCTGACGAACGTTCGCAAACATGCACGCGCAACTGCGGTGACGATCGAGCTTGCGCGCCATGGCTCGAACGTCGAGTTGTCCATCCGCGACGACGGCGCGGGATACGTGCGTGCACAGGTTGGGCGCGGCCAAGGCATCGTCGGAATGCGCGAGCGCGCGCGCCTGGCCGGTGGATCGCTGAGAATCACCGGCGCACGGGGCCGCGGCACTGCGGTAAGAGCCGCGATCCCGCTGAAGAAGAAATCGTCATGATTAGGGTCGCGCTCGTCGACGATCATCCGATTGTGCGTGAGGGCCTCGTCTCGGCGCTCGGCGGAGAGGCAGATCTTCAAATCGTCGGCTCCGCCGGCTCGGCACGCGAGCTCATGGACGGCGCGCAGTCGTCGCGTCCCGACGTCGTGCTCCTCGATTTCGAAATGCCCGATCTCGGCGGCGTTGATGCAGTGCGGGAATTGGCGCGCGCGCTGCCTGCGACGCGCGTGATCGTCTTCACCGCGTTCGGCGACGAAGACCGCATCGTCGGCGCGGTGCGCGCCGGCGCGCGCGGCTACATCCTCAAAGGCGCCCCCGCGGCAGACGTCGCTCAGGCCATCCGCGACGTCCACGCCGGAGGCTCATACTTGCCGCCGCCGATCGCAGCGGTGCTTGCTGCGCAGGTGCGCCAGCCCGCGCGGCCCGCGCTCACCGAACGCGAACGAGAAGTGCTGCGCTGTGTCTCGGACGGGCTCTCCAACAAGCAGATCGCGCGGCGGCTCGGCATCGCCGAACGCACCGTCAAGTTCCATGTGAACTCGATCATGACGAAGCTGGGCGCGGAAAACCGCGCCCAGGCAGCAGCGTTAGCGACGCGTCGACGTTTGATCTAACGCCGTCCGCGGCTCTTAACGACTACGCCGCTTTGAGCTTGCTGATGGAGAAGACCGCACCTTCCGGATCCGCGATCGTCGCACTACGAAAGCCGGGGGTGTCGTGCGGTTGTACGATGACCTTGCCGCCCAGCGCCGCAGCATTGGCGGCGGTGCCGTCGGCATCGTCGACCCAAAAATCGACGTGCCAATATGCCTGCATGTCCGGCGGAAATTTCTCGTCCATCGGGATTAACACGGCGACGACGTCGCGCGGCACCGGTTGCTTCGGCTCTCCGCCGACATAGCCGGGCAGGCGCCACAGCCCGACGGCCATGTCGCCCCGGCCGAATGACTCGCTTTGCCATCCGAAGACGTCGCGATAGAATCGGTTCGCACCATCGGGATCGCGCGTCAGCAGCGAACTCATCGCCCACGCGCTCGGCTCGTTCACGAGTTGCGCGCCTTTCCGGCTGGCAGGCTCCCATCCGCCGAAAACCGCGCCGCTCGGATCCGCGAGCACCGTGCTGCGGCCCGCGGGTGATGCGTCAAATGGAGGCACCAGGACCGAACCGCCGGCGCCAGTGACGCGCTTGGCAAGGTCGTCGACGCTGTCGACAGCGATGTACGTGTTCCAAGCAGAGATTGGGGGCGCATCCGGTGGCCGCGGCAAAATGCCGGCGACGTCGCGATCGCGCACGCGCGCGACGTAGTACGCGCCGGACGGATCGCCCGCCACAGGACCCGGTCCTACGAAGCGCCACCCGAACAATTTTCCGTAGAACCGGCGCGCAGCCTCGGCATCGCCTTGCAGCGTATCAACCCAGCACGGAGCGCCTGCTGGGTAATCTTGACGTTCGCTCATGATGCGCGCCTCCGTAGGGGCATGACAGCACGTACACCATCATCTCGTAGGTGCAGCCCCGCTAAGAGCAGCACGCCGATGGCATCGAAGAGGAGGAATGCGATGGACAGCAGGCTGATGGTCCAGCCGCTAATCGCAATTCGTGTGCTTACCATGGCCACGTTGTACCCCAGCGACGTCAACACGACTGTTCACCCGTTGCGAGGCCGACGATCTCGAGTTCCACGATCGTTTCCTTTCGAAGACGCTCTTAGGAAATTAGGCGGAGAGTAACTGACGCGGGCGGTCGCCTGCGAGTGCCGACTCAAGTGTCGGGTAGATGCGAAAAACGCGGTCGAGCGCCATCGAGCGCAGAAGGGCGTGTGCCGCTGCGTCCTCGACCACCACGCGGAGGTGACGACCGGCGCTATGCAGGCCGCGCACGATCTTGATAATGGCTCGGATCGCGTCGTTATCGAGGGCCGGCACAGCGCGTAGGTCCAGGACAGGGTCCGAACCATCGCGGGAGGCGACGCCTCGCATCGAGCGTGCCAACCGCGCTCCCAGGAACGGGTCGAGGCGGCCGTTCGGGGCGGTGATAGGGATCGCCGTGGAGTTGGTACGCATGGTCGCTGTTCTCCGTCGCCCTTGGGGAATGGATGGATTATAGCAAGCGTACTTCAGAAAAGCAAGTACTTTATAAAAAAGAAAGTCTATGCTAGAATAGGTCCATGGCGGAACGGACGTACGGGCAATTCTGCGGGTTTGCTCGCGCGGTCGAGGTCGTGGGCGAGCGCTGGGCGTTTCTCATCATTAGGGACCTGCTGGCCAGGCCCAAGCGCTTCACCGACCTGCTCAACGGTCTGCCTGGCATTCCGACCAACGTGCTGACGACCAGGCTCAAGGAGCTCGAGCAGGCGGGAGTGCTGCGCCGGCGCGTGTTGCCTCGCCCCGCTGGATCTATCGTCTACGAGCTGACCGAGCATGGCGCGGAACTGGAAGACACGGTCATGGCCCTGGGACGCTGGGGTGCGAAGACGCTGGACACGCCGCGCGAAGGGGAGATCATCACCGTCGATTCGCTCATCATGGCGTTCCGCACGATTTTTCAAGCGCACGAAGCGCGCGGCGTCACCGTGAGTTACGAACTCCGCTTCGGCGATATCGTGCTCCACATCCGGATCGACAAAGGAAAGATCAGGGTGGGTGCGGGCCCGCTGCCGGAGGCCGATCTTATCCTGGAAGCCGGTCCGGGGATCAAAGCATTAATGGCCGGCGAAATCACTCCGGCGCAAGCATTGGCCGACGGAACAGTGCATATCGTGCGCGGCACACGCAAAGAGTTCGTGCGTTTCGCGCAACTCTTCAAGATCGACGTGTCGCCAGCGCAGCAACAGGCGCTGGCCTAAGCAACGCTTTCTAAACCAGCAGCGCTTTCCAAACCAACAGCGCTCGCCTAATCAGCGCCGCTCGCCTCCTGTCCTTTCGGACGGTCGCCGCGCTGTGCGCCGGCACGGTGCGCCGCTTCCAGCGCGCGGCGCATACTTGACGCATGGACATCAAGAACTCAGTGATTCTGGTGACGGGTGCGTCAAGCGGTCTCGGTCTTGAGACTTCCAAGTTGCTGGCGCAACGCGGCGCCAAACTCGTCATCGCGGCGCGCGGCGCGGCCGCGTTGCAAGAAGCGGCGTCGACGCTCGGCGAGTTCACCGACGTCGTCGCCGTGGCCGCCGACGTGAGCGAAGACGCGGAGTCGATCGTCGGCGCCGGCCTCACGCGTTTTGGACGTATCGACGCGCTCGTGAACAACGCCTCGGAGCTCGGACCGAGCCCGATGCCTGCGCTCGAAGCACTCGAATGGCAGACGTTCGCGCGTATCCTCCGCGTCAATGTCATCGCTCCCCTACATCTTTCACAGCTCGTGCTCCCCGCAATGCGCGAGCGCGGCGCCGGCGTCATCATGAACATCACCTCGGACGCGGCCGTCAACGCATACCCAGGATGGGGAGGATACGGCGCGAGCAAGGCTGCGCTCGAGCACATGTCGCGGATTCTCGCTGCCGAGCTCGACGACAGCGGCGTCCGCGTGCTCTTGGTCGATCCCGGCGATATGAATACGACGATGCACCAACTCGCCGAACCCGGCGTCGATCTTTCAGAACTGCCGCACCCGCGCGAAGTCGCGCCGGCGATCGTCTCGTTGCTAGAAGACGAACGAGCCGCCGGGCGCTTCCGTGCGCCGGAGCTTGCTCATGCGGTCCGCTGACGCGTTGGCCTTGAGCGGGCGCGCGATCGTGGCGAACAGCGCGCTCGCGTCGCTCGCGGTTCCCAAGGAACTGGAAGCAAAGGAACCGGCAGAAGTACGCGGCAGCGGCCGCGACGACGTCCGCCTGCTCGTCACTCCTGCCCGCGGCAAAGAAAGGCACGCGAGCTTCAATCAACTGGCGGATTTCCTCAATCAGGGCGACCTGCTCGTCTTCAATCGCTCCGCGACAATACCAGCCGCTTTGGAAGGGCACCGCGCGGATCGAGCAGCGTTGCGTCTGCACGTCTCGACGAGATTGCCGGCGGACCTATTCATCGTCGAGCCTCGTGACGGCAAAGTCGAAGCCGGAGAGCGTCTGCGCTTGCCGGGTGGAGGCATGGCTGAGTTCTTGACACCATATAAGAGCTCGCAGCGGCTGTGGGTTGCGCGCTTGTATCTCGCCGAGCCGTTCGTTGCGTACATCAACCGTCATGGAGCACCGATCCGTTACGCACATTCTCCATATGCTTGGCCATTGGAGACGTACGAGAACGTGTACTCAGATGAGCCCGGATCCGCTGAGATGCCCTCGGCCGGCCGGCCATTCACCTTCGAGCGCCTCGCCGACATCCGCGAGCGCGGCATCGACATCGCATTCATCACCCTGCATGCCGGCGTTTCAAGTCCCGAACGAGACGAGCCGCCGTACGAAGAATGGTATGAAGTTCCAGCCGAGACCGTCGCGGCGATCGCACGCGCGCGCCGGCGCGGTGGCCGCATCATCGCGATTGGCACGACCGTCGTGCGCGCGCTCGAGTCGGCGCTCGATCGCAGCGGGCGCGTCGTGGCTGCGCGTGGGTGGACGGATCTCGTCATCACACCCGAACGAGGCGTCGAGACAGTCGACGGATTGTTGACTGGATTTCACGATCTGCGCTCTTCGCATCTGTTCATGCTACAGGCGATTGGCGGTGACGACCGCATCGAACGCGCGTATCGCACGGCGTTGGATGCGCGCTATCTCTGGCACGAATTCGGCGACTCCCACCTCATCGTACGGGCCGGCTGACGCACCGTCGCGGCGTCCGCGGGACAAGCCGCGAGCGCCCTTGAAACACCTGCCAGCGACCCGCAGTACCAGCTGTGGGCACTCAAGCGGCGTGAGCGCAAGGTAGGTAATTCAAACAATGGCACTCGGTCTTTCCGTCATCGAATTCTTCGACGACAGCGGACAGCAGATCGTGCATCGCTGGCCGGAGACGGGCTCCACCGACATCAAGTGGGGCAGCCAACTGATCGTCCAAGAGAGCCAGTCGGCGGTGTTTTTCCGCGACGGCCGCGCGCTCGACACGTTCACGCCTGGACGCTACACGCTCTCCACGCAGAACCTGCCCGTGCTGACGAAGTTCCTCTCGATCCCGTTCGGCGGCACCTCGCCGTTCCAATCGGAGGTGTACTTCGTGAGCATGAACGTGTTCACGAACCTGCACTGGGGCACCGCAGAACCGATCGTGTTTCGCGACGCCGAGTTTTCGATGGTTCGGCTGCGGGCATACGGGATCTTCAGCGTACGCGTCACCGATGCGCAGCTGTTCGTCAATAAGATCGTCGGAACCCAAAACGTCTATACGCAGGACACGCTGCAAGACTTCTTTCGCAATATCATCGTATCGCGCCTAAACAATCTGTTGGGCGAGACCGTCAAGAGCGTACTCGATCTGCCGAAGTATTACGACGCACTTGACGCTGCAGCGAAGACGCGCGTGAAAGATGATTTCGCGCAATACGGCGTCGAGCTGATCGATTTCTTGATCAACGCGATCACGCCACCGGACGACGTGCAGAAGGTGATCGACGAGCGGACCGGCATGGGCGTCGTCGGCAACATGAATCAGTACATGCAATACAAAGCCGCGCGCTCGCTCGAAGAGGCGGCGCAGAATCCAGGCGGCTCCGCGGGCGCCGCCGCCGGGATCGGCATGGGTGCCGGACTTGGTTTCGCGGTCCCGGGCATGATCAACGCCGCGATGCAACAACAGCAGTCGCAA
>DASRXC010000080.1:0-13226 GCA_035654355.1 Binatus sp. (SeqCode)
GCAGCGAGAATCGCGGATCTGCTGTGAGAGCGCGTCAGCCGGACGAATCGGGTTACGCGGAAAGCTCCGGCGCGCGGATCTACTATGAGGTCTTCGGCTCCGGACCCGCGACCCTGCTGCTCATGCCGCCGTGGACGCTTGTGTATTCGCGCGTGTGGAAGCTGCAAGTGCCATACTTGGCGCGCCACTATCGCGTCATCGCCTACGACGGCCGCGGCAACGGCAAGTCGAGCAGGCCAATGGATGCGGAATCTTACACAGTGCGAAATTATGCAGATGACGCGCTCGCCGTCTTGGATGCGACCAACACGCGCAGTGCAGTCATCACCTCGTTTTCGCTGAGCGGGCTGCCGCTCGCGATGCTCGCGGTCAAACATCCCGAGCGTCTCGACGGCGCGATTTTCATCGCGCCAGTCGCGCCGTTCGGCGACGCGCCGCCGCGGGCGGCGATACCGTGGAGCAAACCGCTGCCGACCGCAGAAGGCTGGGAAAAGCACAACAAACATTACTGGAAGCGCGCATACGCGGATTGGCTGGAGTTCTTCGCCGGCAAGTTGTTCACCGAGCCGCACTCGACCAAGGGGATCGAAGACGCGATAGGCTGGGGGAGCGAGACCAATGCGGATGTGCTGATCGCGACCTACGAAGCGCCGTCCGCCGAGGGCGCGCCGCCATCGGATCGCGCCGAAGCTGCCGCCTATTATGCGAAGATCGCGTGTCCGGTGCTCGTCATCCATGGCAGTGACGATGCGGTGATTCCATACTCAGAAGGTGCAGGCGTCGCGAGTGCGACCGGCGGAGCGCTTGTCACGATCGAGGGTGGGGGTCACGTGCCTCATGGGCGGCATCCCGTGAAAGTAAATCTCGTGATCCGCCGGTTTATGGACGCCATAGTCACGGGCAGCGTGAAGTCGTCGCGAATCGTCGAACTGGTGTGATCGCACCTCCGGGCGCTCGTGCGTCCGGACAAAGGGGGCGCTGGGTTCGCGACGAACGACGAGAGTACAGTGACCACGTCGTATTCCTCACCGTTCTCATGGCGATACGGTCGTCCCGCCATGCGCGCGCTGTTCTCCGAACAGACGAAGCGCCGCATGTGGCGGCGCATGTGGCTGAGCTTGGCGGAGGCGCAGGCGCGGGCAGCGCTCGTCACGCCCGAGGAGATCGCCGACCTGCGACGCTACGTCGACGCGGTCGACATCGACGCCGCCCATAAGATAGAAGAAGAAATCCATCACGACTTGATGGCCGAGCTGCGCGTCTATGCGTCGCAGGCGCGCGTCGGCGGCGGGAAGTTGCATCTCGGCGCGACGTCGATGGACATCGAAGACAATGTCGAGACCGCGCGCATGAAGGTCGCCCTCTCAATGCTGTCCGGTGCGCTGCGCTCGCTGCTCGATGCTTTCGCCGACAAGATCCTTCAATACGCCGGCCTTGCGTGCATGGCGTACACGCATTTGCAGGCGGCCGAGCCGACCACTCTTGGGTATCGCTTGAGCTTATGGGCGCACGATTTCTATCTCGATTACGAAAACCTCAAATGTCTCGCCGGCTGGCTGCCGAGTAAGGGTCTGCGCGGCGCAGTCGGCACGTCGGCGTCGTACGCTGCGTTGCTCGAAGGCAGCGGCGTGACGCCCGATGACGTCGAGCGCCAGGTTCTCGGAGCATTCGGCCTCAACGCCTTGATGATCACGGGCCAAACCTACTCACGCCGGCTCGATTACGTGGTCATCGCTGCGCTCGCAGCGCTGGCGGCAAGCGCAAGCAAGTTCGCGTTCGACGTCCGCGTGCTTGCGAGCAGTCCGTTCGGCGAGCTCGGGGAGCCGTTCGGCTCGAAGCAGGTCGGTTCGTCCGCGATGCCGTTCAAGCGCAATCCGATCATGAGCGAGCGCATCTGCTCGCTCGCGCGGCTTCTCAACGGCAACGCGACGGTGGCCTGGCAGAACGCCGCGGATAACTTGCTCGAGCGCACGCTCGACGACTCGGCCAACCGCCGTTCGGTGATCGCCGAATCCTTCTTGGCGGTGGACGAGATCGTCGCGGTTGCCCAGAAGGTCGTCGCTGGACTGCGTGTCGACGAAGCGCGCATCGCCGCGAACCTCGCGCGCTTTGGTCCGTTCGCAGCGACCGAAGCGGTCTTGATGGCCGCGGCGCGCCGTGGCGCGGACCGCCAGGCACTGCACGAGCGACTGCGGCAACTGTCGATGTCGGCCTGGGAAGCGCTGGAGATCGGCGAGAAGAATCCCTTGCCCGACGCGATCGCCGCCGACCCTGCATTTTCGGAGTATGTCGAGCCCGCGGAGCTGCGCACGCTGATGGACCCCGCGGGCCACACAGGCTTGGCTGAACAGCGGGCGCGGTTGTTCGCCGAAAAGGTGCGCTCGCTCGAAAAGCCCGCGCCGCTCACCCTTGAATCAATACTCTAAAGGAAGGAACCGCATGAACAAAGGACCGGAAGTCGCTCGCGGCAAGACCAAGATCCTGTACCAGCACCCCGAGCGGCGCGACGCAGTGATCGTTTCATCGCAAGACCAGATCACCGCCGGCGACGGCGCCAAGCGCAACATCATCGGTGGCAAAGGCCGCCTCGCGGCGCTGACGACCGCGCGCATTTACCGGCTCCTCAACGCATGCGGCGTGCCAACGCATTATCTGAGCGGCGGCGAAGACGAAGACGACAACGAGATGGTCGTGCGTCGCTGCGAGATGATCCCGATCGAGGTCGTCGTGCGCGGGGTCGCCGCCGGCTCGTATCTCAAACGGCACCCGGAGGTCAGGGAAGGCGCGGTCTTCGCGCCGCGGCTGGTCGAATATTTCTTCAAAGACGACGCGCGGCACGATCCGCAGTTTACCGCCGAGCAGATCTTCGCCGAGAAGATCGCGACGCCGCAAGAGCTCGAGGAGATGTCCGACGTCGCGCGTCTGACATTCGAGATCCTCGGGCACGCGTGGAAATCGCAGAACGTCCTGCTCGTCGATTTGAAAGTCGAGTTCGGACGCTGCGTCGCCGAAGACGGCACGAGCCAGATCCTGCTCGCCGACGTCATCGATAACGATTCGTGGCGCATCTGGCCGGGCGGCGATCCCAAGCGCATGCTCGACAAGCAGCTGTATCGCAACATGGCGACGCCGACCGACAGCCAGCTCGGCATGGTCAAAGAGAAGTACGAAGAGGTCGCCGAGCGCGTCGGTATGTTCCAGAAAAGCACCGGTGGTTTCGTCGCCATCATCATGGGCTCGGCCGCTGACGCCCCGCACGCCGAACGCATCGGCAAGGCGCTCTCCGCCTTCGGCATCCCTAACACGAAACACGTCGCCTCGGCTCACAAGACACCGTTGCACGCGCTGGGGCGCGTCGAGCAAACCGATAGCGCGATGGGCCGCGTCGTGTACGTCACGATCGCCGGCCGCAGCAATGCCTTGTCGGCGTTCGTGGACGCGGCGACGCCAAACCCGGTGATCGCATGTCCTGTCATCGGTGCGAGTTGGGCGGGGATGGAGATCCTATCGAGCTTGCAGCTGCCCTCGGGAGTCGCCAGCCTCGTCGTGCTGGAGCCCGAAAACGCGGCACTGGCTGCCGCCAAGATCCTCGGCGCAGACGATACCGTGATCTACGGGCGCGTGCTGGTCTCGCAGTACCGGAGCCGCAAGAACGTCATTGAATCCGATGCACGCCTGAACGCCGCTCCGCCGAACGGCAAAGCTGGAGCGTGAGGGAACAGGCAGCAGAGATCTCCCGATCGGCGCAGCGCCTGCCTATTTCGGCAAGCTCGACGGATGACCTCAAGCGCCTCGCTCGCAGCGAGGCGCTCGCGTTGACCCCGGATGAGCTGCGCTCGGTCGCGCAGCGCATCGGTCGCGATCCTTCGCGCGCAGAAGCGCACGCGTTTGCGATACAGTGGAGCGAGCACTGCTCGTACAAGAGCAGCCGTCCACTACTGCGCGCGCTGCCGACCAAGAGCGCTGACGTGCTGGTCGGTGTCGGCGAAGACGCGGGGATTTTGCGTGCGGGCACGATCGATGGGGTCGAGTACGGCGTCGTCGTCGCGCACGAAAGCCACAATCACCCGTCGCAGGTCGTGCCGTTTGAAGGCGCGGCGACTGGCGTTGGCGGCATCTTGCGCGATGTGCTGTGTATGGGCGCCGAAGTCGTCGCGAGCGCTGATCCGCTGCGCTTCGGACCGCCGCAGCCCGGTTCGCATCAAGCTTATGTCGCCGCCGCCGCGGTCGATGGAGTCGGCGCGTACGGCAATGCGGTAGGCGTGCCCAATCTCGCCGGCGACGTCTATTTCCACGATTCGTTCGCAGAGAATTGCCTTGTCAACGTCGTCGCACTGGGCATCGTGCGCGCGGATCGCATTATCCATAGCCGCGTGCCGCAGGGCGGTGAGGGCTACGACTTGGTACTCGTCGGCAAGGCGACCGACGCATCGGGTTTCGGAGGCGCCGCCTTCGCATCGCTCGTGCTCGATGCGTCACTCGCGCAATCAAACAAGAGCGCCGTGCAGGTGCCGGATCCGTTCCTGAAGAGCGTCATCATGCGCGCCAGCTACGCCGTGTTCGAGGAAGTGCACCGCCTCGGGCTGGCGGTCGGGTTCAAAGATTTGGGTGCCGGCGGGATCATGGGCAGCACGTGCGAGCTTGCTAACGCCGGCGGTTTCGGCGCGACGATCGATCTCGACGCGGTTCCGGTTGCCATTTCCGGGCTGCCGCCGTTCGTGATCGCGTGCGCCGAGACTCAAGAACGCATGCTGTGGGCGGTTCCGCCTTCGTTCACGCCGACGTTACTACGGATCTACAACGAACAGTTCACCCTGCCTGAGATCTCCGCCAACGCGCGCGCCGCCGTCATCGGCGCGGTGACTGCGAAAAAACAATACGTCGTGAATGCGGGCGGCGAAGCGGTGATCGACGTGCCGATTGAGGTGCTCGCTGGGCCAATCGTCGCGCAGCGCACAGCCGCACCCAACTCGGCGACCCACATCCAATCGAAGGGCGAGACGGGCGCCGCGGTGGAGCAGCAGCCGCCGGATTACGGAACGCTTCTCCTCGAAGTACTCGCGCACAAGGATGTGTGCAGCCGGCGGCCGCTGATCGAGCACTATGACCGGTTCGTGCGCGGTGCGACAGTAATTCCGTCGGGCTACGCGGACGCCGGCGTCTTCATCGTCAAACGCGGAGCGCGACTGGGCATCGCGCTTTCGGTCGATGGGAACGCGCGGTATGGCGTTCTCTCCGCGCGATATGCAGCCGCACATGCCGTGGTCGAAGCGGCGCGCAACGTCGCGGCCGTCGGCGCACAGCCGATCGGTCTCACCGATTGCCTCAATTACGGGAACCCCGAGGACCCTCACGCGTACAAGCAGTTAGCCGACGGGATTGAGGGACTCGCAGAAGCCGCACATGCCTTGCAGCTGAACAAGGCAGGCGAGCCTCTACCATTCGTCAGCGGCAACGTGAGCCTGTACAACGAGTCGGCGGCCGGCAGATCGATCGTACCGTCAGCGATCGTCGCGTGCCTTGGGCGCGTCGACGATGTTAGCGCGATCGTCACCATGAAGCTGACCGGTGAAGGCAACGAGCTTTACGTGCTCGGGCCGCGCTCGGCGGCCTTGGGTGGCTCGGTCTTCAACGCGATTCAAAACCGCGAAGGCGGCGATCTCCCGGCGCTCGACTACGCGGAAGCAACAGCGTCGATAAGAACCGTCGTCGTCGCGATCCGCGCGCGCGCAGTAACCGCAGCGCACGACATTTCGGACGGCGGGTTACTCGCTTGCATCGCGGAGATGTGCCTCGGCGGAGACGCCGACGGCAAAATCGGCGCGACAATCCGTTCGCCGGAACAGTGGGCGCCGTCGATTTCCGTCGACGCGGCGTTGTTCGGCGAGGCGCCCGGATTCGTCGTCGAAGTGCCGCACGGTCAGAGGGGCGCGTTCGAGAGCATCTGCCGTGACGCAGGCACGCGCACAGTTCGCCTGGGGACAACCGGCGGCTCGCACATACGCGTTGAAGGAACTTCGGTCGACATCTCGCTGACAGACGCAGCGTCGGCCTGGAGTACGCCGTTGAGGGCCCTGTATGCCTGACCCGAAAGTTGCCGTCATCGTATTTCCCGGCACCAACTCGGAGAACGAGACGGTCGATGCCTGCCGCGACGCCGGCATGGACGCGCGCCTGTTCTGGTGGTCCGAAGATCCGCAGGGGCTGCGCGAATTCGACGCCTACATCCTGGCCGGCGGATTCGCTCACGAGGATCGCGTGCGGGCCGGCGCCATCGCCGCCAAGAGCCCGATCGTCGCCCTTATAAAGGAAGAAGCAGAAAAGGGCAAGCTCGTCTTGGGTCTGTGCAACGGCGCTCAGGTCGTCGCCGAAGCCGGCATGTTGGGGCCGGTCGCGCTCGCGCACAATCTGCCGGCTCACCACTTCCAAGGCCTGCTGGTCGACGTCGTTGTCGACCGTGAGCCGCAGCGCTGCGCGTTCACCGACGGACTCGAGCCCGGCACGGCGATGACGATGGCGCTCGCGCATGGCGAGGGCCGGTTCACCGGCGCGCCGGCCACCTTTGAGGATTTAGAAGAGCACGCTCGCATCGTGCTGCGCTTCGCGGGGGAATCACCGAACGGCGCGATGCACCGCGCCGCAGGTGTATGCAACGAGCGCGGCAACGTGCTCGCGCTTATGCCGCACCCGGAACGCGCGGCATGGTCCTTCAACGTCGCGTTCGACGAACCGGGCGAGCGCCGGCGAGACCCCAACGCGCCCGTCGGAGCGCACGCGATTTTCCGTTGCATGGCCGCGGCGCTGCGCGCGCAGATGGAGCGGCATTGAGAACCACCGCGTTGTGGTATGCGATCGGCGTCCTCGTCATGGTCGGCGGCGTGGCGGCTGCCGTTGCGGGCTCGATCGCGGAGTTGAAAAGCCTCGAAGCCGCGTTCATCCGCTTCATCGTTCCAGGGGTGTACGATTTGCACGTTACCCATCCGGGCCCATACATGCTCTACTACGAGTACCATACAGTCGTGAACGGTCACACATTCGACACGCAAGAGTCGACTGACATCACCTGCAAGGTCGCCGACCCATCGGGGAGTCCCGTCGGGGTCACGCCCTCGGCTCTCGACACCGGTTACGAGTTCAGCGGTCATGCCGGTAAGGCCATCGGACAATTCGTGGCTGACCGCAGCGGCAAATACGTGATCACGTGCGCGCACGAAAGTGGCACCGGCGATCGCGTTGCGCTGGCGGTCGCTCCTCCACTCGGCGGCAGCTTTGCATCATCCATTCTCAAGCTCGTCGGCTTGGCGTTCGCGAGCATCGGCGCTGGGCTCGCCATTCTGATCGCCGCGCTCGTCACGCGTCCGCATCCGAAGAGGCCCGTCTTTGAGACTTGAGCTCGCGATCGATCTGATCGTGCCCGACAACACCGCGTACACGGTGCTCGTCGCGTTGCGCGAACTCGGGTACGAAGCGCTCGAGCGAGTCGAGCGATCGCAGATCATCACACTCGAGATGGCGTCAGGCATCGATGAAGACGATGTGATTGAGAAAGTCTCTCACGCTGAGGTGCTCTTCAATCCCAATAAGCATCGTCTCAGCTACGCGCGCCCGAACGCGGCATCATCGGCCGGTGATGGTGCAGGGCAACCTGAAGCAGTCGTCGCGGATAAGGAAGATGATACGCGCGGGTTAGTCGCGCTATTAGCAGGCCCGTTTCATCTACGCGGGTTACAATCGCTCTCGCGCTCCGTTGCCTGGCGGTTATTCGACGTATCGGGTCCAGCATCGCGGGAGCGCCTGGAGTGGGCATGCCGGCAGCTGCTCGCCAACCCGGTTTCGCAGCGATTTGAAGTGCGCCCGATGCCGGTTCGGTCGATTGCCACCGCAGCGAGGTAGGGGAACCATGTACGCCAACGCGAAGCAGAACACGCAATAATGCCACGTAAATCGTCCGCACAATTGCCCGAGCTGTACACGATCGCGACGCTCGGCAGCCACTCGGCACTCCAGATCCTCAAGGGTGCCAAGGACGAGGGCTTCCACACACTTGCGGTGACGACGCCGCAGAACGAAAGCCTGTACGCGAGCTTCGGCTTCGTCGACGAAGTCATGGTCATCCCGCGCTACAGCGATTTTCCGGGCGTCGAGAAAGAGCTCAACAAGCGCAAGGTCGTACTCGTGCCGCACGGCTCGTTCGTCGCATATCTCTCGCTCGAGCAGCACAAGGCCATGACGACGCCCTATTTCGGCAACAAGGCCGTGCTCGATTGGGAAGCAGACCGCATGCGCCAGCGCGAGTGGCTGCTCAAAGCCGGCTTGAAGATGCCGCGCCAGTTCACCAAGGCGAGCGAGATCGACCGGCCCATCATCGTGAAGCTGTATGGCGCGCAGGGCGGCCGCGGCTACTTGTTCGTGAAAAATGCGGACGACTTCCACCGGCGCGCATCGCACCTCGTCGAGCAGAAGTACATCATGCAGGAGTACGTCATCGGCGTGCCCGTGTACATCCACTACTTCTACTCGCCGCTCACCGGCAAGCTCGAGATCATGTCGATGGACCGGCGCTACGAGAGCAACGTCGACTCTCTCGGCCGCATTCCATCCGCCAGCCAAGAGGGCTGGGATATCCAGCCCAGCTACGTCGTCATCGGCAACCAGCCGATCAGCTTGCGCGAATCGCTGCTCGCCGAGGCCTTCCACATGGGCGAAGCAGTCGTGCGCGTCAGCCGCGAGCTGTGCGGCGACCGCGGCCTCTTCGGCGCGTTCTGCCTCGAGACGATCGTGACGCCGGAGGCGGAGTTCTATCTCATGGAGATCTCGGCGCGCATCGTCGCGGGCACGAACCTGTTCATCGACGGCTCGCCGTATTCGTATCTGAACTACACCGAACCGATGTCCACTGGCCGGCGCATCGCACGCGAGATCAAGAACGCGCTGCTGTCCAATAGCTTGTCGCTGGTGCTCGATCAGTCGAGCAAGACCACATTCGAGGAGAGCAACGGCAAGCCGCTTGCCGGCATCCCAGGTCCGGGAGTCCCGGCGAATTGACGGCGGGCGTCGCGGACGTCCTTGCCGGCTACGACCTCGCGAACCTGACCCTGTGCTGCATCGGCAGTCATTCGGCGCTCGACGTCTGCTTGGGCGCGAAGCGTGAGGGCCTGCGCAATCTCGTCGTCACCGTCAAAGGTAGAGAGCGGACGTACGCGCGCTACTACGCATCGCGTCCGGACGGAACCGGCTGCGTCGATGACACGCTGATGCTAAGCTCGTTCGCAGACGTCATCAACGATGATGTCCAGACTGAGCTGGTGCGTCGCAACGTCGTGTTCGTGCCCAATCGCTCGTTCGAAGTCTATGCACGGCAGCGCCACTCATATGATGAGATCGAGCGCGGCATGCGCGCGCCGTTTTTCGGTTCCCGGCGGCTGCTGCGCGCGGAAGAGCGCGATGAGCCCGACAATCAGTATCGGCTGCTCGAGGCGGCGGGGATCCGCTTCCCGCGCCGGCTTGCTTCGCCTGATGACATCGATAGCCTGACGCTCGTGAAGGCGGCGCACGCGAAGGTGAGCTTCGAGCGCGCGTTCTTCGTCGCGGCGTCGCCCGAACAGTACAAGCGGCGCTCCGAAACGCTGCTTCGCGCTGGCGTCGTGACCGAAGATGGTCTGGCGCACGCGGTGCTTGAAGAATACGTGCTCGGGCCGACGGTCAACCTGAATTTCTTCTACTCGCCGGTGCTGGGCGAGCTGGAGCTGATGGGCACGGATACGCGCAGACAGACGAACATCGACGGTGCGCGAGCGCTGCTCGCGATCGAACAAGCTTCGCTCGGCGGCGCGTTTACGCCATCGCTTGAAGAAGCGGGCCACATCGCCGCGACGTTGACCGAATCGATGCTGGAACAAGCCTTCGACATGGGCGAGCGCTTCGTCGCCGCTGCGCGCGCGGCGCGCGCACCAGGCATCATCGGCCCGTTCGCGTTGCAGTGCGTTATCGCAGCCGGCCCGCCAAAGTCTTTTGTCGTGTATGATGTCAGCATGCGCATACCCGGTTCGCCGGGTACAAAGTATACACCGTACTCTGCATATCGCTGGGGTCGGGAGATATCGGTCGGCGAACGAATCGCCAAGGAGGTCGTGATGGCTCGGGCGGCGAGCAGATTGTCGGATGTGCTCACATGATACGCGACGCTGATCAAGCGGCGGACACGCAACCGGCCGTTGCCCGGGAAACGGTCGTCATTCTCGATTTCGGCGCGCAATACAGCCAGCTGATCGCGCGCCGTGTCCGCGAGGAGCAAGTCTATTCCGAAGTGCTGCCCTACGACGCGCCCTGGTCCGAAGTCGAGAAGCGCAATCCGAGCGCGTTCATCCTGACCGGCGGTCCTGAGAGCGTGGTCGCACCCGATGCCCCACACTTGCCGCCGCAGCTGCTCGAATCCGGCAAGCCGATCCTTGGCATCTGCTACGGCCTGCAAGATCTCGTCCACGCGCTCGGCGGCACCGTCGTACCGGGCGAGACCCGCGAATTCGGCAAAGCCGATTTGGTTGTGGACGCCGTCCACTCGCCGCTGCTCGAAGGCTTACCGACGCACTCGCAAGCGTGGATGAGCCACGGTGATACCGTGACGGACTTGCCGGCTGGTTTCCAGACACTCGCGCACACGCAAGCCTGCGCGCAGGCGGCTGTCGGCGACCCGGCGCGCCACTGGTACGGCGTCCAGTTCCATCCCGAGGTCAAGCACACCGAGCACGGCAAACGCGTGCTCCATAACTTCCTGCGCAAGGTCGCGAGCATCTCCGAGCGCTGGGAGATGTCATCATTCATCGATCGCGCAGTCGAAGAGATCCGCGCGCAGGTCGGCGACGCAAAGGCTGTATGCGGACTCTCGGGCGGCGTGGATAGTGCGGTCGCCGCGACGCTCGTTGCCCGAGCGATCGGCGACAGACTGACGTGCATCTTCGTCGACCACGGTCTGCTGCGCAAGGACGAAGCGGTGCAGGTGGTGGAGGCGTTCCGCGACGTCTTGCACCTCAACCTGGTCCACGTCGACGCAAGTCAACGGTTCCTCGCAGCACTCGCCGGGGTGACCGATCCTGAAGAGAAGCGCAAGATCATCGGACGTGAGTTCATCGCGGTCTTCGAGGAAGAGGCGC
Organism: Binatus sp. (SeqCode); assembly: GCA_035654355.1. Classification (GTDB taxonomy): domain Bacteria; phylum Vulcanimicrobiota; class Vulcanimicrobiia; order Eremiobacterales; family Eremiobacteraceae; genus JAFAHD01. The sequence goes on from DASRXC010000080.1 coordinate 11,151, forward strand.
AGAAGATCGACGGCGTCGAGTTCCTGGTGCAAGGTACGCTCTACCCCGACGTCATCGAAAGCAAGACGCCGCAGAGCAAGGCCGGCGCCAAGATCAAAACGCACCACAACGTCGGCGGGCTGCCCGCGATCATGGCCCTTGGACTCATCGAACCGCTTCGGTTGCTGTTCAAGGATGAAGTGCGCGAACTGGGCCGGCAATTAGGATTGCCCGACAACATCGTCAAACGTCAGCCGTTTCCCGGGCCGGGTTTAGCGGTCAGGGTGCTTGGCGCCGTCACCGAAGAGCGCTTAGCGGTGCTCCGCGACGCAGACGCGATCGCGCGCGAAGAGATCGAGAAAGAAGAAGAGCTTCCCTGGCAATACTTCGCGGTGCTCACCCCGCTGCAAAGCGTCGGAGTCATGGGCGACGGCCGCACGTACGCGAATCTCGTCGCAATTCGCGCGGTGAGCAGCGACGACGGCATGACCGCAGATTGGTCGCGCCTGTCACCCGAGGTCCTCGCTCGCATCGCGACGCGCATCGTCAACGAGGTACCGGGTATCAACCGGGTCGTCTACGACATCACGAGCAAGCCGCCCGCGACTATCGAGTGGGAGTAGACGATCTCGTGGCGTCCTGCGCGGCCCACTTGTCGGTCGGCGCGATGCGGGGAGTGTCTTTCGGATAGACGCTGGGGTTCCGATCGAGGTAGCGCTGGCTGACCAGCGCCAGATATTCGAAATTTTCCATCAGTTCGGGCCCGCGAGTCCGTCGCATGACCACGATCGTGTCTGCCGTCAGATTCCACACGGTAAGTACCACCGGTGCCCACAGGTCGCACACCATGTCTCTGTCGAGCATGCCCCGGTTCACGTAAGTTCCGAGGGATTCGTACAAACGCAAGAGGCGGATGAGCGGCTGGACCTGCGGTGGCAAGGGGTTCTGTTCGAGTGCGGCGCGGAACTCAGGTTCCTCCATTCTGGTTGGAAGCGTTCGTAGGAAATCCGTTGCCGGGCGGAAGTCCGGATCCTCGATCGTGGTCCGAAAATCGTTTAGAATCGCGATTTGATTGCTCGCGCGCATATGACGGAGCTGGATCACCGCGGCGATCGCGGTCGCTGAAATCACAACGAACGTGCCCACCGATGCAATGGTGCTCCACAGCTCCAGCGACATGGAAAGGTCATTTCTCGCCGCGGCGAAAACCGCCTCGTCGTGAACGTGCTTGTGATCGGATCGGGCGCGCGCGAGCACGCGCTCGCGTGGAAGCTCGCGCAATCGCCGCACGTCGACAAGCTGTTCGCCGCGCCCGGCAATGCTGGTACTGCCCAACTCGGCACGAACTGGCCGGATATCGCCGTCACCGACGCACCGGGCCTTGTCTCGCGAGCGCGCGAGGCGCAGATCGGACTGACTGTGGTCGGACCAGAGGCGGCGCTCGCTGCAGGCGTGGCTGACGCGATGCACGCGGTGCACATCCCGACGTTTGGACCAACTCGCGCCGGCGCGCGTTTGGAGTCAAGCAAATCGTTCGCCAAGCAGTTCATGACGCGCTGGGGCATCGCGACCGCGGCGTACAAGATCGTCCACGATCGCAAGCAAGCAGCGCGCGCGCTGCGCGATTGGCCAGGCGGCGTCGTCATCAAGGCTGATGGTCTCGCCGCCGGAAAAGGTGTCGCCGTCGCTGATTCTGCCGACGAAGCCCTTGCGCTCATCGAGCGTTGGTATGGCGGGCGCACGTTGCCGGGTGGCGGCACGACGATCGTGCTCGAGGAGCGCCTCGAGGGCAAGGAAGTCTCTGTCATGGCAGTGACCAACGGATCGGCGCTCTACCGGCTTGCGCCGGCCTGCGACTACAAGCGTGCGTATGATGGCGACCGCGGGCCGAACACCGGAGGGATGGGCGCGTACTCGCCAGCCGATGACGTCCTCGACGGGGCGCAGCTCGAGCGCATCAACCGCGAAGTCCTCGCGCGCGCGCGTGATGGCATCCTGCGCGACGGGATGGATTATCGGGGCTGCCTCTACGCAGGTATCATGATGACCGCGAACGGGCCGTACGTGCTCGAATTCAACGCGCGCTTCGGCGACCCC
>DASRXC010000081.1:0-8726 GCA_035654355.1 Binatus sp. (SeqCode)
CTCCACATCGTGACCTTGCTGCTGCCGCGATTGAGCGCCGGGTCTTCGGTGGCGACCTTTTCAAGCGGCGCCGATGAGTAGAAGCCGGCTTGCACCGGGTGCGCCGGGTCTGAGATATCGATGACCTGAACGCCGCCGGAATGCCACGTCACGATCGCCAGATCGCGCAGCACGGTCGGATTGTGCGAGGAGAAACTCGTGTACTGGTCCGTGAGCGGATCGTTGGGCGGCGTGCTACAGAAAGATGGCTGATCCTGAGCGATACGATATTCGCCGACGATGACCGGGTGTGACGGATCAGCGATGCTGATGAGACGCTGCCAACCCCATGGGCAACCCTGCCTTGGGTCGGTGAACGTGCCGTAGACCTCGTCGGTGGTGACCACCAGCTGGCGCTGCGGCACTTTCACCGCAGAATGGCTGTTCGGACACGCGGTCTTGCAGACGTTGGGCACTGCTGCCGGGCTGGCTGGATCCTGCATCCACGTCGGACGGTTGATCGGATCGGTGATCAGTGCGTCGTTCAGCGATTGAACGGTGCCCGGCTTCGAGTTCTTTGCTACGGACGTCGTGTCGAGCACGAGCATGTGGCCTGCTTCCATCGCCAAGTACGCGCGCGTGCCGTCGGCCGACAAACCCATGGAGTGGAGGAAAAGATTGCAGTCGTACGGGCCGCACGTCTTGGTCGCCGGATTGAGCAGCGCCGATGCGTCCTGCGCGCCAGGGTAACGGTTGACCCAGTTTCCTTCGGCCACCTCAGCCGGCGGCTGGCCGCTGGCGACGCGACTGATGTCGACGACAAGCATGTTCGGGATGGACGGATCGGGCGAGATCGTCGGTGTGGACAGATACAAGAGCGCACGGCGCGGATTCGACGGGTCGATCCACAAGAACATCTCGTGCGGCTTGACCTTGCGCCCGGCTTTCGACGTCGGAACGTAGCTCAGCAGAAGCCGTGGGTGGATGGGATCCACCACGTCGAAAAAGGAGATATCGAAGGGGAATTGCTCGTCGGTTCCGCTGGCGCACGCGTGGATCTGACGGCTGCAACGGAAGTTCATGACGATCAACAACTTTTGCGCCGGCCAGACACGCAGCTCGCGCGTCGTGATACCGACCTTGCCTGCGTATGGTGGACCGATCTCGCCCGCGTCGATCGGCTTGGCCGGGTTCGCGACGTCGACGATCACGATGCCGGCGTGCGGATGTGGGCACGTGTCGCCGGACGGCATTCCGGTCGCGCCGACACACGTCGCGGACGCGTCGGTGCGGTTGCCTATGTACACGTAATGATCGTAGATGGCAAGCGCGGCGTTCATGCCGCGATTGAAGAGCGGATCGTGACCGACCAGCTCGAAGTTCGACGTCCCATCTGCCAACGCGGCGAGCGGCACAAGTAAAAAAAGCACAGCGGTGGCCGATCGGACATAGGTTAGCATGCTCGCCAATTGAGCCTTTTCAGCGGCCTACCCTGCGGGCACGTTTCAGGCCGACTGACCGTGATGACAAGCGTCAAAGGTTGACGGCGCCTCGCGCCGGATACATGGCTGTTGGAGACATTGTGAAACCGTTCGAGCTCCAGCAGAACAGCCAAAGCCTGCGATACGTGACAGATGAAAGCCCCGGCATCCGGCGCGAGCGTCGTGGCGGCAGCTTCATCTATCGGCGTCCGAGCGGGCGGCTCGTGCGGGATGCAGTCACGCTCCGGCGCATCGCGAAACTGGCGATCCCACCAGCGTATGAAGACGTGTGGATCTGCGAGCACCCGGAGGGCCATCTGCAAGCGACTGGCCGAGATGCGCGCCGGCGCAAGCAATACCGCTACCACTCGGATTGGGCCACGCTGCGCGATGCGACCAAGTTCGACCGCATGCGGGAATTCGCGCGCGCGCTTCCGGCGATTCGCCGAGCGGTCGATCGGGACCTCAGCCTAAAAGGCTTGCCACATCGCAAGGTCGTCGCGACTCTGGTGCGCCTGCTCGAACGAACCTTGATTCGGGTTGGCAACGAGGAGTACGCAGCCGCCAACAACTCGTTCGGCCTCACGACGCTGCGCAGCAAGCACGCAGCCTTTCCGAGCGCTGCGACGTTTGAGCTTTCGTTCGTCGGCAAAAGCGGCACTCGCCACCGCATCCGCTTAACCGATCGGCGCTTGGCGGCAATCGTGCGCCGCTGCCGCGAGCTTCCGGGCCAACGGCTTTTCCAGTATGTCGGCGATGACGACCAACCCCACGCGGTTGAATCAGCCGACATCAATGCGTACTTGCGGGAGGTCTCAGGGAAGGACCTGACCGCGAAAGACTTCCGCACGTGGTTCGGCTCGGTGGAGTTCATCCGCGCCCTTCAGTCTTGCGGCACGCCGGATAGCAAGGAAGAGCGTCATCGGAATGTCCGAGTGGCGTTCGACTCGGTGGCGCAGCAGCTCCACAACACCGTTGCGGTCTGCAAAAGGGCGTACGTGCATCCCGCATTGGTCGATGCGTACGTGGCAGGCCGGTTGGACCTCGCAGATCGCCGCGTCGTCGCGCCGACCGGCGCACACGCGCTGTCGCGCCTCGAGCGGCTGACGCTTCGCTTGCTGCCGCGGTCGAAGAAACGTTCCTTGCCGCACATAATCGCTGCGTAGATGTATCGCTGCGAGCGGTGCATGATCGTGACAATCGATCATGTCACGCGTTTCATCTCGTTCACGTAACATCATCGACATATACATGCAAAATGACGAGAATTTCGTCTGCAAAATTCTTTTTTGAATGTCAATGTAAAAGAAGGAAGGACACACCTGTTTCGTCAACAATGTCCTACGTTCGAGCCCTTCAAAGCTCGACAACGCCATGTGGGGGTAATGAATGGCAAAACGTAGAGCTAGACGTAAAGTCGCGCGCGCGGTCAGAACGACCAAGCGTAAGGTTCGCCGCGCAGTGCGCAAGGGTAAACGGAAGGTCCGTCGGGCGGTTCGCAGAGCCTAACGGCCACGAGGGGCCGGCATCGCGCCGGCCTCTTTTTTTATCTCGCACGAGCGGCGAGCGCCGTTATAGGGGCCGTCCGACGTTGAAAAGAAGGCGGCGACGATGCTGAACATCGCCATCATCTGCATGCTCGTGGCGCTCATGCTATGGGCCGGTTTGCAGTGCCACTTCGGCGAACTGCGCGCGGCACTCGCCGATTTTGGCCTCACGGCTCGCGCCGTCGTGCTCAGCGTCGTGCTGGTGCCGCTACTGGCACTGGCGTTTTCGCGCCTACTCCACATCGATCCAAACTTTGAGGCCGGTATCATGCTGATGGCGGTCTCGGGCGGCGTGCCATTTTTACCGCTCGCTGTGAGGAGCGCGGGCGGCGAGATCCATGCGGCAATAAGCCTCCTGTTCGTGCTTTCGCTACTTGGGGTTTTCACGGCGCCTGCGACGCTAGCTCTCCTTGCCGGTCAGATCGAGATCCACTCGCTTCCGGTTGGCACGTTCATCGGAAAGCTTCTCGTGCTGCAATTCTTGCCGCTTATGGTTGGAACGGCAATCGCTTCGCTCGCCAAACCCGGCCTAGTCAAACTTCTCTTGCGCACGTTCCAGGTGATAACGTATGCCTCGATCGTCGTCGTGCTCGTGCTGCTAGGCCCCAAGATCGGCCAGTCATTGGCGGCCGTCTTTTCGACCGGCACGCTTTTGGCGATCGTTCTGGTGATCGCCACGTCGATGGTGATCGCCTGGTTCGCGGGTGGGCGCGACCTTGGGAAGCGCAAGGACTTGGTCGATGCAACCGCATTGCGCAACCCTGCACTGGCCCTGCTGCTGGCGCAGGCGAGCGATCCCGGGCCGCTTGCAAACTCGGCGATCATCGCGTACCTCGTCGTGCAGATCGTCGCCTCGGCGGCGGCCGCCCCGATCATGCGACGCGCGACCTCCTAGGCACAGACGCCCTCAAAGGTTGCTGCGCTCTCGTCCTTGCGACCACGCGTCGTCGAGCAGCTTCGACATGCCGGCGGGCAGACCGGCGATGACATCGCCGGTGACCGGCACGTGCGGCTGCCCGTCAGCCCCGACAAAACTAATGGGAACGCCCGCCCCCCGAAATGGCGTCTGTTGGGCATGAACATGCAGGTGCGGTCCGGTCGACCGGCCGCTATTCCCACAGCGAGCCAGCTCATCGCCGCTCGCAACATGCTCGCCCGGCTCGACGCGGATCGATCCGCACATGAGGTGGCAGAGCAGAACGTACGCGCCTCCGATCTCGAGAACGACATGATTCCCGAAGGGGTTTCCGGTTGCAGTGGGATGATCTGGCCACCACGACGGCCGGCGGTCCGGCACCCCGTCGACGACCGAGATGACTTTCGCGTCGCCGGGGGCCAGGATAGGTTTGCCGAGCGACCCTTCAACGGAAACGAAATCGCACGCGTAGGCTTGATCGCTGGCCACCAGATGATGGTTGAGTAATGGATCGGGACCTGCTGCTGCGACGAGCCAGTGGCCGTAGAAGGGGGCCTGCAGCACCAGCGTCTGCGCCGGATCCACGGTCATGCGCTTTGCGCGTGTGACGATCATGCGTGGAATTACCGCGAGCGCGATGCCGACCGCGAGGGCGGCACCTTGAATGGGTAACACGAAACCGCGCGGCGCCACGACCGACCACGCGAACAGCAATGCGATCGCCACGGCGCCGGCGATCAGCCATGGCCGAAGCCGAAACGTGAAATACGGCAACGACATCACGAGTGCCGTCAAACACAGCGTGATCACGATGAGGCCGATCACCGGCGTTATCACCACTGCGCGATCACCGCGGTTTACGCACCCGCTTTGTTGAGCGCCATGCGCCTCATCAGCCCTTCGCGGGTGACGAAACCAAGCAACTTGCCATCACCGTCGATGACGGGCAGCTGATGATAGCCGCTCTCACCCAGCGCCTTAAGCGCATCGACGGAACTCGCCTGTGGCGAGATAGTCCGAAGCTGCGCCAGCGGCGTCATGACTGCGCCCGCGAGCGGACGCGCGCCGCCATCGCCGCGAATGCGCGCGAGATCCGATAGCGTGATCAGACCGACCAAATGTGAATCTTGTTCCACAGGAATCGCGCGCTGGCCGCTGTGCAGCAGCGTCTCCATGACCGCGTCGACGCCATCGTTGGGTGACACAGGCGCCGGGGCTGCAGTCGCGATGTCCATCGCGGAGCGTCCGCGCAGCGTGGACATCAGCTCGGTTTGGAACGCTTCGGCACCGCCAGCCTGGTACAAGAACCAACCGATAAAGGCGAACCAGAGACCACCGATAGATCCGTAGATGAACGTGCCCACGCCGAAAACGATCATCAGGATCGCGATCGCCCGCCCGATGGCCACCGCGATTCGCGTCGCGCGCAGTTGGTCGCCGGTTCGCCGCCACAAGATAGAGTGGAGCACTTTGCCGCCGTCGAGCGGATAGGCAGGTAGCAGGTTGAAAACGGCGAGCAGCGCGTTCGCAAACCCAAGATAACCAGCGGCAGTTCCGACGACCGTTCGAAACCCCGCCACCTCGGCAATCGCGTAGAACAAAACCGCGAGGACCCCGCTCGCCAGCGGGCCGACAAATGCGACGAGCCCTTCGCCCTGCGCGCTATCGAACTCGCCGCTGATCGAGGAGACGCCGCCGAAGATGAAGAGCGTGATGCGCGATACGGGCAGCCCGCGGCGCCGCGCGACAAGCGAATGCGCTAATTCGTGCACGAGGACGCTTGCGAAGAACAGCAGCGCCGTGACCACTCCGAGGATCACGCGCTGCACTGGTGAGAGCGAGAGCGCGCTCATCGGTCCGAGGTTGACGCTCAAGGACCACGCGACTAAGACGAAGACGAACAGCCAGCTGACGTCGATGTAGATGTCAATCCCGAACAGCCGAGCGACGCGCATCGTCCTTCAGCCTTTCCCTGCCGCGTGTTTCATGGGCGCATTGTCGCGCACCCAAGGAACTTCTTCAAACCCTGGTATAGGGTCGGATGAGCTTCGGGTCGTCGTATTGGAGGCCTTCTGATGAGACTCGCCGCGCTGCTCCTCGCGATCACCGCACCCAGCGTGTCTCTTGTTTTTAACGGTACGAACAGCTACGTCGAGATCCCGAGCAGCTCGGCGCAAAGCGTCAGCAGCGCAGGTCTGACCATCGCGGTGTGGATGCGCCCCGATTCACTGACGTTCCCGAAGACCGAAGGGAGCTTGTCATCGCAATCATACGTCCACTGGTTGGGCAAAGGTCAGGAATCCCAACAAGAGTGGACGTTCCGCATGTACAGTCTTACGAATCCGGGGCCGCGTCAAAACCGGATCAGCTTTTATGCATTCAGCCCGCAAGGCGGGCTCGGGTGTGGAAGCTATTTTCAAGATCCGATCCAAGTCGGGCAGTGGATTCAGGTCGTCGGCGTCGTCGACCCGAGCGTGACTCGCGTCTCGATCTATAAAAACGGCGTGTTTCGACATAGCGACTCATACGCGTCTTTATCACCGGGTCCGCAAAGCGGCAGCGCACCGTTGCGCATCGGTTCAAAAAACCTGACGAGCTATTTCGCCGGCGCGATCGGCCCACTCGAGATCTGGAACCGCGCGCTTTCGCAAGCGGAAGTCGCAGCGCTCTTCAACGCCGGCACCGTGCCGCAAAACGGATTGTCCGCGCAATATTCGTTCAGCGAGGGAAACGGCATCACGCTCCACGATTCCATCGGGCATCACGATGGTACGATCTACAACGCGACCTGGGGCCAAGGTGCGGGCGCGGTCGCGAGCGGCGGCGGTCAAAGCGGCGGCGGCTGCTAAAGCAGTACGTAGGCCCGCATCTCACGGGCGCAATGCGGGCCGGCTGAGCACGTTCGGCACAGGGTTAAACGCGCCCGAGCGATTCGGGCGCGCGTCGTGCCAATATTATGTCAGACTAATGGACCTTCAGGTGATGCGAGGGCTGAACGCTTGCGTTTTCGACCAGCCATTTGCCTTGCTTCTTGGTTGCGTCAATGTGAATCGTCGCCGTGCCCTTTTTGAAGACGACGTCGGCGTCATACGAAGCGTTCTTGACTTGGTCCTGGCCCGTGCCGGTGATCACCGTGACTCCTTTGGCCTTGCCGGCGCTCACCATCGGGCCGAGCGACCCAGAAAGCTCGTGGAAGAACGCGCGCGCGCGATCCATGCGTTCCTTCGAATAGACGGACGGATCCGCAACCGCAGCCAACGCATCGGCGTTCCATTGACCGAAGATTTTGGTGATCAGCGCGTCCATGACTGCTTGGGTCTCGGGGTCGTTGGTCGTCGTCACCGGCCGCGGCCCGCACCCGGCCAAAACGAGAAGAAGCGCGGCGATGACAATAGTCGTTAGCGTTCGCACGAAGTGGCAAATACGCCATCCGGGCGAGATTCTACCTGCCCTGATACCTAACTCCCAACCGGCAAAGGCGCAGGTGTGACGGCGTGATAACGATCGCATCGCGTGTCGCTCGCGGAAATCTTCATCTTCCTTGCCCTCGGAGCGTTGCTAGGGTGGCTTGGCGGCATCTTCGGCATCGGCGGCGGACTGTTCGCGATCTCGATTCTCGGCATCTGGTTCGGCATGGATCAGCAGCACGCCCAAGGGACGTCATTGGTGATGGTGGTTCCGAACGCGCTGATCGGCGTCTACCAATACTGGCGGCGCGGCGGCATGGATCCGCGAATCGTCGCCCTCATGATGGTGACCGCCGGCGTGACGACGTATCTGTTCGCGCGCATCGCGGTCGCATTGCCGAGCGCGCCGTTGCGCCGCGGTTTTGCGATCTTCCTAATCGTGCTCGCGATCTATTACGCGTGGCGCGGCTACGCCGACTCGCGAACTCGCGGCGCGCCGCTCGTCCTCCCATGGCCGTTGACCGGTATCATCGGTGTGCTGGGTGGCGCGCTCTCGGGTCTGTTCACGGTCGGCGGCGCTGTGTTCGCCGTGCCGGCGCTCACGCTGTTCTTCGGCACCTCGCAAACCGTGGCGCAAGGCATCGGACTCGCGCTCGTCGTTCCAGGCTTGATCTTCGGCCTGATCGTGTACGGTGGCGCCGGAGACGTGCACTGGCCGATCGGGCTTGCGCTTGCTGCCGGCAGTGTCGGCACCGTCTCGTGGGGCGTCTCAGTCGCGCACAAATTGCCGGAGACGACGCTGAAGTATTGCTTCAGCGTCATGCTCCTGCTCACAGGCGCCCTACTATGGGCTCGCGCGTGACCCTCGCCCGAATTCGGGCCTCGTTAAATCCCCGGCTTGAATTCGACCGTAAACGCCGCTTGGAATGGCACCTTCGTGCCGACGAAACCCGTGTTGTTGTTGTTGAGCCAGACCGAGTATGGAAAACGCAGCTGCACCGGCGCTGTCGCCAACGGCATGAAGTTGCCGACCGGCGGCAAGATGCTCGAGGGCAGACTTGAGTAGACGCAGATGTTCGGATAATCCCATGCATAGCCACGCTGGAAGCACTGATCGACCAGTCCAGTCATCGTGATCGTGGCGTTGACTTGCGGGGAGAACTCATACCCGATTTGCAGGTTGGCGGTGAACCTGGACGGCTGTTTGAATGCGCCCAGATTGTCGAACTTGCCTGAGTAGACGTCCGGAATGAAGACCTGTCCGGAGCAGGTCGTCGTGTCGGCGCCGCCTGCGCCGTTACTCGCGCACGTGTTGGGCGCATAACCTGGCCATGACAGCGGCGAGCCGTAATACGAACCAGAGCTGTAGGTGAAGCTCGGGGTCACCGACAGGGGC
>DASRXC010000082.1:0-9044 GCA_035654355.1 Binatus sp. (SeqCode)
CGCGAAGAACGCGGACCCGACGTATGCGAACAGCGCGAGGGTCAGCCACTTGAAGACGGACGTGACGACTTTGTGCGATCCCCAAACTTGGAGCGCGAGCACGGCCGCACCAACCGGAACCACCATCGCGATGATCGGCACTGGTACGAGCAGATTCAAGCTTGCCGCGATCGCGCCGATATCCGCGCCGGCGTTGATCGTGTTCGCGACCAAGAGCGCGCCCGTCAGCGCGATGACGACCGCGCGGGGAAAGCGCATCCGCAAGACGTCGCCCAGGCCGCGCCCGGTGACCAGGCCGATCTTGGCGCACAGGAACTGAGTCACCGCCATCATGGGGAACGAGACGAGTGCGGTCCACAGCGTCGTGTAGCCGAGCGTTGCGCCAGCCACGGCGTACGTGGCGATGCCCGACGGATCGTCATCGGATGCACCGGTGACGATGCCCGGGCCAAGAAGCGCCAGCGCGCGGCCAACCACAGTGCGCTCGCGACGCAGCTTCGCTTCGCGAACGCCGATGCGGCTGGAAGGTGGAACGTCGCCCGCGCGCACCGCTGCTACCAGTTAGTGCTGCGGCCGAGCCGATTCGGTGGCGATGTCCTCGAAGTTCGGGTAGACGGTTTCGCTCTTGATCTGGTTCGTCACCATCGCGACCGTCTGCGGCGATGCGGCGAGCGAGTTGTGGTATCGTTGCCAGTACGCCTGCGCGTTGCGTGCGAAGGCCGGGACCCAGCTGTCTTGCAGCCATGGATTGGCCACGCGCGACGGCGCCGGCGCCGATTTGCTCAACGTCGCGTATGAGAGGTTGAATGCATTGATCGACTGGCGAAGCTGCGCAGCATACGCATCGTTCTTCGCAGGATCGAATGAGTCGACATTTGCGGACTCGACGAGAAAGCCCGCGTATGCGTTCGCCTTCTCCTCAAGGTCGGTGTAGCTCAGCATCAGCTGGTTGATCGACTGCGGGTCGAACGTGCGCTTTGCGCTCGTGACGAGAGCGACCGCGTGATTGCGCGTTTGCACGAATGGCGCAAGATCGACGCTCAGCGGGTTTGGATTTGTCGCGCGATGATTCGCGCACGCGCTAATGCTCAGCGCAGCGGCGAGCGCGCAGAGGATGGTCAATCGCGGATTGTGTGGCATACGTGTGCTCATATAAGCTATTGTACCCGTTAGACGGTGATGCAATGCGGGTATGCCTTCAGGCGCGGAGCAGCTTGGCCGCTTGCAGGAGAACCAGCGCGTGAGAGAGCCCGAACCATTGCGCGACACAAGAAGTGGTGCGAAGATTTTCGGCGTCGTCGTCGTGATCGTCGCTGCTCTTATCATCGTATTCCTGTGGCGCCCATGGACGATTCCTCACGGCGCGACGACCAACGCCACGACTGCACCGATCGCGCGGCCCACGCCGGCTGCATCGACGATGCCCGTGCCCGCGAACATGCAACATTCCGAACCGTAACGCTGCGCTACGCTCATCCGGTTTGTGGCCTCACGAGGGCGGGAATACTAGTGTAAAAGCGCATTGGGTGAGACCGTGAGGACGTAAGTGGCTAATTTGCTCTGGACCATCATCGTAATCTTGTTCGTGTTGTGGCTCATCGGTTTTCTGGTCCACATCGGTGGCGGGCTCATCCACCTGCTGCTCGTAATTGCGTTGATCATTCTCATCATCAACCTCGTCACCGGACGCCGGACGCCCGCGTAGATCCGCTCCACGCGGCGAGATGAGAACGTTGAAATGGCGAAGCGCAAAGGACGCAAGTACGGCAAAAAGGCCGGCAAGAAAGTCGAGCGGGCTATGCGCGAGATGAAGGAAGGCAAGCTGCGCTCAGGACGCTCCGGTAAGAAGGTCAAGAGCCGCAAGCAAGCGATCGCCGTCGGATTGAGCGAAGCGCGACGATCCGGCGGCAAAGTGCCGCGTAAGAAATCTCGCTCGCGCCGGACGGTGCGCTCGCGGGCGCGGTCTTAATCTTGTAACGATCAGGCTCGCGGCTGCCTCTGCTCGAGCGGCACCAAGGCTCGGGCACGCACGTGAGGCCCGAGTAGCGCGCGCAAACGGCCGGATTGTCCCCGGCCGTTCGCGCTTGTGCCGCTTCTAACGCGATCAGAGTTGGACCGCGCGAACCGCGGGGTATATGGGCGAAGCGGCGCAGCTTCGCCGACCCGATGCGAAAGGAATCGACCGATGAAAGACTCCGCTGATCTGGAGCGCAAACCAAAGACTACCGACGAACTCGACCCACAAGACGAGGCTCAGAAAACGGACGACGAATCGACTGACGACATCGGCGACGAACAAGACGACGACGAATTGACAGGCGAGGAGCCCGGCGAGAGCTAGGCTTCAAACGTGCCTAGGCCCGGCTCACGCTTGGGCCTAGGCCGTATGCTTCACGACGCTGACCGCATCTTTCAGTTCGGTCAATGTCGGGATCACCATCGTCATGCCGGCGATGCGCAACAATCTTCCGCCGAAGCCGTCTTGGCTGATCACGATCGCTAACCGCTGCCGCGTGATCCGCATGCGCGTGCTGAAGTCGGCGAGCGTCGCAATCGTGCGGCTGTCGAAGTAGGTCGTGCGAGTCAGATCGACCACGAGCCCTGGACCATCGACGTCGGCTGAGTTCTCAAGAAACGCTTTGAACTCGTTCACGTTGGCGACGTCGATCTCGCCTGACGCCACTACGACGGTCACGTCTTCGAACGTCTCCCGGGAGAACTGCGGCGATGGCGTCACCGCTTCGAGTCGAGCGACGCGACAAGGTTGATGGTGGTGCCCTCCCTGCGCCTATTCACTGTGACGTCGTCGACGAGTCCGGACATGATCTCGAGACCGCGGCCGCGGTCGTCGTCTCGCGGGGTCCGCCAGCGGCCGGTATCGATCACTTCGACCGAAACCCTACCATCCTGAAGGCCGGCGCGAACGCGCACGCTTCCGCCGCGGACGCCATACGCATGCTCGATGGCGTTCATGATCGCCTCGCCGACCGCGACTTGCATGCTCGAGCTTCGTTCTTCAGGCAGGCCGATCGCGGCATACAACCGCTGGAGGGCTTGCCGGAAAAGGCGCGCGCTCGCCGGCAGCGCAGGCAGGGTGAGATCTAATTGATGCAAGGGCTCGGCCTCAATCGCGACCGTCAACACGGCGAGATCGTCGCTCGGCGCGTCCTTGATCATCGTCTCCGCGATAAAACGCGCCGCGTTTGGTTCGCCTCGCGCGTGCGCGAGGCGTGCGGTCTCGATAAGCTTCGCTTCGCCCTCCTCGATGCGCCGGCTGTATTCGACTAACCCATCGGTGTAGAGCACGAGCAGCGAGCCAGCCTCCATCGGCAGCTCTTGTTCGGGGTACCCGCTCTCGTGGAACACGCCGAGTGGAGGCGCCATCGGTTGTGGCGAGACCACTTCACCGGATGGCGTGATCACGACCGGCATCGGGTGCCCGGCGATGGCACAGTTGAAACTGTGCTGCAACGGATCGAGCACGCCGAAGACCGCGGTGACCATCGTCGGCTTATCGTTGAGCAGAAACTGGTTCGTGCGCGTCATGACGGCCGAGGGCGTCAACCCTTCTAACGCGGCCGCGCGCAGCGCAAGCCGGACTGAGTTCATCGTCGCGGCCGCTTGGAGTCCCTTGCCGGAGACATCGCCGATCGACACACCAAGCCTGCCGTCCGGCAACTGAAACGCGTCATACCAATCGCCACCGATCTCGGCTTCCTGCGCGCCCGGCATGTAGTGCGACCGCACGCGCATGCCGGGGACGTCCGGGAGCGACTCGGGCAGCGAGGCCCGCTGCAGGAAATCGGCGACCTCATGCTCGTGCGCGTACAAACGGGCGTTGTCGTAGGCGACGGCGACACGGCGTTCGATGAGATACGCGAATAAGAGATCGCTGGCGTCGAGCTGCCGTTTCTCGTCGCACGATATGAATGTCAGGGCTCCGATCGTGCGTTCGCGCGCGATAAGGGGCACGACGATTGCCGAGCAAAATGCGAACCCTGCGACGACGGCATTGAGCGGGTCATCATCCTCGAGGTTCGCAATCGCCCGCGCCGGCATGCGGTCGTACACCTCAGGTCTGCCGGTCGCGATCACGTGCGGCGCGCCCTCTGGAAACGAGAGGTCGGCCGGCGCGTGTGAAAGCAGCGCCCGCGCCTTATTCGTTAGCTCTGGATCCGAGTGGACCATAAGCACGCGCTTCACAGAACCCTCGTCGGTCAAGAGATCCACTGCATACCAATCGGCGACGCGCGGCACCATCAACGCGGCAGTGCGTTCCAACGTGGTCGTGGGGTCAAGCGAAAGTGACATGATGCGGCTGAGCTCGGCAAGAAACTCGACTTGCTCCGCTGCCCGGCGGCGCTCGGTCACGTCTAAGGCGAACCCGATCCACCCTTTCGCCCGATCGGCGTCATCGCGCATCGCAACCCCGCGCGAAAGGATGGAATAAAGCTTCCCATCTGCGCCGCGCACGTGATAGTCGGCCTCGAAAAGTTTGTCAGGCGTGCGCGCTTGCCACGCCTCGGCGAAGCGCTCGGCGTCTCTCTCCGGCATGCCCGCGAGGAAACCGCCTTGTTGCATGTCTTCTAGTGAATGGCCGATCATGTCGAGATACGACTTGCTCATGTAGACAAGTCTGTCCGCTTCGTCGACTTGCCAGATTCCGAAGGGAAGCGATTCCGACAATTCTCGGTAGCGCGCTTCGCTGCGCCGAGCCGCTTGTTGCGCGACGTGTAACGCCTTAAGATGACCGTGCTCGGCGCGCTCGGTCTGAAGGTCTTTCGTCATCTCTTCTGTCTTGGCGGTGCGCCTTCGGATTATCTCAACAAGCGCGACCACAGAGACGAGCGCGACGAGAAGCACCACGGCGTTGGTGGCGAGTGCAAGCGGATCGCGCGGGCGCGCTGCATCGGCGAAAGCGAAAAGGGGCGCCGCAATGACCGCGCACGTCAACCCCCACGCGAGCCCGCCGACTGCCGCCACGGCGATGACAAAGATAAAAGCCAACGGGGCCAGGCTGAACCCAGTCAGGTATTTGTCCAGTACGGCGACCACCAGCATCGCTAGGATGATGGCGCCCAGCGCGAACTGTTTGTTGTTGTTCACTGTCTACGTCGACTCACGGCTTCCGTATTGATAGTACCCAGGTTCGGCCTGCGAGACGACAGCACTCGCCAGCCTAGGAGGGAGCCGATTGTCGACCTAGTGCGGCAGGCTAGTCCTCAGAGCCCTTCTCCTGCTTCGGCTGGTCCCCGCGCTCTCGAAGTTCGCCTATTCTTCCGGCGCGCAGGCAGCGTTCGCAGATCTTGCCAGCGCCCTCGACCAGGAAGAGCTTTGGACCGGCGACGCCGCAGACGTCGCACTGTTGAAATTGTCCGATCATCCCGAGAATCCCGATCACGTCCTCGCTATCGGTTTGATGCTCCCGTTGCCGCTCGCGTTGCTGCTCCCGTTGCTGCTCCCATTGACCTCGAGATGGCGGCGCGCGCCGGCACCGTACTTGCGCATGACCGCCACTATGTTGTCACGCGCGACCATCTCTCGCAATGCCACTTCGACAAAAGCAGAAAACGATACGCGGTGGCCGCTACGACGCATCCTCAAGGCGAGCTCTTGCACGTCTATGACCAGTGACTCCGGCAAGCTCATCGACAGTCGTCGTAAGTAGCCGTTCGATTGTTGTCCCATGAGCGCGCTGCCCTTTCAGCATCTCAATGCGATGACAAAAAAAACGAAAACTCTACGGATTCGTTCATTCCTCACCAGGTTTGGCCTATGGCCAGGTGGTCCGTCCACTCGGATGCTCTAATGCTCCGATGCTTCTGTGCCGTCCCGCACTTGTCGATAATG
The DNA here is from genome assembly GCA_035654355.1 of Binatus sp. (SeqCode). Classification (GTDB taxonomy): domain Bacteria; phylum Vulcanimicrobiota; class Vulcanimicrobiia; order Eremiobacterales; family Eremiobacteraceae; genus JAFAHD01. The sequence goes on from DASRXC010000082.1 coordinate 5,851, forward strand.
CTGGCTCCGCCACTCGACAGACGGGACGCAGCGGGCCTGCGGGCGGCGGGTCAGCCGCAGTTTGACCCCTCCGGCCCTCGGGCACAACCACGCATCATGATGAATTTCACCATCGCATCGACCGCTCTCGGGGCTGCGGTGCTGCTCGACCTGCACGGAGAATTCGATCTCGAGGCAGTCCCCGTGTTCGAACGAGTCGTCCGCGATGAACTCGCTCGGGGCGTCAGGCTGCTCGTGCTCGATCTGGATGCGCTGCAATTCATCGACTCGCGCGGCATCTACGCGTTAATCGAAATGCTGCGCGAGGCACGCGCGGAGCGCGGCGACGTGAGGATCGTGCTCACCAACAGGAGGATCTCACGAGTCTTCGAGCTCAGCGGAATCGACCGCGCGCTTCGCTTCTTCCCGAACCGCGCAGCGGCGCTGGCAGCTTCCTAGCGGCCTGACGCCATGGGAGCGGTCGTCGGCGCGACTTCCGTCGGCAGTCCACGCACGTTTTTTTGCTGCCATGGATGCCACACGACGATCACCGCGCACGCGATGACGAACAGCGCGACGATCATCAAGTACTGCAGCGCGGGACCCCTCATCTCGGACGAGTCGCGTTTGAGTTGTTGCACGTCTGAGAATATACCCTACATCCTGAAAGATCACGAGAGGAGCTTGCGGCACCGTGAGCATCATCGCTTGGATTGTGGTAGGCATCATCGCCGGCTTCCTGGCAAGGGCAGTCGTTCCGGGCCAGGGGCCCGGCGGCGTGTTGGGTGACTTGATCATCGGCATCATCGGCGCCATCATCGGCGGCTGGCTGTTCAACGTGTTCGGGCATGCCGGCGCGACGGGAATCAACCTGTGGAGCATCCTGGTCGCCTTCATCGGCAGCGTCGTGCTTTTGTGGATCATCCGGGCGCTGACAGGAAGCCGCTTGCCGGCTGCCTGACCGCCTCTTCTGCTGAATGAGCGGTGTGGCGGAAGCGCCAATCGCTCCGCATGCCCTTTTTGCTCGCGGCCGTCGTCGTCGCGTTCGCGCAGTACGCATTTTTCATTTGGGATCGCGGCGCTACGCCACCGGCCGATCCACAAGTGTTCGTCAAGGACGAGGCCGCGCAAGCCGCCTCGGGCCCGCAATCGATCGCTCATGACGCCGGTCTTCGCCCGGCCCTGGTGTCATCGGATCCACCTGGCACGCCGCTGTTCGGCGCGCACGGCGCACCGCTCGGCATCTCCATCGGCCAGTGGATGAGCGCCGCCGGAACCATCGAGGTCGCGACGCTGAATCCAAACGCTCAACAGGTGACCGTCTCGTTGCGCGGTCTTTCGCCGTATGGCGTTTACAGCGTCTTCGTCAATCGCACGCCTGGCGCGCAAGGTTCGGATGCGCCGCTGGACGGCGCAGGCACGGGCAATTCGGTCGTCGCGGACGCGGGCGGCACAGCACGCATGATGCTATTGGTAACGCCGCCGTTAACCTCGGGAACCGTTGTCACGGTCGTCTTTCATAGCGACGGTGCGCCGCATGGCATGTCGGCCGGAGCGCCGGGCGTGACGTCCCACGTCCAGCTGGCTGCAACCCTTTCGCTCTAAGAAGCCGGCGAAGCGACGATCGCGAGCCGCAGCTCAATTTGATAGAGAGCGGACAGACAATGGCGCGACGCGACGTTTTCGACGGTCCCGTCGAACGCCAACCCGTTGGCTTTGACCTCGTCGAGGTGCGTTTTCAGCAGCGTTGTGACGTCGATCGGTGGCCCTTTGAGATTTGGGTGCGGCGAACGCAGCGAGTCGTCTTGAACTAAAATGGGAGTGATCGACTTCTCTTCGGAGCTCCAGGACTGCTTCAGCGTGCCGATCGCGCCGACGCAGATCGCGCGGTTGCGATCGATGCTGCCGTCGGCGAAATAGTTCTGCTTGGACTGATAGAACAGTTTAGCGCTGACGATCGACGCCGCATCGAGCCCGTCAAGATCGAAGCGGACTAGGCCCTGGTAGACCGAACACAACGCGCCATTCCGCACGATGCCGCCGACGAACACGGTGTTCGGCGGGTGCGCGAACGGCGGCGTAGGCGCACCGCCGCACTCGTTCGTGAACGCGCTCGCAAAATCGACCGGTGTCAGCGTGATCGTCCGTGTAGGAACGGGCGAGGAGGCCGGTGATGCGGCGAGCAGGATGATCAGCGCCGCGAAGGCGGTCGCGACGCTCATGCGCGCCGCCGGTCGCTCACAGGGCGAACCTCGCGCGCCACGTTTCGATCTCGTCGCGCCCCACGTTCGATCCGCACAGGATCAAGACCGAGCGGCCCGACGACGGGGTGGGAATCATACCTGCTGACAAAGCTGCGTGCGTGCACGACGAAGCGGGCTCGACGTCGACGCCGAGCTCGTCGCGTAGCTCCAAGAGCGACCGGACCGCCTGCGCATCGCTGACGGTGACGACCTCGTCGACGAGCGATCGCGTCACGGCCAGCGTCCGCGCGCTCACACTTGGCGCGCCGAGCGTGCGCGCGATTGACGTGATCCCAGGCAGAGTTACCGGTCGACCGGCGTCAAGCGCTTTGCGCATCGCGTCGGCCCCTGCGGTCTCAACGCCGTACACGCGCACGCCGGGCCGCAACGCCTTGATGACCGCGGCGATTCCGCCGATCAATCCTCCACCGCCGATGGACACGACGACTTGCGCGATGTCCGAAATGTCCTCGTCCAATTCCAGCGCGATTGTGGCCTGCCCGGCCATGACGTGTGGGTCATCGAATGGGTGGAGCGGCGTTTGACCAGCTTTCGTGCGTGCTTCCATCTCCGCGAACGCCATGCCGATCGACTCGAACAGCAACACCTCCGCGTCGTCGGCACGTGCGCGTTCTACCATCCAACCAGGCGTCGAATTCGGCATGAGCACAGTTGCGCGGATTCCGAGGCGGCGGCCGACGTGCGCGACGGCTAGGCCGTGATTGCCGCCGCTGACTGCGACAAGGCCACGCTGGCGCGCATCCTCGGACAGTTGTAAGGCGGCGTTGAACGCACCGCGCGGTTTGAAAGAGCCGGTGACCTGCTGGAATTCGGCCTTATAGACGAGGTTGCCGCGCGTGATGATCGGCGTGCGCTTCACGTATGGCGCGATGCGCGCCGCCGCCGCGCGCGCGTCGCCAACCGTCGGGGGTGCTACTGCGGCGTTCATCCGTGCTTTACATGCCTTTCGAC
>DASRXC010000083.1:0-3401 GCA_035654355.1 Binatus sp. (SeqCode)
AGTGAAATCGGGCGGTGGTGCGAACAACGCCGCGTCGGCGGGTCCGAGCCCTTTAACGTTTGCACGTTGCGATACCACGCCGTGCGCATTCTTGCCTTGGGTTCTCACGACGCGATAGAGGTAGAATCGTCCGTGCGGATCGTCGCCCGCGACATGTCTAACGATCGCAGGGTCGCAACCCTGCGGCAGCACCAACGGTTCGATAGCTATCTGCGAGAGCGTCGCGGGCTCAGTTCCGTCCGTCACGTATTCTGTCAACATGGCCTGCAAGGTTCCGTTCGCGCAAGAGCCGGCGGCGTCGCTGAGCTTCAACGCTCCATCCGCATCATAGCGCGTCGTCGTGATGCCCTCGATGTCAAGCGTTTGGTTCGAAGACCAGGTGACCGTGGAGTCGAGCGTCGCTGATCCAGACGCGTATGGTTGTTGCGACCCGCTCGCAGCGGGGGTCGTTTCAGTGGAGTAGGTCTTGTTCTTCAGGTCGAGGACGAAGGTTTTGCCAAGATCCGGGCGTTTGATGACAGCATACTGGCCCGGCAGTTCGACTCGGCTCCAGTCATTGAGGAACGCATAGCGCGTAAGCGTCCCGGCGTTCATCAGCGCTTGCGTCTGACTCGATTGTTGATTGTGCGCAAACAGCTTGTGTGCGATCATATTGCCCACAAACGGGATATAACTAAGCGCGATGGTCGCAAGCTCGTTCCCAAGGGATAACCCCGGTTTTGACGGGTTTGGATGGCTTGCGAGCGCATCTCGCTGTTGAATGAGCGCGAGGTCCGCCGCAAACGTGCCTGGCGGAGGCGGTGTCGCGTTCCCCACCAGCTTGCGATCGATTTGATCGAACATCACGCCAGAAGGAGAAGAAGATGGAGCCGGCGCGATGGTCGCTGATGCCGACGGGCTGGCTAGAGCGGGCGCGATCGTCGCTGATGACGATGGGCCGGGTGACGGCTCGGCCAGGGTAGGCGCGGCGAGCGCCATGAAGGCGTTCGCCGCGACCGCGATGGCATATAACTTGCGGGGAAGCATGAGCGGCTCTAGTTCGTCGTGACGGCGACGTCGAGCGTGTCGCCCGCGTCATCCGATATCTGGATCTTGCACGTGCCTGCCTTGCCCGTAGCGGTGACGTTGAAGACGTTACTCGAACCCTGCTGGGCTGAAACCGTCGCGACGGTCGCGTCGGTCGTTGTCGCGGTGAAAAACGTGTTGCCATTGCTTTCTGAAACGGTCAGCGTGTCGGGGCCTTTGCTGGTCGAGCTGAACGTGAGGCTTGATGGCACCGCGCTGATCACGGGTGACGGCATCGGCGTCGGGGTATTATAAAGGCTCTTGAAGAGGCCGCTGCCGGCGCCGCAACCGGCGATCGCCATCGCGCAGATGGCGATGAGAACTAGGTAGGTGGCTGACTTACGCATTCTTGCGCTCCTTTTCACGCAGAGGAAAGTTGGTGTCGAGCCGGGCGAGCAGCGCGCGTAGTTCATCAGGTTGGGCGATGAGCCACGAGCGCGTGCGCCGCACATCGGTGACGCGGCATTTCAGGCTGCCGCCGAGCCCGTAGAAGAAGCGAAGCACGAATGCGCTGTCGCCGGTCGTCGTATTGATGATGCTGAACCCTCCTGGGACGAGGACAGGCCAACGGTAACCCCCGTCCGCGAACGAATCGTGAAATGGAGCATCACACGGGTGCCGAATCGGTCAACATGCCCCGGTGCTCTCTGGACACGCTCGGTGCGTTCGCGCTCCGGGTCGATGGGCGTCCCGTCGCAGCGCCCTCGACTCAAAAAGCTCGTGCACTGTTAGCGTATTTGGTCATGCGCCAGGGGACAGACATTGCGCGCGAGCGACTGCTGGAGTTGTTCTGGCCCGACGCTGATCCGGATCGCGCGCGCGATAGCCTGCGAACGGCGCTGTATTCGATCCGCCGGAGCCTGCGTGACGCACACGCCGATCCTGATGAACTCTTGTCGACCACCAAGTCCGTCGTTCGATGGAACCCGCAAACGGTGCTCGACTCCGACCGCTTCACCGAACTTGCCAAGCAGCAAACGGCTGATACCTTGGCCGAGGCGCTGGCCCTGTACCGTGGGGACTTTCTCGAAGGCGACTATGACGACTGGACCGTGGTCGAACGCGAGCGCCTCAGCGCGGCGTACGAAGGCGCACTTGCGCGCGCGCTTGTGGAGCACAAGCAGCCCGCAATCGCCGGCAAGCTGCTCGAACGCAATCCATATGAAGAGAGTGCGTATGCGGCGCTGATCGACGTCGCGCTCGCTGAAGGACGACGACTTGCCGCAGTGCAGGCGTTCCGGCAATGCCGCTCTGCGTTAGCGGAGATCGGCGCGGAGCCGAGCGCGGAATTCACGAGGCGTTTCGCGCACCTCGAACGCGTCGCTCCAGTGGCGACGCAGACGCCGCGCCTCGGTTACGTCGGTCGTGAGGCGGCGCTCGGCGAACTGGGAAGTGTGTTATCGCGGGCCGTCGCCGGCACAGGCGCCGTCGTTATGGTCAGCGGTGAACCCGGCATCGGGAAAAGCGCGTTCTTGACGCGTGCTGAGGAAATTGCTCGCGAAGCCGGATTGCGAGTGCTGCGCATCGGTTTTCTTGCGAACGATCCGCGCCCGTTCGGCGCCTGGGGGTCGCTGTTCGAATCGCTCGTGGAGCGCAAGTTCTACGATTTTGTCAAGGGCGCGACAGGGAGCGCCGTCGACGCGATCGTGCCGGTGCTCGTCGGCGCGCTCAATTCGCCAACCGTCCTCTTAGCCGACGATGCGCAATACCTCAATGATGAAGCGCTGAGCCTGCTTGCCGGCTTCGCGCAACTTGTCAACGGCGCCGGGCACGCGGTCGTCGTCACCACGAGGCCCGAAGGACGAGCGCGGCTGGACAGGGCCATAGAGAACATTTTCGGGCTGCAACTCGAGCGCTTGACCGCCGACCAACTCCAGGATGCGCTCGAAACTGTAGGCTTCGACGTAAATCCGGTGCTTGCTGAGGCGCTCTTCAAACGCACTTCCGGCAATCCGATGTTCATCGAGAGCTTGCTCGATGCGTTCGTGAAGAAGGGCGACTTGCAGCGTGATGGTGGGCGCTGGCGATTCACAAGCAGTCCCGGTACGGACATCGCACTTCCAGGCACGCTTTCTCGAACGATCGAGTCTCGGTTGCGTTCGCGCGGACCTAGTGCCGCGGCTGTCGCATGCGCGCTGTCGCTCGAGCCCGAGGCGAGCGCAGACGACTTGCAGGCGGTGTTGGAACTGGATGAGACCGCAGTGCTGGACGCCCTTGACGACCTTCTCTCCCTTGAGGTCCTCGATCAGCCGTCGAGCGGGCCGATGTTCGCCTTCTCGCACGACCTCCTTCGCGAGCGGGCTCGTACGCTGCTCAACGTCGCGCGGCGAATCCGC
>DASRXC010000084.1:0-2643 GCA_035654355.1 Binatus sp. (SeqCode)
CGCCCGACTTCGAGGTGCAGCAGAGGAAGGCGGCGGAAGATGCGCTCGCCATCGTCGTCAAGGAGACCGGCTTGCCCTCCGCGCGGGTGTCGTCGACGGTGCGCCAGGGCGGCATCTACCAGGAGATCCTGGAAGAGGCGAACAGCATGCAGCCCGATCTCATCGTCATGAGTTCGCACCGGCCGCAGCGGCACGCGGTGCGCACCTATTTCCTCGGCTCCAACGCCGGCCACGTGGTGCGCTACGCCAAGTGCTCGGTGCTGGTGGTACGAAACTGAAGGGCCGCTGCGCCGGGAAAGCGACGCCGAGCGGCGGTTCGGCTCATTCGCTCCATCCGGCTCAAGGGAGGTGGGTCAGCGCCCTGCGCATGCGGCGAACAGCTTGATCCCAGCCGATTATCTGACTAAAGTCAGAGAATGGATGCGGAGCACGTGCGCCGCGTGCGCAGCTTCAATCGCGCGGTCAGTCAGCGGATCGGCGCGCTCAAGGACCATTTTCTCGATCGCGACCGTCCGCTCGGCGAAGCGCGGCTCCTCTACGAAATCGGCCGCGCCGGCGCGGAGGTGCGCGATTTACGCGCGAGATTGGAGCTGGATTCCGGTTACGTCAGCCGCCTCTTGCGCTCGCTCGAGCGTCAACGGCTGGTGCAAGCGCAACCGGCGGCGAACGACGGCCGGGTTCGTCGGGTGAGGTTGACCCGCGCCGGGTTGCGCGAGCTGAGAGAGCTTGATCGTCGCGCCGACGCGTTGGCCAAATCCGTTCTGGCCCCGCTCAGCATTGCGCAAAGGGATCGCTTGATCGCGGCGATGGCGGAGATCGAGCGACTGATGCGCGCATCCGCCGTTCAAATAACGGCGGAAGCGCCGGACAGCGCCGATGCGCGTCTGTGTCTCGAACAATATTTTCGCGAGCTGGCCGGCCGCTTCAAAACCGGATTCGACCCGGCAAAGAGCATCCCCGCCAACCCCGATGAGCTGACGCCTCCCGCCGGCGTCTTCGTCGTCGCCCGCCTAGGCGGTCAGCCCATCGGTTGCGGCGCGCTCAAAGTGAAGGATCAAACTATCGGCGAGGTCAAGCGCATGTGGGTCGCTGCCGATGCGCGCGGTCTCGGCGTAGGTCGGCGCATTCTCGAAACGCTGGAAACGCGTGCACGAGATTTTGGAGTGAGCACGCTCAGGCTCGAGACCAACCGGACTCTCAAAGAAGCGCAGGCGTTGTATCGCAAGTGCGGCTATCTTGAGGTCGAGCCTTTCAACGACGAGCCGTATGCGCATCACTGGTTCGAAAAAGCCCGAATATGACGATCCTGATGCGCGAACGATTGGGCTAGCCGCACCAACGCAGTGCAGGCGCCGCACGCGCTGTCATCCAGCCGAGATAAATGCGTGCCACGCTGTCAGGTCGCCGTCGAAGCCTTGCACCGAGGGGGGAGCGATCATGATAACCATTCCGGAGCTCGCGGCCGACGCCCTCGGCGCCTTTCTCGCGAGCTACATGCAACGGCGATACGGCACCACCGAAACGCGCTTGGTCGAGCTGGTTCCGTCGATCGCCCGCATCGCGCTCGAGTGCATCGGCAACAGCGACGCCCTCTACCACAACATCGAGCACACGATGCTGGTCACGCTCGCAGGCCACGACATTTTGCGCGGCCGGGCGCTGCACGCCCACATGCCGCCGGAGGATTACGCGCATCTCATCCTTGCATGCGTGACGCACGACATCGGCTATGTGCGCGGCATTTTCTTGCAGGACGATGAAAACGGGTTTTTGATCGACGCCACCGGCCGCAAGGTCAAGCTGCCGCGCGGAGCCTCGGACGCGGCGCTGCTGTCGTACCACGTCGATCGTTCCAAGCTTTACATCATGGAGCGCATCCAAGGCATTGCGGAACTCGATGCTGAGCGCATCGCGCGCGCGGTCGAGGGCTCACGCTTCCCAAGCAGCATGCCTGCGGACGTAGAACGCATCGACGAGGAGGCCGCACTGCTGCGGGCCGCCGACTTGATCGGGCAACTCGACGATCCGCACTATATACGCAAGGCCAACGCGCTCTATCACGAGTTCGAGGAAGCGGGCCTAAACCGTCAGCTCGGCTACGACGACCCCGCCGACCTCGTCCACAAGTATCCGCAGTTCTACTGGAACAGCGTGGCGCCATACATTCGATCCGCCATTCGCTATCTCCACGTCACGGCGAACGGCCGGCAATGGATTGCCAATCTCTACTCCAATGTTTTTCGCGCCGAACGCGACATCGCGCTCGGGGGACCGCAGCAATGAGGTCGCGCGGCTGTGCCCGACCCCCGCCGACGGCCAACGTCGCCTAAATCTCCCGTCTCACGGATGCGCTAGCCTATCGACATCTTCCTCTCGTGGTTCCTGTTTCCTGCGGACCCCCCTCCGAGGGGCCGAACCCGACAAGATTGCACAAGTCCCAGCAATTGGGATCAAGCGAGTTCTGCTGCGAAGCACAGATGTGTTCCGCGATCGAGTGCGCTGGGCACTTCAAAGCGACGACAGAAGGAGACTAGTCATGACCATCTGGAAGAAACCTCTGGCTGTGCTTGCCTTGGGGCTCGCGGTAACCGCGCTGGCTTCGCCCAGCTACGCCCAAAGAGCCGGCCGCGACGTCACCGCGGC
>DASRXC010000085.1:0-14396 GCA_035654355.1 Binatus sp. (SeqCode)
GGACCGTAGCGGGTACAGACAACGGCCTTCATAAGATGCGTCGATCGCACGATCCAACGTACGTCGCGCGCCTCGGGTGCTCATGCACAAAATGAAAAGACGCTGCGAGTAACGGGGTACACACAAATGAAGGGCGCCACCGCGTCCGCACCAATGATCGCAGAAGCGATCCAGGAAAGAGACTCTCGAGATCATGGCAACGCGAGTGAATCGGCAGACAGTGGATCTATCGTCGTACCCGAACCTGATCGTCATCTACCTTGGCATGCGCGTGAACTCTCTGCGCGGTTTCGGGCGGCTCTTCAAAGTCGGGCCGCAAATCCAACAATCGATCGACGCAGCGCCGGACGGACTCCTCAAGAACGAGTTCTTCTTGTTCAGCATCTTCCCAGTGCATGTCGGAATGCGTCAGTATTGGCGCGACTTTCCATCGCTCGAAGCCTGGACGCGCACCTTACCACACCAGGCGTGGTGGAAGGAATTGCTGCATGATAGTGGCGGCACGGGATTCTGGCACGAGTCGTACTTCATGCGCGGCGGCATGGAAGCGATCTACGATGATATCCCGATAAAATTAGGGTTTGGCGCGTTCGCCCCGCTTCAAACCGCACGTGGACCGATGTTCACCGCTCGCGACCGAGTGAAGCTCACTGGAGAACCTTCAGCGCCGTCCGTCGTCAGCGAAGAAGAAGCGTACGCCTCGCCCAAGCGCTAACTGCCCCGCTCCCATTGAGAAAATAAGTGAGGCGCCATTGTGATGGCGCCTCTCGATGCCGTTTCCTCGGATAGCGTTACTGGCTAGTTACTTCGACGACCCCACTGGAATCATCGCGTGTTCGTATGGCGTTCCGGCCCACATCATGTAAGGTTTGGTGGGATCGGGATCTTTAGCCGTGGGTAAGCCCATCAGTTTCGCAGACGGGCCGAAAATCATGATATGCGGTCCGGTCGTGACCCAATGGTTGTCAGCTGTCTTCTCAGTCGCGTAGGGGTCCGTGTTGCTAGTGCCGGGCGCATCGCCCATCAGCATGTATCCCACGCCTAATTTGTTGGGTGGCGGCGCATGTTTCATCCAAGCACCGATGAACTCCATACTATTGGCGTCCAAGCAGGCGCTTGGCGATCCCTTGAGCGGGCCCATAAGGAAACAGCTAAAACCATTTGTGCCTGGTCGCAGCGTCGTCATGCTGCCGTCCTTCTCCATGCGTATGACGGCAGCTCCGCTCGCGACGGCCGGGGGAGCGGCGGACAGCGCCGCTGTCATGTAAGCGGAATCAGAATCCGCTGCTTTTCCGTAGAGCGTGCTCGCGGCGCCTAGCACGGCGAAAAACCCGAGCGCCGAAATGATCTTTAGCGAACGCATATTCACCTCCGCGAGAATGAACACAGCCATCCTCGCGTGCGCCGTTCGAGGGGGCCTCGGAGCGTCCTCCTTCACTAGACTCACAGTTTGCTATGGCGAGGTGGTTTCTTCCGCTACAATCGCTGCGTCGGATACGAGCTTGTAAACGAGGACCGCGATCACGGCGCCAACCACGGGAGCGATCAGGTAGACCCACTGATCTTGCCACACACCCGCAATCAGCGCCGGCCCAAACGAACGCGCCGGATTCATCGATGCACCGGAGATCGGACCGCCGAAAAGTGCATCGAGAGCGATGGTGCTTCCGATTGCGATGCCTGCAAAGCTCTTCACCGCACGACCGTGGACAGCGGAGCCCAATATCACGAACACCAGCAGAAGTGTCATCACCACCTCCAACCAAAACGACGTGGCTGGCGATCCGTTGGGAAACGTCGCACCGAGCGAAGCAACAACGCCGAACATGGATCGTAATATCAGACTCGCCGATATTGCGCCCAAGAGTTGCGCGGTGATGTAGAACGGCACGCGGCTGCCTGGGAATTCACCCGCAGTCCAAAAACCGATCGTCACGGCCGGATTGAAATGGGCTCCCGAGACGTGAGCGAGCGCGTAGACCAACGCCGCAATCACGAGGCCGAAAACGAGCGCGACGCCTACGTGCGTGACTGAGTGAGTGAGCGCATCAATGATGAGCGCGCCGGTGCCGGCGAATACGAGGAAGAAGGTGCCGACGAACTCGCCAACCAGGGCTTGCCGAAGCAGCATCTACGAGGATTGTCTTACGGCGGCGAGCTCCACAATGAGCCGGTCGACGCGCCGCGCGATGTCGTCGCGTATTTTTCGAACCGTTTCCAGATCTTGTCCGGCTGGGTCTTGCAAGTCCCAGTCTTCGTATTTCTTGCCTGGATAAATCGGACAGGCGTCGCCGCAACCCATCGTGATGACAGCGTCAGCCGCTCGTACGATGTCGTCGGTCATCGGCTTCGGGAATTCTTTGCCGAGGTCAACCCCGAGTTCCGCCATCGCCTCCGTGACGGTCTTGTTAATGCTTCCAGCCGGCGCGCTTCCCGCAGAACGCACATGGACTTTTCCTTTTGCTTTCGCATCGAGCAAGGCAGCCGCCATTTGACTGCGCCCGGCGTTCTGCACGCAGACGAAGAGCACTTCCGGCACGTGTTTAGGGATGTGGCCGGCGACCTGACCCATCGCGGTCAGGCGATCGTGGGTAAACCGGTAAGCGAAGATCGGCAGATAATGCGTGACCTTGCAGTCCTTGAGCAATTCAGCGTTCTCCAAGAGAAAACGCTGTATCGTTTCCTCAGAATAGATGCCTTTGAATTCTCGATACAGATTCGGAGCGCCTGACAACGCATGGTCGATTAGCGTCTGAGTATGATCATCAGTCATGATGCGATCTTCCCTCAAAGCGTTTGCGATCAACCCGCGCAGCAGGCCGTATCCTCGGTGCCGCGCTCGCGACAGCAGGTCATGTCTTCGCTTTCTCGTTCTTCGCTTTCGGCGATGACGTAATACGTCTCCCAGCGGCGGCCATCTGGATCGGTCGCCCAAACTTTGTTCTGAGTCGCATAGCAGCAGGTCTCATCCGTTTCGATATCCACCGGCAGACCAGCGCTCTGTAAGCGCTCGATCGCGTTCTCCACCAATTGAGGGTCATCGACCGCGATGCCGAAGTGCGCGTCTGTCGAAGGATTGACCCGCGGGTGAACCGCGAGCGCGAGTTCGAGACCGGGACTGTCAGTCAAAAACAGAGCGTAGTCGTCAAAGTGTTTCGCCGGTTCGGCATTCAACAGGGTGCGGTAGAAGGCTACGCTAGCGTCGAGGTCATGCGTGGTAAGACTGAGATGGGTCTTCATGCAGCGATCCTTTTCGGGAACAGAGTATCGATCGCGCCATCGAGGCGCTGGGCGAAATCATCAGAGATTCTGTAGTACACCCACGTGCCGCGACGCTCGGCCTTAACCAAGCCGGCTTCACGCAGTATTCCTAGGTGATGTGACACGGCCGGCTGCCTGAGAGGGAACGCCTCGACGAAATCGCACACGCACACCTCGTGCTTCGCGCGGCTCAACGTCGCGAGAATCCGTAGGCGAAACGGATCAGCCAAAGCCCTGAAAAGTTCCGCGTCTGCTGTGCGGTCGCGCTTGTCTACCCTCGCGCGGGGGCACGTTCTTTGTATTGACATACGTCGATATTGTACTGCCTTATATCGAAAAATGTCAATATCGAAAAAAGCTGGTCCCATCGCGTCCATCGAAGTTCCAAGGCACGAGAAGGCGTTTCGGGGCGGCGCGGGAAGCGCCCCATGGGATGTCGCGTGGCGCTGGATTGCACTCTGAGTTTGGGGACGGAGTCCTGACGCCGTTCGTGGACTCATTGTGGACGGCGGCGACCCCAATACGATTTGCCGGCATGTGGACTCCACACGTCATGACCGTCATTCGCTGCCGCGATGGCCGACTTATCTTGCATTCCCCGTGTCATCCGTCCGCTCAGCTGGTTGAGCAGATAGCGGCTATCGGCGACGTGGCTCACGTCATCGCGCCAAACTGGTTTCACGATCTCTACCTCGCCGAATATCGGCGCTTGTACCGTCAGGCGACGTTTTGGGCTCCGACCGTCTTGCAGCGACAGTTGGGTCCAACGTTGATTGACCAAGAACTCACCGAACAGACTCGACCGCCATGGTTCGACGAAATGCCGCACATCACGTTGTCTGGGCTGCTGACGTTTGACGAGAGTATTTTCTTTCACGTGTCTAGCGGCACGTTGATCATAGCGGACCTGCTCATGAACCAGTCAGCGGGTCCCCACGCGCCGCCGTTTACGAAGTTCATGTATTGGTTTGGCGGTGTGAACGACCGGCTTATCCTGCCGCCTTACCTGCGCTGGTTCGGTTGGCTTAGTGGTAGGGTGACCCAATCGCTGAGCAAAGCCGCTCAACAAATCGAGACGTGGAATCCAGACCGCCTCATCGTTGGGCACGGGAGACCCATCAAGGACCAGGCGATGCCGCAGCTCAGTCATGCCTTGAAACGCTGATCTACTTACTTAGGAATGCGGCACCAGGCGCCGACCAAAGCGATCCAAGGTACGACTGTGTTTGAATGTGCGACTTCTTCGTGCAGCCGCTCTTGCAGTGTTTGGAGGTCGCCGAGCGCCTCCAAGGATAGCCCAAGTTGTTCGATTCGCGGCAACGTGCTTGCGATAGAGTCGGAGAGCCATCGAGTGTATTCCGGCTCGTAACCCATTTCCATTACCAGACGCATTTTGGGCACCGGCAGACCCGCGTCTTGGAACACTTTATGAAGCGCGGGTCCCATCTCGACGTTCACTCCAGAGCGCGCCGCGGCTTCGCGCTGTAGGCTGACGCAGGCAGACCGAAGCGGCAGGTGCGCCGAAAGCGTCAAGTACGGCGCAAACGATCCTTCCTGGAATGCGATGATCCCGCCAGGACTTACAATCGAAGACAAAGAGCGCAGCACCAAAACGGGATCCTGTATGAACTGCAAGACATAGCGGCCAACAGCCGCATTGAATGGCCCGTCGCTCTTAAACTGCGCGATGTCAGCCTGCACGAAACGAACGTTGCGTATGCCCTCTTGCGCGACTCGCATTTGCGCGCGCTCGATCGAGCGTGCCTCGCGCTCCACACCGACCACTTCGCCCGATGGGCCGACCAACCGGCTAAGCAGCATCGCAACATCGCCGGCGCCGGATCCGATATCTAAGACTCGCTGTCCAGGTCCAATGCCGGCTTCTTGGAAGAAATGCTCGGTTACCGGTGCCAATCGCGTCGCTTGACGGATCAAGCGTTCATACTCGGCATCACTGTAGCCGAGGTGATATTCGAGTTGGCCTTCCGACTTCAAAGTATCCCCTGGCGAATGGGTGGCGGACGATTTAACTCCGGGCGCCCGCTAGATCACTATGACCAGACAGATTGACTGAGCTACACGCTTCGAGGTCCTCCACCGCACACCCGCATGGACCCTTGCGCGAGACACAAAACCGAGAAGAAAAGACCAACTAGAAATCTAGTTGGTCTGCAATGTGGTTGCGGGGGATGGATTTGAACCACCGACCTTCGGGTTATGAGCCCGACGAGCTACCGGACTGCTCCACCCCGCTCTCATAGGTACGTTGACCAATCGAAGCGTACCTGCCCTTCATGTCGCGCATGTCGACCTATTCCATAGTTGGATTTGATCCGGCAGCAGATGAGCTCGGTATTGCCGTGCAGTCGAAATTTCTGGCGGTTGGATCGGCTGTTCCATGGGTCGAGGCGCGCGTCGGCGCGATCGCGACGCAATCGTGGGCAAACACGTCGTATGGTCCGCGCGGGCTTGACCTGCTGCGCAATGGAGCCAGTCCGCATGAAGTCGTCAGCACGTTGACCGCCGATGACGAACACGCAGACGAGCGTCAGGTCGGCATCGTCGACGCGCACGGACGTTCGGCCACATACACGGGCGCGAGCTGCAATGAGTGGGCAGGCGGAGCGCATGGCATCAACTACGCTGCCCAAGGCAACATTCTCGCCGGTCCGGCGGTCGTCGATTCGATGGTCACCGCGTTCGAGTCAACGCGCGGACACCTTGCCGACCGCTTGATCGCGGCGCTGCGTGCTGGTCAAGCCGCGGGCGGCGATCGGCGCGGCATGCAAAGCGCCTCGCTCTACATCGCTAAGCCGGCCGGCGGATACGCTGGCTTTAACGATCGGTACGTCGATCTGCGCGTGGATGATCACCGGAATCCCATCGAAGAGCTGGCGCGCATTCTCGAAATCCACAAGCTGTATACGTTCAAGCCGCTGCCGCACGAGATCATCAAAGTTGACGATAAGATCGGCAGCGAGATTGCGGCTCTGCTCACGCAAGCTGGCGAGTTGCCAAAAGGCGCACCGTTCGACGACCGCGCGCGCGAGAAGCTCGTCTCGTTCATGCATCGGGAGAACCTCGAGGATCGCGTGCGCGATGACGGCGCCATTGACATCCAAACCCTGGAATATCTGCGCGCATTCTGCGCGCGATGAACGCGCCTTCTCGCGACTGGATCCGCCGGCTGCCCAAAGCCGAGCTTCACGTGCACCTCGAGGGCACGATCTCGCGCGATTCCTACCAACGCATCTGCAGGCGCAACGGCATTGAACCTGCCGCCGATATCAACGCGCTCTTCACGTGCTGTGATTTCGAATCGTTTCTGCGCAGCTTTTTGAAGGTCGTACGCATCTTGCGCCAACCCGTTGATTTCGCCGAACTCGCCTATGACTACCTGAGGCGATCGGCCGCCGACGGCGTACGGCACGTCGAACTGTTCCTCTCGCCCGCGACGCAACGCAGGTTCGTGCCGGGCCTCGACCTCGATCAACAAGTGCGCGCGGTCGCCGAAGCCTGCGCGCGCGCGGAGCATGATTTCGGCATCTCGTCGCTTTTGATCTTCGACATGGTGCGTAACCTGGGCGAGGCCGATGCGTTCGCGGATCTGGAACTCGCGCAGCGCTGTCGCGCGTACCGCGTTGTCGGCGTTGGACTGGGTGGGGACGAGCGCAACTATCCGGCACGCGATTTTCGCGCCGCGTTCGGCCGCGCGAAGGAGATGGGCCTACGGCGCACCGTTCATGCGGGAGAAGCCGCCGGCAAAGAAAGCGTTGTCGACGCAGTCGAACTGCTGCACGCAGAGCGCATTGGTCACGGCGTCAGCGCACGTGGTCACCGCGGCGTGATGGAGTTGCTGCGTGCCAACGGTGTCGTCGTCGACACCTGTCCGACCAGCAACGTCGTCACCGGCGCAGTGCGTCACATCAACGCCCATCCGCTCTACGAGTTCTTGAGCGAAGGACTTCTCGTGACGCTCAGCTCCGACGACCCCGCGTTTTTCGGAGCGAGCTTACTCGATGAATACGCACGGCTAGCCGATCAAGGTTTTCCCGCTGTCGAGCTGGCGAGTCTGGCGCGCAACGGCTTCAAAGCATCCTTCGCGAGCGACGAGCGCAAGCGTGCATGGCTTGCCGAGCTCGATCGATTCGAGGCGGTGCGGAGATCTTGAACACACACACCGTTCGCTATCTCGCGTAGAATCGCGAGTTCAGCACGCGCTTCGTCTGCATAACGAGGGTGGAAATGCGGGTTCACCGCAAGCGCGGCTTCAAGCGAAGCTCTTGCGTCGCTGAACTCACCGTTATGCAGAGCTATCGTTCCGATGTGGAACAAGAGCCGGGCGTCTCTTGTCCCCAACATACCCGCGCGCCGCGCGTGCGGTAGCGCATCCTTCCAGCGGCCGTCCATCGCCAGCGCCCACGCGAGCGTGTCTTCCGCATAGATGTCATCTCGATTTCGCAGGTCGCGCTGCGCGACGGCAACCGCGTGATGGAGGCGGATGCCATGCTCGCTGTAGTACGAAGCGATCAACCTATCATTGACGCCTTGCAAGTCGCCAAGGCGCTCAATCGCTTCGATCAGTGCCTGCGTGGTGCGCGCACCTGCAACATCGCCAAGCGCCCGCTGGGCATCCGCTTTGTAGCCGAGCGTTTCGGGTAGTGGATAGACGCCGGCGGACAGATCGGCCGCAGCGAGCGCCTCGCGCCACCGGCGCTGCGCCCAATATAATCGCGCAAGGCCGTTGTTCGCGTGCCAATAGTTTGGAAAAATCGCCAAAGCGTCGCGATAGTGCCGTTGCGCCGCGTCAAGATCGCCGTCCATAAACGCCAGTTCGCCCGCGCGCCAATGGTACCAGGCCCGGACCTCCGCCGGTTCATTCACGCGCGAATCGATTTCGACAAGCGCTTTGCCGAGATGAGCGCGTGCTTCACTCACTTCTCCCGTAAGCTCGTCGTAACGAGCGATTGTGGTCTCCCACGTCGGGTCGAGCCGTCCGGATGGAGATGTGCGCAAAAGACGCTTCGCGCCCGCGTAGTCGCCGAGCTCCATCTCGAGCGAAGCCAACGACGCGTGAGCGCCCGAATCCCACGGCATCCA
The DNA here is from genome assembly GCA_035654355.1 of Binatus sp. (SeqCode). Taxonomy (GTDB): domain Bacteria; phylum Vulcanimicrobiota; class Vulcanimicrobiia; order Eremiobacterales; family Eremiobacteraceae; genus JAFAHD01. The sequence goes on from DASRXC010000085.1 coordinate 8,362, forward strand.
GCCGGCAAGTTCAGACGCGTAGCGGCGGGCGATGCGGAATTTGTGCAATGAGGTGTACGCACTCGCCAGCGCGGCTTCCGCGCCGACGTTGTAGCGGGGCTGATAGCGTAGTGACTCGCGGGCCGCTGCGATGGCGCGCTGGAGATCGCCTACATCTGGCGCCTCGCGATAGCGCTGAAGGTACTGCACGGCGAGCATATGCTCGTCGAGCTGATCGGGATGGCGCCGCGCCATCCGTTCGAGATCCGCGATCATCCCATCGCGATAGCGATAGTCTGCCACAACGGGTGCCGGCGTCGCCGGCGCCGCGAGTACCGCGTGAGCGGATAAATGTGCAAAGGCGAACGGCCACGCGGCAAGCGCCGCAAGGGCGCATGCCGCGAGCACGGTGGCCGTCCGCATCTGCAACATCGCCGCTAGTACGGCGCGTTGACGTATGGGAATGTCGCGCTGTAGCTCTGGAACGTGCCTTCGCCGTTCGAGAGATTGTCGTCGGTCAAACACCATGACTCGGCGTTGTCGTCGGGCGCGCCTCCGAGCGCGGCAACGGTGTTACCGAATATGATGCCGAGCGATGTCTTGATCGTGTCATCGTTGAGCCAGCGACCGCCGAACGTCGTGCCCGTCGCACCACCGGTCTCGTGTCCGAGATACGCCGCGCACGGCGTGTTCGGCGTGCCGCAGCCGGCGACGTTTACGCCCAAGTCGGCTTGCATTTCGTCAGGGATCAGCACGCCGACGATGAACGCCGAGGTCGCTGCGCTGCGGTTGGCCACGCCGTTAGGCGGCGCGCCGAGGAACGTCTGGATCGACGACTTCAGCTGCGTGTCGTTGGTCGGCGTGCTGCGGTTCGTCGCATCGTGGTTGGCGAAGCTCTCGAACGCCTCTTTGATCGCGGGGCGCGACAAGCGCTCGATCTGCTGGTACTGAGACTGCCCGTGGACAGTCGGCGTGCTGCTGCTACTGCTGCACCCGGCGAGCGCCGCAACAGCGATGAGCGCAAGCGTAGCCGTCGTCAAGAATAAACGCATGATATTCTTACCTCCTAGCTTCCAGAGACCGTGCTGGTGCTCGCCCACACGCCGATCACCGGATGCGACGGATTGAGCAAGAGCGACTTGGGCACTTCAACGACGATCGCAAGGACGTTGAACTGGTGCGATGACAGCGCGTCGGACGCGGGCGTGCCCACGATGCAGCTCGTTCCGTGCGCGGTGTTGAACGCCGCGCTGAAGCCGTTGAAGCTGGACGCTGTCGCGCCGCCGCATGGCACGTTGAACGCGTTCGGGAACCCGTGGCATCCGAAGTAGCGATCCGGGATGATGTTGAAGAACTGTAACAGGTCGAAGAAGAACGGATCTTTCGTAGGTCCGACAAAGGCCTTGACGCCGTTCGTGAACGGCGTGACGCTTCCGGCCGGCTGATTGAACGGCACACTACCCGTTTGTGCGATGAACGTCGAGCTTGTGCCGGTGATCGAGGGTTTCGCCGGCCCAAAGACGTTGATCGTCTGGCCTACGCCGCTGGTGTTGGCTTGCAGTTGGACGACAAGATCTTCAACGCCGTCACCGGTGTTGTCGATCTTGAACTGATACATCACGGCCGGATCCAGTGCAGTCATCCCAAGCATCGAGTGCGTGATGAGCGGCCACACATCCATCTGTAGGACGACGTTGTTGGCGTTATCCGGCGCCTGGTACACGAAGACGTCAGTGATGTCCGCCGCCGGCCGATTGACAACCGTCGGCGAATCTTGGTGATCGGATCCGCGCACCGGATGAGCGGCATATAGAATCATGGCACTGGCCAATGCGGCGATCGCCGCCGCGCCCGCCAGCGAGAGCGCTCGAGAATTCACTCGAGAGTTCATAACATTGCCTCCGTTTCATGAGGCTCGAGAGAGCCTTTGCCGCGTAAACGGACGACTTGGTGTTTCGGATTGACTCATCCGGAAGAACCATTCATACGTTATGGTTGCATATGATGGTTTGGCGTGGCGGTCGACTCCGTCGTTTTCTTGGACTGCACATATTTGGCGCGCTTGCGGCCGTACTTGTGTGCTGCAATCCGGCGAATGCACATCCACTGGGCAATTTCACGATCAACCATCTTACAAAGGTCCGCGTCAGCACGAATGAGATCGATCTGAAATACGTCCTCGACATTGCGGAAATCCCGACGTTTCAGATCATGCACGAGCACGCGATCGACGGCCCGCAACGAGATGCGTTGTTACGCCGCTGGGCGGACGACGAAGGCGCCATTGTCGCCAACAACCTCGACGTCGAGCACGACGGCGTTCGCGCGCGATTGCAGCTCAAGACGCCGCGCGTCTCGCTGCGGCCGGGCGCGGGCGGATTACCGACCTTGTACTGGGTCGGGGAGTTCCGCGCGCCCCTGCCGCCGGCCACCAGTGTGCGGCGCATCGTGGTGCGCGACAACGTGAACCCGGAACGCATCGGTTGGCGCGATATCGTCGTCGAACCGCAGCAAGAACCGACAAACGAGCTGCGTTCGTATCCGAGCGCCCTGATCGGATCTCCCCGTCATGTCGCCGCCACTACGATTACAACGGACGCTGCCGGGCGCGTGCGTGCGGTCGTGACTGACGTCGCGCCCGACGTAGCGCCCGCCGGTACAACGTCGCAGCTGCGATCCAACGCGCTCTCAGACATGCTCGCCAAAGGCGTTTCGAATCCATGGGTGGTGCTCGTCACGCTCCTCATGGCGGTTGGGCTCGGCGCGCTCCACGCGCTGGAACCGGGTCATGGGAAGACGCTGCTCGCCGTGTCGCTCGTCGGCGCTCGTGCGACTCCCGCGCAGGCGCTTATCCTCGCCGCTGGATTGACGTTCGCGCATACCGCGGGTGTGTTAGCGCTCGGCGTGCTCTTAATGGCCGCGGCGCAGTGGATCGTGCCCGAAGAAATTTATCCTTGGATCACCGTGGCATCGGGCGTATTGGTTGCCGTCCTCGGCGCTCGAGCGCTTTCGCGTTACGTGCGCGAGCGACGAGGCGAAGCGCACCGGCACGACCACGCCGGCGCGCACGATCACGCTCACGGCCACTCTCACGCGCACGACCATGTTCCCCATGGCGCCGCCCCCCTGTCATTCGCGAGCGTCGTGGCGGTGGCTATGAGCGGGAACGTCGCTCCGTGTCCGGCGGCGTTGGTCGTTCTGCTCGCTGCACTCGCGCTTCATCAAGGCGCGTACGGACTGCTCGTCATCGTCGCGTTCAGCCTAGGGCTTGCCGGTGTGCTCACGGGTATCGGCGTGGCGCTGGTGCGCGGCGCCGCATGGTTCTCGACGCAGCCTCGCTATGAGGCGGTAGTCGCCTATGGGCCGCTTGTCTCCGCTGCCGTCATAGCGATCGTCGGCGCGCTGATGTTGGGACAGGGAGCGGGTGCATCGATGTTGCACCTGCCTTCGGCCGCCATCACCGCGCTCGTGCTTACGGCAATCGCGGGCTTCGCGCTCGCGCCAGGCCACGCACACGGGCACGGCCATAGGCACCACGCCACGCTCGACGGGGGACTGACATGATCGCGCACGACGCACCGTCGTTGCCATTCGGCGTCATCGCCTTCACGGTATTTGTGCTTGGCCTGCGGCACGGGGCGGATCCCGACCACCTCGCTGCGATCGATAATCTCACACGCAACAGTCTCGGCGCGCGCGAGCGGCTGAGCCGCTTCGTGGGCACGCTGTTCGCTGGTGGCCATTCTGTCATGGTCCTGTCGATCGCAGCCCTGGCCGGTTTGCTCGGCAGTAGGCTGGCGCAGCACGGACCGCTCCTCGAGTCGATAGGAACGTGGGTGAGCATTCTAACGTTGTTCGGCATCGCGGCGCTCAATATCCGCCAGCTCGCTCTCAACCGCGAGACGAGCGTCGCCGGCTTCAAGACCGCGCTGCTGCCGCGCACATTGCGCTCAGCCACCAGTCCGCTCGCAGCAATTCCAATTGGAATCCTGTTCGGGCTCGGCTTTGATACCTCGAGCCAGGTGGCGGCCTATGCGCTCGCGCTCACCGCCGGAAGCGGGATTGCGCTCGGCCTTCTCATCGGGCTGGTGTTCTCGCTGGGTATGACGGTCACCGACACGCTCGATAGCCTGCTCGTGCATCGGTTGTGTGCGCGCCAGCCGCTCGAGCTTGTGCGCGCGACCCGCATCTGGATCATCACCGTCACGGGATTAGCATTGACCGTCGGAGCGTACGAACTCGCGCAGGCGCTCGGATGGAATTCACCCGTGCCAGACCTGGCGGTCAGTGGTTTCCTCGTCGCCGCGCTGCTTGCCGTGTTCGCGTGGACATTCGCGTGGTCCGCGCGCGCGCGGCAACGCGGACCAGCGTTCTGATTTAGGACGTCTTCGGGACTAACCGGTAGGCTGCGATCTGGCCGTTCGCGTGAAGCCGCAGTTCGACGATCATGTCGCCCTTGCTGAACTTCGCATCGAACCAGTAGCGGCGAGTGTCGTCGTCGCTCTTCGTCGATGTGACGCCTTGATAGTCGCCCAGCGTGTGCATCTTGTCCGAGATCATCGCGACCTGCGTTCGCGTCGCTTGGGCTTTGAGCGCGTCGTCGAAATCGGCCGTCGCGCCGTTGTAGTCGTTGTTATAGAGCGCTTGCGCGACTCGGCCCGCAACCGCTTGTGGATCACCGCCGCGCGACTGGCCGCACGCGGTAAGCGCTACGGCCAGGAGGCACGCCGCGATAATGTAGCGCGCGCTCAAAAGTCGCCCCAACCGTAGGAAACGGCTTGCGTCGGAGCCATGGCGACTTGATGCGTCGAGTTCGTCTGCGTCGAGACCGCAGCTGCCTGATGCGTGGCCAAGAAGTTCGATCCCGGCGGGTTCAAGGACGCGACCGCCGCATTGAGCTTGTTGATCTGCTGCTGCTGGATCGCGACTTCTTTCTTCAGCTCGCTGGCGACCGCGGATTCGTGCTCGTAGGCCGTCTTATACTGCTGGGCGGCGGCCTGCGCGTCGTCGCGCTGCTCGGCCAGCGCGGCCTGTTTCTGCGCGTCTTCCGCGTACTTCTCATGCACCTTCTTGTTGTGGTTGATGATGAGGAGAGTGCCGGCGGCCGCACCCACACCAATCAGGATGTTGCGAGTGCTCGCTGCTCCGTCGGCCAGCGCCATCGGCTTCGGCGCCATGGCCAGCGCGAGGGCCCCGATCAGCGCGGCGGCGATTAATCTGGAGTGTCTCATAGATGGTTTTTGTTACCCCCTAGACTTCAAACGCAGGGAGGCGCTCACAATGTTTCGCCGCTCTCGTTATACCCTCGGCTGGGCGGAACGGCCATGAGGCCGCTCACTTACCGGCTGAATACTTGTCCCTTACCCCTCATAGCCTACGCTTAGCCCGAAGGGTAAGCATGTCTAAATCAGCGAATTAGGCAAGGCTAATTATGCCCAACCAACGGCTCCTGAACTCGGCGCTAAAGACTCCGCTTGTCGAACCGCTCGACGAACCGGAAGTCAGTCCCAACGTCGAGATGTACCTCAAGACCATCGTGCGGCTGCAGCGCGGGCACGAGCCGGTTTCGACGTCGGCCATCGCCGCCGAGCTCGCGGTGTCCGCTGCCTCCGCTTCGTCGATGCTGAAGAAGCTCGACGTCGACGGCTACGTAAAACACGATGGCAGGCACGGCGTCATGCCGACGCCGACCGGCGCCAAGATCGGCGCACTTACGCTGCGCCGCCAACGGCTCGCCGAGCGCCTGCTCGTCGACCGTCTCGGTATTCCATGGGAGTTCGCGTATGCCGAAGCGTGCCGGTTGGAGCACGCCATCTCGCCGCTCGTCGAACGCCACCTCTACCAATTCACGGGCGAGCCGACAACCTGTCCGCACGGCCATGCGATCCCGCGCGATGACGGTACTGTTTGGGATCATGACGACGCGGTCGATTTGATCGACCTACCGATCGGTGCCTCGGCCAAGGTGCTCGAGGTGAAACACGATATGCCCGAGATTTTGCGCTACCTCGCGCAAATCGGGCTGCGTCCGGGCACCGCGGTGATCGTCGAGAAAT
>DASRXC010000086.1:0-4976 GCA_035654355.1 Binatus sp. (SeqCode)
GGAGCGGACACGACCGTCACGATCCTTACGATGGCGCCGCCCAGCGCGACCGACGTCGTGCGCAAGGCGCTCGGCATGGGCGCCGACAACGCGGTTTTGATCTCCGACGACGCCATCGGCGGCAGCGACACCATGGCGACCGCCTACGCACTCGCGCAAGCCCTCAAACACATCGGCTTTGACCTCATCATGTCCGGCACGCAGAGCACCGATGCCATTTGCAGCGTCGTGCCGGCCGCCATCGCGGAGCATCTCGGGGTGCCGTGCGTCACCTACGTCAAGAAGCTGGCGATCGCTGACAGCTCGATCGACGCGCAGCGCGAGACCGAGAGTGGATTCGTTCGCGTGCGTGCGCCGCTGCCGGCGCTCGTCTCAGTCACCAAAGCGATCAACGAGCCACGCTACCCGACGCTCAAAGGCATCATGGGTGCCAAGAAAAAGGAGATCCGAACGCCTACCCTCGCGGAGATCGGTGCGGATCCGGAGCGCCTCGGCGACGCGGGCAGCAAGACCGTCGTCGAATCGTTCGCGCCAGTCGGGGCTCGCCAAAAAGGCGACGTCGTCAGCGTGTCAGATCCCAAAGAGGGCGCGAAGCAGATCCTCGACTTCCTGATCGCGAAGAAGGTGGTCTGAGGATGAAATCCGTCGTCGTCTTCGTCGAACACGAAAACGGTGGCATACGGCGTATCGGCCTTGAGATGTGCACGCGCGGCGCTGACGTCGCCAAAGAGCTGGGTGTGCCGTCCGCAGCGGTCGTGCTCGGCGCAGGCGCGGGCAAAGCCGCCGACCAGCTCAAGTCCACGCCCATCGACGCGATCTACGTCGGCGAGGCCAACGCCCTCGACAAACACCTCAACGATCCCGCCGTCGACGCGGTCGAGGCGCTCTTGCGCGAGCTCGGGCCGAGCCTCGCGCTGCTGCCGCTGACCAACCTCGGCAAGGACATCGCGGCGCGCATCGGCGTCCGCCTCGGTTCCGGCGTGATCACCGACGCGACAGACGTGTCCGTCAAAGACGGCGCCGTCAAAGTGCAGTCACCGAAGTTCGGCGGCTCGGTCATTTCGACGATCGGCTTCAAAAATTCAGAATACGGCGTCATCACGTGCCGCGCCAACAGTTTCATCGCACGGCAAGAACCTGGCAAAGGAGAGATCAAGCAGCTGGCAAGCCCGGCTGGGAAAACCTACGCCGTGACGGTCGAGGAGAAAGTCGCGCAAGAAGCCGGCAAGCTGGGCGTCGAAGAAGCAGGTATCGTGGTTTCGGGCGGACGGGGTCTCGGGGGCCCAGAACACTTCGACATCATCGAAGCGCTTGCCGAAGCGTTGGGAGGAGCCGTAGGCGCCTCGCGTGCAGCCGTCGATGCCGGCTGGATTCCACATTCGCATCAAGTCGGCCAAACGGGCAAGACAGTGTCGCCCCAGCTGTACATCGCCGTCGGCATCTCCGGCGCGATTCAGCACAAAGTGGGCATGCGCTCGGCCGGCACGATTGTCGCCATCAATAAGGACCCGAACGCTCCGATCTTCGAATTCTCCGATCTCGGAGTCGTCGGCGACCTCTTCCAAATCGTCCCTGAGCTGACCGCGCTCGTCAAGGAACGACGCGCCAACGCCTGACGTTATATAGGAGTACCGTGCGTCGTATATTCATCGTCCTGTGCCTGTTGGCGTGCCTCGTCGCCGCGTTTGCGAGCGGGCCGGCCGCCGAAGCGAAGAAAGGCTCGAGCAGCAGCAGCCCGACGCCCTCGTCCTCGCCCACTGAGAATCCGCAAGAGCGCATCAAAACGCTCCAACAAACCGTGACGGACAATCCGAACGACAAAGATGCGCGCGAGGAGCTGGGCGTGCTGCTCATTGAGACGGGTAAGCCGACCGAAGGACGCGACCAGCTGGAAAATGCCGTTCGGTTAGGCGCGAACGACGCGCAGATGTGGTATTTTATCGGCATTGCCGACCGGCAGCTCAACGACATGCCCGATGCCATTACTGCATTCGAGAAAGCGGAGCTCGCTGACCCTGGCAATGAAGCGGTCCTCACGAGCCTCGCACAGGGCTATCTCGCGCTCGGGCGCGCCGACGACGCTCAGCGCATCGCACAACGCGCGATCACCCTGCATCCGACCGAGGCGTTCGGCTACGAGGCTCTCGGCACGGTGCAACTCGACCGCGGCCAGTGGGACGAGGGTCGTGCGAATCTCCAGAAGGCGCTTTCGATCGATCCGAACGATGCGCGCGCACACCTTCTTGTCGGCCGTTCGTATATGGCGAGCAAGCCGCCGCAACCCGATCTTGCGATCGCGCAATTCGACACCGTGCTGAAGACCAGCCCCAACGATCTCGATGCGCTGCACTCTAAAGCTGAGGCGCTTGCGCAGAAGAACGATATCGCGGGCGCGGCGGCGATCCTCAACGCGATCATCAAGGCGCATCCGGACGAGGTCGAGCCCGAGGACGACCTTGCCGAGCTCTATCTTTCGAAGAACATGGAGACGCAGGCCCGTCAAGAGTTTGCGACCGCGGAAAAGGATCATCCGAAGTCGACCGAGCCATACCTGTTGCAAGCCGAGTACGATCAAAACCAGAAGCGTTTCACGCAAGCTGCGTCTGAATACGAGCAGGCGTTGGCGCTCGTGCCTGACGATCCGCGCATCCTCTTCGAATATGGACGCCTCCAGCTGCAGGCGCTGCATAACTCGCAAAAAGCGATCGACGCGTTCAGTAAGATCGTCGCGAAGGATCCGAATAATCCCGACGCCCAGTTCTTCTTGGGCGAGGCGTACGGCGCTGAAGGAAGATGGACGGACGCGCGCGATGCGTTTCGCAAGGCCTTCGACATCACCCATTCAGCCCAAGCGCTCTACAATTTGGCCGTTGCGTTCTACTCTCTCAAGGATTACCGATCTGCGCGCGATGCGTTCGAGGCGATTGCGAGCCACCAAGACCCCAAACATCAAGACGCCTCGATCTGGTTCTTCCTCGGCGACGCCAACCGGTTGCTGGGCGACAAACAAAGCGCGGTCGCGGCCTACCGGGCGTTCCTTGCGCTGCAGCCGAACGGCGATGTCGCCGCAAAGGCGCGCGCGTACATCAAACAGCTCTCGCAGTAAGCTCACAGCCTTACGCGCGTAGCGGGGTAGCCGTCGATTCTCGACGTCATCTACGACAGCCGGTTCACCGAACATCCCACCGGGGACGACCACCCCGAACGGCCAGCTCGGCTCGCCGCGCTCATCGAGGGTTTGACTGCGGGCGGCTGCCCTCCCGACGGATATCGATCGCCGGCGACTGTTGACCGCGCGGCGCTCGCTCGCGTGCACGATCAGTCATACGTCACCCTCGTCGAGCGCGTCTGCGAGCGCTTGCCGGAATATCTCGTGGCCGAACTGCCGACTGGCGATGCGATGGTCGGACGCGATTCGTTTCACATCGCCCAACTTGCTGCAGGCGCCGCGGTCGATGCCGCGCGCCACGGACGCGCCGACCGCCCGGCGTTCGCGCTGGTGCGCCCACCCGGCCATCACGCCGAGCCCGCTCGCGGCATGGGATTTTGCGTGCTCAACAACGTCGCGATTGCGGCGGAAGCGGCGCGCATTCACAAAGGCGCAACGCTGATCGTCGATTTCGATTACCATCACGGCAACGGCACCCAGGCATGGGCTGAGCGTGCGCTGAGCGATGGCGGAGCGCCGCTCGGCTTCATCTCGACCCACGCCTACCCGGCCTATCCAGGCACCGGCGCGTTTTCGGAATCGCGGGCTGCGAACGGCGGATTTATCATCGACATACCGCTCGATCTGACGACGCCCACGCACGATTTTATCGGCGTGTGGTCGATGCTGTTGCCGCCGCTCGCGGCTAAGCTTCGGCCATCGACGATCGTCGTGTCCACCGGCTTCGATTTCCTTGAAGGCGATCCGATCGCGGGGCTGCCGGTGCACGTCGAGGCCGTCGAAGCGCTCTGTGCTTTGTTGGGCGAGACCGCGGCGCAATACGATGCGGGTCTCGCGTTCGTCTTAGAGGGCGGGTATTCGCTGCTTAATCTGCACGCGAGCGCGCGTACGCTGGCGCGATCGTTCGGCGAAGATGCAAGCCGCGTCCACGTGCCAAGCGGGCGGCTGCCGCACAATCAGAAGCTGCGCGACATGATCGCATCGGTGCTGTCGTGGCAGTAGGGAAACGACGGGTGAACGCGGGCTAGAGCGAGGCGCCGATCCGCGCGAGCTCTTTGACCGGCATGTCGCCGACGAGCGTCAGATTCAGCCCGTCCGCATTCCAGCTCAGCAGCGTCTGTCCGGACGCCGAGGTATATTTGCCGCTCTGCTTACCGACGACGAGCGTCTTCGGCGGAGGATCGTCAAACGTCGGGAAGCGGCCCGTCGCGTTTTCGAACAGCGAGATGCTGCGCAGCCCGTCGGAATAGACGAACTGCACCGTTTGCACGCCGGCACGCGTCTCGCTCGAACCTTTCTCGAAGGTGAAGCCTTCGGGTAGCTCGTGCGGGTCGACCGGCTTGAACGACAGTTTGCTCGTGAGCGTATCGAGTGCGTTGGTCGAGCCGCTATAGTCGGCGCCGGGGATGAGCGTCATGCCCGCGGGCACGGTCATCTTGAAAAGATCGTCGGGCAGATCCTTGACGAACCGGATATTATCGTATTCGGTTTTGGTCGCGATCGTGCCGTCGCCGTGATATGTCTCGCGTCGCAAGGTCAACCCCGAATCAGCGTCGACCCACAGCCGCAACACCAGCGCGTGCGAATACGTCGACGTCAGCGATAACATGCGCGCCTGGCGTCCAGCGACGGAGGCGCGGTCCGTCATCTGGATGGTGTAGTTGCGCTTGATGCGGTCGATGTCGAGCGTCGTGGCGAAGGGTGATAGCGACGCCCAGTCGTTGCTGAACACCTTGCCGGTCGTCGGCTCGTATTCGTACGCGACTGACTCATTGCTGATGATCAGCCGGCCGTAGGCGTCAGCCGG
>DASRXC010000087.1:0-10808 GCA_035654355.1 Binatus sp. (SeqCode)
TCTGGCAATGGGCGAGCGGTCTTGCAGCTGCCGCTGCAATTGTGCTTGGAGTCATCGCGTTGGATCAGGCGCAGCAGCGAGCAGCAGTGCAGAAGAATGTCGACCAGTTGACGGCTGACCTTGCCGTCGCCCGGCACGACGGGCTCGTCGCGCGCGACGACGCGATCACCGGTCGCGCGGTGATGGCGGCGCTCGCAACCGGCACGTATTGGACGCTCGGTCCGCTTGCGGACGCGCAGGGCAAGATGTGGCGCTGTGCGGTCGTACAGCCGCATGTGCCCGGTCACAACGCGATGCTGCTCGCGACCCTTCCGGATCCCCCACACGGCATGGCTTATCAGATCTGGGTCGGTCGCAAGGGTGATATGCACAAAGCTGGCATGGTCACGCACGGAGGCGTGACCATGATGGACATGCCGACCCCGATGCGGTCCGGCGATGTTGTCGCGTTCAGCATCGCGCCGCCGTCCGGCGACGGCCCCGCAGCCTCTCAATACGCGATGGAGATGACGCTGTAGGCGGTTAGGGCGACAGGATGACGTCTGCGGTGCGTCGCTCGATCGGGACGTACTCCACACCGCGCGGCCCGACGTAGTTTGCGCGCGGGCGGATTAGCTTGTTGTCGGCGTATTGCTCGAGCACATGCGCGCACCATCCGCTCACGCGACTCACCGCGAAGATCGGCGTGAAGTATTCGGTCGGGAACCCAAGCGTGTAGTACACCGAGGCGCTATACAGGTCTACGTTTGGATAGAGCTGCTTTTGCTTCCAAACGGCTTGCTCCATCCGTTCGGTGAGATCGACCCAGCGCGTGCTGCCTGCGCGATGACCGACATCCTTGGCGATGGCCTTGAGCTCGGTCGCGCGCGGATCGTACGCTTTGTAGACGGCATGGCCGAAGCCCATGATCTTCTCGTGTTTGCCGAGCTTGTCGGTGACCCAGATGTCGACGCGGTCGGGCGATCCGATCTCGAGCAGGTTCTTGATGACGCCTTCGTTGGCCCCGCCATGGAGCGGTCCTTTGAGCGTGCCGATCGCGGACGTGATCGCGCTATACATGTCCGACAGCGTCGCTGCGGTGACAATCGCAGAGAACGTGGATGCATTCATCCCGTGGTCTGCGTGCAAGATAAGCGCGACGTCGAGAACTCGTGCCGCGTCTTTCTCCGGCTCGCGGCCGAAGAACATGTATAAGAAGTTGGCAGCGGTATCCAGGTCGGCGCGTGGCTCGACGAGCTTCTCGCCTCGAGCGAGGTGATAGTGAGCGGCAAGGATTGTGGGGAAAATGGCCGTCAGCGTGATGGCTTTGTCTAGGCTCGCATCGTGCGACGTGTCGTTGACATCGGCATCGAACAGCCCGAGCGCGGACACGGCGGTGCGCAGCACGTCCATAGGAACCGCTGTCGGCGGCAGATCGCGCAAAAGGGTCACGAGCTGTGAGGGCAAAGCCCGGCGCGACGCCAGCTTCGCTCGAAGCGCGTCGAGGTTCGCGCGCGACGGCAGCGCGCCGAACCAGAGGAGATAACAGATCTCTTCGAACGTCGAGTTGCGTGCCAGATCGTGGATGTCCAGCCCGCGATAGATCAGCTTGCCTTCGTCGCCGTTGATCGATGAGAGACTCGTGTTGCCGACGACTGCTCCGCGCAGGCCGGCTTCGGGTGCCTGTGGTGTCGAGATCATAGCTTTGCAGGTTTCGGCGTATGCGCGCGGGGCTGCTTCAGAGGATGGAACGAAAAAGAGCAGTAAAAGTCGCACGCAAAGGAGTTCGCATGCGAAAGAAAGTCAGCATCGTCGGCGCCGGAAATGTCGGCGCAACCACCGCTCATTGGCTGGCCGCGAAGGGCTTGGCCGACATCGTGCTCGTCGATGTGGTCGAGGGCATTCCGCAGGGCAAAGCCCTCGATCTTCTCGAGGCGCTGCCTGTCGAAGGCGCAGACGTCTCCGTCCAGGGAGCGAACGATTACGCTCTGACCGCGGGCTCGGATATCGTCGTCATCACCGCCGGCTTCCCGCGCAAGCCCGGCATGAGCCGCGACGACCTTCTCAAGGCCAATGCTGAGATCGTCGGCGAGGCCACTCGCTCAGCCGTCAAGCTCTCGCCGAATTCGATTCTGATCATCGTAACGAACCCGCTCGACGCGATGTGCGAAGTTGCGCGCCGCGTGAGCGGTTTTCCACGCGAACGGGTGCTCGGCATGGCCGGAGTGCTGGACTCGGCTCGATTTTGCACGTTCATCGCCGACGAGTTGAAAGTGAGCGTCGACAACGTGCAGGCGTTCGTGCTCGGCGGCCACGGCGACCAGATGGTCCCGCTGCCGCGCTACTCGACCGTCGCCGGCATACCGATCACGGAGCTTCTCGATGGCCCGACGATCGAGCGTCTGGTGAAGCGCACCGCGAACGGTGGCGCCGAGATCGTCAACCTCCTTAAGGCCGGCAGCGCATACTACGCGCCGGCGCGCTCGATCGCCGAAATGGTCGATGCGATCCTCAACGACCGACACAAAGTGCTGCCTTGCGCAGTCTACCTACAGGGAGAGTATGGGCTGCGCGACCTCTTCATCGGCGTCCCGGCAAAGCTGGGCGCGAAGGGGCTTGAGGAAGTCATCCAGATCCGCCTCACCGGCGAGGAGCAGGCGGCGCTAAGCAGGAGCGCCGACGCCGTCAAAGCACTCGTCGAGGCCCTGCCTCAGCCTACCGCCGCCGGGTAATCCACCCGGCGAAAGTGACCGATATCATATAAGAGAGCCGCGGCCGCGGCTCGGATGACATCGCGGGCATAGCCGCGCAGGTCTAGGGGGACGATGGCTGTCACGAAGGGCCAGTCGGGGAAGCAGCAGCGCGGATCGGCGGATGCGAGCTCCTTACTGCCAGAACTGCCGAAAGCGACACGGCGCTTCAAACGTCGCCGCCTGCGCTGTTCGGTCACGATCAAAACCCTTGAGGGCAACGCTGCGATCGGCGAAGCCGTCGACGTCAGCGGCGGCGGCCTACGCTTTGACTCGCGCAACGAGTTGGCCGTCGGCGACCGCGGCACGGCACAGATCCGCGTTGGCGCGAGCGGCGAGACGCTTCGGGTGCCCGTTGAGATCGCGTGGCGCAATCAGGTCGACAGCGGCGAGTTCGTCTATGGCCTGACATTCACCGACATCAGCAGCGCCGACCGGTTCGCGTTGCTCGAGGCGATCTACGCGCCCGAGAACGGCACTGCTGGTTTCGTCGACGCAGCTTCTGGTCCCGACGAGGAAGTCCAAAAGGCCGGCCACGAGCCGACCACACCTGCGCACAACGCCTATTACATGCGACTCGTGCGCCGGATGGAACAAGTCAAGAAGATCGATCCGAGCGATTCCGATCGCATTCTCTTCGCGCGTCTCATGCAAGGCCGGCCGATCCGCGACGTTCTCTCAGAGCTCGAGATCGTTCCGCGCGGTACAGTCGAAGAGTGGCTGGGCCAGCTTTACAACGTACCGTTTATCGATCTGCTTCGTCATCGTCCCGAGGGCACCGACCTCGAGCTGATACCAGAGAACCTCGCGGTCAACCACTCCGTCGTGCCGGTATCGCGTAGCGACGACGGGCTGGTCGTCGCGATGGCGGACCCGAGCGACTTGCTCACCGTCGATATGGTGCGCAATCGCGCGAAAGGACCAGTCGAGCTGCGCTTCGCGTTGCTCGAAGACATCGCGACGGCGATCGACAACTTGTATCACGGCGCGTCGCTGCATTCGGTCGACAAGCTGCTCGAGTCGATGCCCGACAAGACCGAGACATTCGGCGAGGGCGGCCCAGGCATTGAAGACCTCGAGACGCTGCGGCGCATCTCCGACACCGCGCCGATCGTCACGCTCGTCGAATCGCTCTTACGCACATCGGTCGAAGACCGCGCCAGCGACATTCACCTCGAGCCGTACGCCGACAAGATCTCAGTCCGCTTCCGTTTAGACGGCGTGCTGCGCGAGCTGCGCACCCTGCCGAAGAACATCTATCCAGCGGTCGTCTCGCGCATCAAGATCATGTCGCGCATGGACATCACCGTACGGCACGTGCCGCAAGACGGCGGCATGTCGATGCGCTACAAGCGCAAAGAGTTCGACCTGCGCATCTCGTCGCTGCCGACGTTGTATGGCGAGAAAATCGTCATCCGGCTCCTCGAGAAGAACCCTGTGTTCCGTTCGCTGCGCGCGATCGGCTTCTCGGAGCGCAATTACGAGATCTTCTCGCCGCTGGTGAAGCGACCGTACGGCATGATCCTATGCTGCGGTCCGACGGGTTCGGGTAAATCGACGACGCTCTTCGCGTGCCTTCAAGAGATAAACGACGGTACGACCAACATCACCACGATTGAAGATCCTGTCGAGTATCGAGTCTCGGGTGTGAACCAGGTCGAGGTCAGCGCGAAGCGCGGTCTGACGTTCGCATCGGTGCTGCGCGCTTTGCTGCGCCAGGACCCGGACGTGATCTACGTCGGCGAGATCCGAGACCGCGAGACCGCCGATCTCGCGGTACGTGCCGCGCTCACCGGTCACTTGCTGCTCTCAACGCTGCACACGAACACCGCGATCCAAGCGATTGCGCGTCTGGTCGACATTGGCGTCGATCCGGCGATGATCGGTTCGTCGATCCTGGGCTGCATCGGGCAGCGCCTCATGCGCCGCATTTGCGATCAATGTGCCGAGGACTACGAAGTCCCGCTCGACGAGCAGATGGTGCTGCAGGAGCTCGTGCCGGTCGCGACGCCGAAAACACTGCGGCGCGGCCGGGGATGCGAGAAGTGCCATGAGTCAGGATACTATGGGCGCTTGGGCGTCCATGAGATCGTGGCGGTCGATGAGGGCTTGCGCCGTCTGATCGCGCGCGGTGCGGACTCGACGCAACTGCTCGACTACGTCACCTCGCGGGGTTTCACCGACCTGCGCGACGATGCGCTCGGCCGCATGCTCGCCGGCGAAACGACGCTGCGCGAAGTCCTGCGCGTCACCGCCTAGCTCTCGACGTCCTTTCGCAGCTCCTCAAAGATCGCGGCCTCAGCGTTGTTGCGATGCCCTTTATGGTCGGCGTACGTGTACGTCGGTCCCTTGAAATGTATTCCGGCAGCTGTATGATCGCGCACGCTGTCGATGGCGATGTGGACGAGTGCGCACGGAAAAGGCACGCTCGCAAGCCGCTCTTTGACGATCGAGGCAGTACCGCGCGCGGAGAGGATCAGATCATCGGCGAGCAGCTCGAATGCGACACCAGTTCTTCCGGCTGAAATATTCGTGAACGCGCTGCTGCGCGTGTCCACAGCGAGCGCGACGACGCGCTCGTTCTTTGCGACGATCCAGCTGTTCAAAGCGGTCGAAGGCACGCCGTCAGTGCCGACGGTGGCCAATACCACGGTTGTTCCGCCGGTGAGCGCTTCGTACAGCAGCGTTCGGAGCTGTGGTTCCGCGCGCACCATCAATCTGGGCGCCGGACAAGCGAGATAGAAGAAGCTTGGCAGTGCATCATTCATGCAGACGTTTTGGCGCGCAGCTAAACGGACCTGCCGCGAGTTCCACGCTTCACGTTGGTCATTTTGGGGAATATATAAGTGTGAGATATCAGCCTGCTTGGCTGTCTAAGAACCACCAGCTCCTCACACACCAAAACTTCCAGGAGTGATTTTCGCTATGATTCGATCGCATTCGTTTGCGGGTGCGGTTGTATTGGCTTGCTGCTTGACGAGCGCCAGCGTTTGTCTTGCGGCGCCAACGCACCTCGAGGGCGGCACAAGCAAACAGTCCCACAGTACTACCCACGCTCAGACGGCCCAATCCGCCAAGAGCAACCGCGGGTCCGTGCACGGCGGCAGCTCGCACATGAATAGTATGCGAGCGGGCACGTCACGTACGGTGCGCGCACAATCTGCGACGGTACAGCGGCAGGTCAGCCGCCCGGCGCCGATGGAGCGGCACGCGCCAACGGTCGCGCACCGCGCAACGACCCAGTCAGTCGTGCGCCACACGGCGCCCGCACGCACGACAGGTCAGAGCGTCCATACGGCTCGCACCGCGACGCACCCGGTAGCCAAATCGGTTCATCCGGCGCCGCGCGCTGCTGCCCGCATAACTCATCCGACAACGCGCACCACCACGCAGACTTCGGCTCGCGACATCAACACGAGTCGCGCGATGCGGACAGCGAGACGCACGACGCCGCCAATGCGGCCGACGGCGTTCGCGCATCCGTTCGTAAACCACGTGATGGCGGTGCGCCACGTCGAGACGTTTAGCCCAGGCCAGCGCGTGCTCGGCCGCGTCACATCCGTGTCGGGTTCTAACGTGACGGTGCGCCTGCCGAACGGCTCATCGCGCACCTTTGCGTCCAGCGAGCGGCCGCGACTTGGCAGCAACGTCGTCGCGTTCGCGAACGGCGATCGCGTCGAGCGCTTCGAAAACGAAGGCAGTTTCTTCCGGACGGCAGAGGCCGATCCGCGGCACTGGACCTTCCATTTGGCAAATGGCACAGTGCGCACATTTGATGTCGTGCGCATCAGCCAACCGGTGGCCAATCGCATGGTGTTCTTCGTGAACCAGCCTGTAGCGACGGCGCCGGTGGTCTTCCTGCAGTCCGCGGCGTTCGACCAGAACGTCGTGGATTTCGTCCAGCCGAACGGCTTCTTGATGCCGCTAGGCGTGACGGGCCTCCAGCTGCTGCCGGGTGGACAGATCGCCTTCTTCACGGATGAGGCGGTAACGCCGACATTCGTTTCACCAACGATGAGCTTCGTCGGCCAGGTGGTCGGCGTGAACGGCGATCTCGTCGCCTTTGCGATGCCGGACGGCAACGTGGTGACGTTGGTCGACCCTGGCGTGCTTCCACCGCTCGGCGCTGATCTGATGGTCTTCGAAAACGGCAATCAGGTAGTCGGCCTCGAGCCGGCAGTGACGTCGTTCCAGGGTCAAGTCGTCGCGGTCGACAACGAGGACACGACGTTCTTGCTGCCTGACGGAACGATGCGCACGCTCGTGCTCACGCAGCCGGCGCCGGTCGTCGGCACCCGCGTGACCGTGGCGGAAAGCGGTCTCACCGTGGAACGCATCGTGCCACTGTTCTGATCGAAACTCAGCTGAAAAACCGCGAGAAGCCCTCGGGCGCTTAAAAAGCCTCGAGGGCTTTTCTTTCTACCTTTGCGACTAAGTGTCGAAAGTCTACCGCTCGCGTTCGACGATGCCGCCAAAATCGTCGTCATATGCCGCGCGCGCGAATTCACCGACGCTGATCGTGATGGCTTCAGTGCTCGGGAAGTCGGCACCAATGTCGTACCGGTTCCATTGGTTCGCGCGCGCCGGTAGCACCACATACGTGTTCTCGCCGCGGCGGTATTCGGATGGTCGCTTCGCGCGCACGTCCGCGAAGTAACACGTGGTATGGCGGCCTGTCACCGAGAACGCGATACCAAATCGTCCGCCCTTCCTGGTAGTTTCGGCGCTAGGCCTAAGCCACACGGTATACACACGCGTGTCGGGCACAATACTTTGGCTCACTCGAACTGTGTCGGCTGAGCCGGGATGCGCATGTGTACGAAAACGAACGAAGCTCCCAAGCGGTCCGCCGGTGGCGACAGCGAGGCGGCCGTCGAGAAATGCTCGTGAGTCGGCGTCCCAGCCCAGAGGCGTCCGCACCGGCGACAGCTCAAACGCATTGACTGCAGACAAAAGCGCTCCATTGCGTACGCCTCGCATGAGCGCCGGAGCAGGCGGCACACGTTCGTACACGGCGATGCCATCGGCTTGATCGAATGCTACGACTTGGAAGCCATCAGTGGTGGGCGGCAATTCGGCGGCAAGCGCAGACGGCTGCAGGTGCACGAGGGTGCGCGAGTTCGCCGCAACCGTCGTTTGGTCGGCCTGCCAAAAGACCATTGTATTGTGCGCATCTGCGACGGCGAAATGCAACGGCAATCTTCGAGCGCTTGCGTTCTCGACGGCCAGGGTGATCGAATCGACGTAGCCCGTCCGCGGATCCGTCATCGCGCGTGCTTGCGTCAAGCGTACGTGCTCGCCCGCCGCCGCAGCGACGCTTACGCACGCGAAGAGCAGGGCGACAGCCGCCACTGCTCCGAGCCTGCGGATGTTGCCTTGAGGCGCGCCGCGCCGCGCAAGTTGCTCCTTTTGCGCGGGGGCGGTTGCAGCATACACGGCAAGCACCATCGGCCAATAGATGAAGTAGTTCTGCAACGATCGCGCGCTGAAGAAGAGGACGAGTGCCGGTGCGATGAACGGCAGCCACGCAAGTCGTTGCGGCCAGGCCGCGTACGCGGCGACGCACGCGATCAGCGCGCCGATCCACAATATCGTGTACGCGCCGAGCGGCAGCGAGAACAGGCCGCTCGTCTGCGCGTATACCAGCCCGCTCCCTAAGGGCACAGGATGCGAAAGCAGCGGGCTGAGGACGCCGGCAAGCCACGCGGCCGGATGCCAGAGGATGAACGGAAGGTTGGGAAGCGTAAACGCTGCGACCATGATCGCCGCATAACGCGCGGCGAGCTGTGGAGACCGTCCGCTCGTCTCCCACCAGTGCACCAGCGCGAACGGAACGACGAACCACGGCTCCTGTTTGATCGCGCACGCCAGACCCAAGCACGCTCCCGACACATCAGGGCGGCGATCCCATGTCGCAGCCGCTCCGAGCATGAACGGCAACCAGACGACGTCCGTGCCCGACCCTACCGGATACTCGCGGTATTCGGGGATGATCAAAAAAAGCAGGCCGAAGTAGAGCCGCAGCGGCGCTGGGACTAGCGTGAAGACGAGCAGCATCGTCGCGATCTGGAACCCGATGTTGACCCAGATCATGCTTTGCAGATGCGCGAATACGAACGGAACATAGAACAAGAAGCTTAACGCTGGATAGGGTTGGACGGAAATGCGGCCTCCGTCAGTCGTCGGTGTTTGGATCGGCGGCGAGATGTGAAAGGTCTGCGCGGCCGGCGTCATGCTCGCCGCATAGGGATCGGTTCCGGCGAGGACGAGGTGCGCTGAATAAGCGGAAAAGGCGAGCGAGTCGCTTTGATATTGCTCGTAGGCGGGATTGACCACTGCAGTGCTCGTCAGATGCGCGATTAGCAGCCAGAGAACGTACGCGGCAAGGCACACCGCGGGCAGGATATACGTCGACCAGATCGACCGCGCGGAGAACGACCCGGCGACGCTGACAAATGCCAGTGCGTACGCGGTGAAGCCAAGCGCCACGAGCGCAACGCTTGCCGGCGGCCCGCCGGATGCGACATAGCCGATGTGCATGAGCGCAGCGGCCAGCAGAAGACCCGGTAGCACGGTGCTCGCAAGCCGCTGGCGCATCGGGTTTGCGCTTGTGCCGCCGTTGGTTTCGGCCATAACCGGGAGCCTACGCGCCAGGCTCAGGCTTCGCCTTGCCGATGTGCAACGCTACGAGCTCTAGAGGTTCGGCATGAAGTTCAAGTTCTTTACCAGGAACGAATAGCGATCCGCCACCTCGTCAATGATCTTGTCAGTCGGACGCCCTGCGCCGTGCCCGGCCTTCGTCTCAACGCGCAGGAGAATTGGGGCGCTGCCGGCTTGTGCCCACTGCAGCAACGCGGCGAACTTGAACGAGTGGGCCGGATAGACGCGATCGTCATGATCGGACGTCATCACGAGGGTGGCGGGGTACACGGTCCCCTTCTTGACGTTGTGATCCGGAGAGTACGCGTAGAGCCAATCGAATTGTTCTTTGGAGGCATCGCTCGCGCCGTATTCCGGGACCCACGCCTTGCCGACGGTGAACTTCTGATAGCGCAACATATCGAGGACGCCGACCTCTGGAATTGCTGCGCCGAAGAGATCCGGCCGCTGTACCTCGCAGGCGCCCACCAAGAGCCCGCCGTTCGAGCCGCCGTTGATCGCAAGCTTCGGCGTCGACGTCACCTTCGCGTCGATGAGCATCTGCGCCGCGGCGATGAAGTCGTCGAAGACGTGCTGCTTTTCGCCGAGCCGCCCGGCATCGTGCCACGCCTCGCCATACTCACCGCCGCCACGCAGGATCGCAAGCGCGTAGGTTCCGCCCATCTGCAACCACATTGCGTTGAGCGCGGAGAACGTCGGACCGAGCGAGATATCAAACCCGCCGTAGCCGTAGAGAATCGTCGGTGCCGATCCATCGTAGGCCATGCCGTTACGATGCGTCACGAAGACTGGAACCTTCGTGCCGTCTTTCGACGTAGCGAACATCAGCTCGGTTGTGTACTGTGAGCCATCGAAGGCGACTTTGGGCTTCGCCCACACCGTGCTCGCGCCCGATCGCGTATCGTACTGATAGATCGTCGTCGGGTACGTGAATGACGTGAACCCGTAAAAGGCGATTTTGTCGTCACGCCGAGCGTTCGGGAGTCCTCCGCTTCCAATGCCTGGCAGCTGCACGGTTCCCACTTGGCGCCCGGTCAAGTCGGCGACGTTCACGACCGCGTGCGCGTCGTGCAAATACTGTAAGTAGAAGCGGTTTCCGACCAGCGAGGCGTTTTCAAGCTTGTCAGCCGTCTGCGGTACGAGCGTGTGAAGCGCGTGTGATGGATCGTTCAGGTCGACGTAGGCGATACGAAAGCGCGGTGCAGCCTTATTGGTCAAAAGATAAATGCGCGTGCCGTCGGCGCCCAAGAGCCCATATGAGACGTCGGGATCGAGCGAATAGATCGGCTTGAACGTGGTTGGCGGATCGGTTGGACGCCGCCAAGCGAAGCTGTTGCCGAATCCCTTCGCGATTTCGAGGAAGATGTAGCGTTCGTCTTCGGTGATGTCGGTGCCGATCCATCGTAGGCCATGCCGTTA
>DASRXC010000088.1:0-54901 GCA_035654355.1 Binatus sp. (SeqCode)
GAGACAGACGCATTAGAAGACGATCTCGGCGCCAGACTTGCGTCCGCCGCGCGCCCGCGCGTGGTGTGCGGCAACCTGCCTTATTCGATCACGACGCCACTGCTCGAGCGCATCATCGCGACCGCTGATCTGTGGGAGTGCGCGATCATCATGGTGCAACGCGAATACGCGCGGCGCATGCGCGCGCGACCGGGCACCGCCGACTACAGCAGCCTGAGCATCTTCGTCCAGCACTTCTGCCAGGTCGAGCATCTTTTCGATGCCGGCGCGTCGGGTTTTTATCCCGCGCCGGCGGTTGCATCCTCGGTCATCAAGCTGACTCCGCGGCCGCATGTCGATGAGGGGCTGGCCGATCCCGCGCTGTTCGCGTGGCTCGTGCGCGCTGCGTTTGCGCAGCGCCGCAAGACGCTGCTCAATAGCGTCGGAGCGCAGCCGGGGGCTCCGTCACATGCCGTTCTCAGCGAAGCCATGCGCCGAAGCGGCGCGCCTGAAGGCGTGCGCGGCGAACGCCTTGCACACGATGATTTTGTGATGCTTGCAAACGCACTGCAGGCACAGGGCTTTCGCGCCCCCGCGCGGTAAGTCGCATTCAGATGGAACTCGTCAGCCCGCAACCGACTGCGGCGATTCCCGCCGGCTCAGGGCCGGCTTTTCATAAGCGCTGGAACGGTTGGACGATCCTTTGGATCTTCGTCGTGTTGGCGTTCGTCTTTATCGGTGTCCAGCTCGGCACGTTCATAGCTCTGCTCTATGTCAAGTTCCCGGACGCGATGGCGGCGCTGGGCCGCCAAAATCCCGGACCGCTGCACCAACTGACAACCAACCCGAACTTCCTCGCCGATCTGCTGACCCCGCGCGGGTTCTTGTTCATCCAGCTCCCGACGACCGTGGTCATGGTCGCCGCGACGCTCGTGCTCGCGCGCGGCGCATTGCGCGCGACGTTCGAGGACCTCGGCTTCGGCAAGCGATTGACGGCGCCGGTTGTCGGCCTCGCGATCGGGGCGGGCTTGGTACTTTTCATCTTGTCGGGTTTGCTCGACGCGTTACAGACAAAGGTGCTCGGACCGCATCCTCAACAGATCGCGCTGATCCTGGCCAAGCATCGCGGCGCGATGGCGTTCGCGCTAGACTTTTTCTCCGCTGCCATTCTCGCGCCGCTGTGGGAAGAGACGTTCTTCCGTGGCATCTTCTTCACCGCGCTCGTGCAGCGCATGCCCTTCTGGCCCGCCGCGATCTTGAGCGGCATCGCCTTCGGGCTCGGCCACGCCGACCTTTGGAATTTCATCCCGTTAGCCGCGCTCGGGGTCGGTCTCGCGTACGTCTACTATCGCACTGGCAACATCTGGGCGAACATCATCACGCACGCGACGATCAACGGCAGCGATCTCGCCATCCAATTCCTGTTCCCGCAGCTCGGGAACTAGCGCAACTCCAGAATCACATACGCGACGTAGAAGATCGCGCACAGCGTCAGCGGCAGCGCCTGCACTCGCCTGCATACCGCCGTCCAGATCAGCACGAGCAGCGCCGCGGAGAGGGCCATCGCCGCGGCCCTATAGCTGCTCGCGTCCAGATGCCACGGAGAGGCCAGCAACGCGATCGCGCTCGCGATCGACGCTTGGAACATCATGGCGCCCAGCACGTTGCCAAGCGCGAGGTCGTCGAGATCGCGCTGCATCCATATAAACGCGTTGATGAGCTCGGGCAGCTCGGTCGCGATCGGACTTAACAGAAGCGACATGACCAGCGGCGAGAAGTTCGTAGCGGTCGCAAGCCCCCCGAGCGCACCGATGAACCAGCGCGCAGCGAACACGGTCACGACGGTGGCGAGCACGAGCTGCAGGACGATCAGCGCCGGGGTCGGGCGCTCCATCCAAAATGCCATCCGCAAGCGCGGCGGCGCTTCGTCGCCTTCGACCGCGCGCAGACGCAGATGGTAGATGAGATACGCGATGTACGCGCAGACGGCGAATACCGCGGCGCCGACGCGCACGGCGAGGACCGGTGCGAACGATGCGCTGATGACGACCGCGAAGGTGACGCAGAACAAGGAAAGCCCGACGATGACTGGCGGCGCCGGCGCGTGCACCGTGTCATGCTTCTTGCCAAAAGCGAGCGCCCCGGCGCCGATCACCGCGAACGCGATCGTCGCAAGAAGCAGCGGCGCGCCCACGACCGCACCGATGCCGATGTCGACGCTCTTGCGGTCGCCCAAAATGACGAGCGCGATGAACGCGACCATGGTCTCCGGCAGCGAGGAGCCGATCGCGGCGACGACGGCGCCGACCGCGCTTCGTGTGAGCCGGAACATTGCGCCGACCCATTCGACTGCATTCGCAAAGGCGTCGCTTGCGAGGACGAGAAGCACCAGTCCCAAGAGGACCTGGAGCGCGATCGGCACGGGCCAACCATTTTGGCCGGTCACGACCGTGCCCTTTCTAGGAATACAGGGGACCGTTGAGCTACCGGATCATCCACATCGCCGACGTCCATCTTGACATGGCGTTCGCGGGGCTTCCACCCGCGCTCGGCGAGGTGCGCCGCACGCAGCTGCAGACCGCGTTCGAGCGGGCGCTAGAGCTAGTAAAAGAGCACCGGGCAGACGCGTTGTGCATCGCCGGCGATCTGTACGAGGATGGCAAGTCCACGCCTGACCGCGCTGCGTATCTTACGCGCGTGCTCGGAGCGCTTGCGCCGGCGCGCGTCTTCATCAGCCCAGGCAACCATGATCCGCATAACCGCACATCGCTTTACCGCCAGATGCGCCTGCCAGACAATGTGACCGTGTTTTCGACGCGCACGTTCGCGCGGGTTCCGCTTGCGCCGGAGTTGACGCTGTGGGGTGCTGCGCACGAGTTTGAGCTGGACCGCGCACCGATGATCGACGGTTTCGTCTGCGATGGTGCCGGCACGCACCTTTTGCTCTTCCACGGCTCCGACCGCGAGCGCTTGCCGCCAGGCAAAGAATGCGTCGCGCCGTTCGTCGACGCCGACATCATGCGAGCCAAAGCTGCGCACGCAATGGTCGGTCACTTCCACGGCATGACGCGCGGCGCGCATTACACATATCCCGGTTCGCTCGAGCCGCTGAGTTCCGCGCAAGACGGCCGCCATACGGCCGCGCTGGTGACGGTCGAGAACGGCGCCGTCGGCGTCGAGTTCATCGACGTCGCGCAAACCCGCTACATCACCGAAGATCTCGACATCTCTCCCTATGGCGACCGCGCACAGCTTGGTGAGGAGATCTCACGGCGTTTGGCCGCGAGCGTCGACCGCCCTGGCGCCATCTTCTGCCGCCTGCGCCTCGTCGGCAGCGCTGCCCCTACGTTGGACCTCGACGCGTCTCAACTGCAACGCGATGTGCAATCGAAGTATCCCGGCACGACCATCGAGGATGCGTCTGCGACGATCGACCCGGCCGAGGCGGCACGCGAGGGATACACCGTCCGTGCCGAATTCGTGAAAGAAATGCAGCGGCGCATCGCTGCCGCACCTGAGGATCAACGGCCGCTGCTCGAGCGCGCGCTGCGCTACGGGCTGCTGGCCTTCGCGGGGAAGCGTTTGAGCGCGTGATCCTTCTCGAGACCATCGTCGACGGCTTCGGCTGTCTCGTCAAGCAGCGGTTCGAATTCGGTCGGGGACTCACGATTGTCGCGGGCCCAAACGAATCGGGCAAGACGACGCTGACCGAGTGCATCGTGCGGTTGCTGTATGGCTATCCCGAGCATCAGTACATGGCCGCGCTCGATGCGCTCCGGCCGTGGCATTCTAGCCGCTACGGCGCGACGCTCGTCTACCGCCTCGACGATGGGCGCATGCTCGAGACGCGCCGCGACTTCGGCCAGAACCACGTGCCGACCGAGACATACGAGCGCGACGTGATGCGCAAGGTCGACGAGCTCAGCGGCTCGCGTAAGACCGCCCCCGGTGCGGAGCTGCTGCACCTCTCTATGGAAGCGTTCGCCGCCGCAGCGGTGATGCGCGCTGGTGATTTCACAGGCGGCACCGATACCAAATCCTATCAAGCGTTGGCCGAGCGCATCGCCGAGCTCGTCGGTGCGGCGGGTGAGGCAGGCGCGCAACAGGCAATTGACCGGCTTGACGGTTTTGTGCGCGAGCTGGGCAGCGAACGCGCGCAAAAGCGGCCGCTGAGTCTCGCGCGAGCGGACACCGAAGCGGCGCGCGCCGCGCTGAAGGCGTTCCAGGACGACAGCGCACGGATGCGCGACAATATCGAACGTCGCGCGCGACTCATCGACCGCCAAGCGGAGATCTCGACGCAGATCGCGGCGCTGGGAACCGCGCAGTCGGCCGTACGGCTTGCCCGGTTGCGCGCGCGCATCGACGGCGCCGAACGCGCGACCGCCGAACTTGCCGACGCGTCGAACAAACGCGCTTCCGGCACCCCGTCGCCGGAGGTGCTCGCGCGCCGCCAAGTCATCGACTCAGCGATCGACGCGTGGATCGCCGCGCGCACCGCTGAACACGACGCAGCGGCCAGCTCGCAGTCAAAAGAAGATCAGCGAACCGGCCTCCTGCGCCAGATCGCCGAATGCGACGCGAAGATCAAAGAAGCCGACGCAACGGTGACCAGCCGCAGCGAGGCGATCGAGCGGCTCAAGCCTGAAGCGGGCCGCGGCGCCATGTCCGACGAGACCCTCGACCGTCTCGAGCAATTGTCCGAGCTCGCCGATATCCAAGAAGCGGCGGCACGCACGAAAGAGACGCAAAGCGCGATCAACCGTCAGCGGCCGCGGGCGGGCGCGTGGCCTGCAGTTTCGATCTTCATCATCGCGCTCATCGCGCTGGCCGCCGGCGCATTGCTCCATATGCTCGGCGTGATCGTGAGCGGCATCGCCGGCATTGCGGCGTCGGGCATCATGTTCGGCTACCTTTTCGTCGCGGAGCGCAACAAGAACGCGGCCAACGCCGCGCTCGACGACCAAGCCAAGCAGGCGCGCACGGTCGCTACCAGCGCGGCGGCCAACCTCCAGAAGGAAGTCTTGGCGCTCGGGCTCTCTGACATCCGCGCGGCGCGGCGCGCGGCGAAGGTGCAGGCCGAGATCGAGCGCTTCAACGAGGCGCTCGAAGCCGCCAAACGTTCGGCCGCGCAGAACCACGAATTGCGCGATTCGCTCGAAGCTCGCTTCAACGATTTCAGCCAGCTCGACCGGCAGTTGGTCGACGCGCGTGCGAGTACCGACGAAGCGGCCACCGAGCTGCGGCGGCTGCTTGACGAAGCCGGCGTTCCAGGTGGTGACCTCGAGCCGCGCGTCGCCGGCTATCGCGAAGCGCGCCTGGGCACGGAAGACGCACTGGTCGCGGACAAGGCGGTGAGCGACGCAAAGGCGGCGCTTGCGGGCGCACTCGCTGGAGAAACGCTGGATGCACTCAAGGCGCAGGCCGATCAATTGGCGGCTACGATCGGTCAGAGTGGCCAGATTGCCGAGAGCGGAGATCCGGCCGCGATCGAGACGAAGCTTCAGGAGCTCAATGACGAGAAGCCGGGCCTCGAAGGCGAGCTCGGGCGGCTCAACGCTGAACTCGCGCGGTTCGACGGTCAGTATCGCGACGGTGGTGCGCCGCTTGAAGAGCGGGTCGCCGCCTGTGAAGCGGAGGAGGCGCGCTTGCTCACGGCGCGTGACGCCGCAGCGCTTGCGCACGAGGTGATCGAGCAGACCAAAGATCGCGTGCACAAGAACTTCGCGCCACACCTCAACGCGCTGGCTGGACCGGCACTCAAAGAGATCACACACGGGCGCTACACTGAGGTGCTCGTCGATCCTCGCGATTTCTCGCTGCAGGTGCGCACCGGCGCGGACTCCGGCACGGTCGGCATGAGCGTGCTCTCAGCCGGCACGCAAGAACAGCTTCATCTCTCGCTGCGCGCTGCAACCGCGCAGGCGCTCAGCGGCGACGGATCAGACGAACGCGTGCCCTTGCTGCTCGACGACGCGCTCGCGCACGCCGACGAGCGCAGGTTGGCTGCCGCGGTGCGCCATCTCGCCGCGATCGCGCAGCACCAGCAGGTGCTGCTCCTCACGCAGCGCGAGGCCGTGCTCGAAGCAGCGCGTGACATGGAAGACGTGACGATCATCCATCTCAGCGGTCCGCCTCCCGCCCCCCGGTCGTAATGGCCGCGCGCCTCAATCTCGGCGTCGACGCGGCGAACTTGCCGCGCGATCGCCGCGGCATGGGCCGCTACGTGCGCAGTGTCCTGCGCCGCTTCGCCACCACCCTTTCCGACCGCGTCAAGCTCACGCTGCTCGTTCCCGACTTGTTGCCTCCGATCGTCAGATCGCGCTACGTCGAAGATCTGCCCGGCGATGTCGTCGTCATGCAGCGCGGCACGGCAGACCGTCTGGGTCTTGACATCGTCTGGTATCCGTGGAACGGCATGACCTGGATGACTGGCGTGAGATCGGTGGCCACCGTGCACGACGTCTGGCCCTTCGTGTCGCCCGCCGCGGATGCACGCGTGCGTGCGCGCGAACAAACGCAATACCGCGAGGCCGCCGCGCGCGCGGCGTCGATCATCGCGGTGTCGGAGTTCACCAAGCGCGAGATCGTCCGGCTGCTGGGCGTGGACGCGCAGCGTATCCACGTCATCCATCAGGCTGCAGCGCCGCCGATCGCGCTCCCGGCGAGTACATCTGCCGAAAATTCATACGCTCCGCGCGAGCGCTACGTGCTGTTCGTCGGCGAGGTCGAGCCGCGCAAAGACATCGCGACGCTTATCGAGGCGATGCGGCGGCTGCCCGACGACGTGCGCGCGGACACGAAGCTGCTCGTCGTCGGCCGCACGCGCGGCCTGTCGCACGCGGCCGGCAACGGCATGCGCTTGGAGCTCGCGGGCGAGATCGCCGACGATGCGCAGCTCGCTGCGCTCTATGCCGGTGCCGCGGTGCTGGCATTCCCTTCTCGATATGAAGGCTTCGGCTTGCCGGTGCTCGAGGCGATGACGTACGGCACGCCGGTCGTGGCATCCGATGCGGCCAGCATTCCCGAAGTCGGCGGAGATGCCGCACTCTATTTCCCGTGCGGCGATCCAGATGCGCTCTCCGCGGCCCTAGTGCGCGTACTCCGCGACCCGCAGCTCGCCGCCTCGATGAGCGTAGCGGGCAAAGCGCGTGCGCAGACGTTCGACGAGGAGACGCGCGCGGCGCGCACGCTCGATGTCCTTGAGGCGGCCGCGCAGCGATGAGCGAGCGACCCTTGCGCATCGGCGTGGACGCGCGTAAACTGCTTGACGACTATCGTGGGATTGGCCGCTATGTCCGCGCGTTGCTGCGCTGCTGGATGGACGATGCGCGTGGCGACATCGCGCCGACCCTGCTCGTCCCCGATCTCTTCCCGCGGCTCATCACCCAGCGTTTGCTGGCGGAGATCGGCGGCGTGCTTCCGGTCGCGCGCACCGGCGCGAACTCGTTCGATCTTGTGTGGTATCCGTGGAACGGAATGACGTGGATCGCGCCCGGTTTGAAGATCGCCAGCGTCCACGACTGCTGGCCATTCGTATCGCTTTCGCCGAACGACGCGATCCGGCGCAACGAGCAGCGGCCATTTTTGACGACCGCGGCGCACGCCGACGTCATCATCGCCGACTCCGAATTCGGACGCAGCGAGATCGTGCGTCACCTTGGGGTTCCCGAGGGGAAGATCGCCGTGATTCCACTCGGCGTCGAAGTGCCCGCCGCGTCGCCGCCGCCACTGCAGCCGGACCGCGCAGACTCGTACGTATTATTCGTTGGTCAAGCCGAGAGCCGTAAGGGACTTAGTACGCTGCTCGAAGCGATGGCCGCGCTACCCGAAGGTGTACGGGCGACGCTGCGCGTCGTCGTGGTCGGCAAAGGACAACCAGGCACGAACGGCCCCTTACCGACCGGCGTCCGCGCGGATTTTCTCGGACACGTCAGCGACGCGCAGCTTGACGCGCTCTACGCGGGGGCTCGCGCATTCGTTTTCCCATCGTGGTATGAAGGTTTTGGCTTGCCGGTGCTTGAGGCGATGGCGCGCGGCGTGCCCGTGATCGCATCCGACGCGGCGAGCATCCCCGAAGCCGCAGGCGACGCCGCGCTTTACTTCCTCGCGAACGATTCAGCCGCGCTCGCGCGCGCGATCGAGCGTATCATCGACGACCAAGCACTTGCCCATCGGCTCGTCGTGGCCGGACGCGCTCGTGCAGTTGAGTTCACCTGGAAACGATGCGCGGCTGCGACGCTGGCGCTGTTCAAACAACATGCCGCCGGCG
The DNA here is from genome assembly GCA_035654355.1 of Binatus sp. (SeqCode). GTDB lineage: Bacteria > Vulcanimicrobiota > Vulcanimicrobiia > Eremiobacterales > Eremiobacteraceae > JAFAHD01. The sequence continues at coordinate 8,252 of DASRXC010000088.1, forward strand.
TCGTCGCGCGCGGCTAAGGCTCGGCGCCGTTCGTCGGACCGCCGCTTTGAACGAGCGCAAGCTCGCGCCCGCGCACCGGGTTGAGCAGCAGGGCGGAAAGCGAACCACCGATGAGTCCGCCGATGTGGCCCCAATTCGAGACGTTCGGGGTGATGAGACCGTAGCCGAGCGTCAGCACGATCGGGAACAGCGCGAAGCGCAACAGCTCGTTGCGCAAGCGCGGCAGCTTGAAACCGAGCACGCCCATCGCGCCGAAGATGCCGATGATCGCGCCCGATGCCCCAACGGTGTACTGCGACGTGCCGATCGTCGAGAGATACGCCGCAACGCCGCCGACGAACAGACCCGCAAGATAGATCAACGCGTAGCGTGGCGTGCCGTAGCAATACTCGACGAAGATGCCGCACTGCAGCAACGCGTACATATTGATCAGCACGTGAGGCCAATTCGCGTGCATGAAGCCGGACGTCAGTAGGCGCCACCATTCGCCTTGCGCCACCGCGCTCGGAATCAGCGCAAAGGACCGGGTAAGGCTGCCACCGCTGAATGAATCGATCGCATATAAGACGATGTTAACGACGATCAGCGTAATGGTCAGCGGCGCGGTACGCCAGCTCATTCGAGCGCTTCCTTAAGCGCGGCGCAGAACAGCGGGATCATGATCTCGTGGTGTCCGGTGAACATATATCCGCGTCCGCCATCTGCGTGCGGACGCATGACGACGTTGGTGCGCGTGCGGTAGTGCCGGATGAAATCGAAGTCGGCGGTCACGAAGTCGCCGTTGTGGCCGAGATTGCGCGCCATGGACAATGCCTTGAGGAACACCTCGGGCATGATCACCGCAGAACCGAAATTGAGATACGCGCCGCCGTCGGTGACGCCCGCGACGACGTCGGCGAACAGGCGGAAGTCGAACAGCGAGGCGGCGCCGAGCGCTGCACCATCCGCGCGCGGATGCATGTGGATAATGTCGGTGCCGATCGCGACGTGGACGGTGACGGGGACATCCAACGCCGCGCCCTGCGCGAGAATGGAGACGTCCGCGTGCGGAGCGTTCGCGGCAAGCAGTGCGTCACCCAGCGCGCGCCCTAGGCCGACCTGCGCGCCGCGGCTTGCGATGGCGCCGAGGATGAAATCTGCCGTGTCCGCCGACATCCCGAACGAACCGTCGCGCAGCGATGCGTCGACATCCTCGGAGGTCTTGCCCGCCAGCGCCAGCTCCACGTCATGGATGCACACCGATCCGTTGCACGCCAGCCCAGAGACGACGCCCGTGCTCATCAAGTCGATGAGCAGCGGCGAGAGTCCGGTCTTGATGACGTGGCCACCGAACCCAGCGGCGACGATCTTGCCCGCCCGCGTCGCATCGGCGACATATCCGACGAGCTCACGCAGTTCGGCAGCGGCTAACACATCGGGCAAGCCGCGCCAGAAGTCCGCGAACGACATTCCGGGCGACGGCACCTCAGCCATCATCTTCACCGAGACCTTGGACGGGCGTGTCGAAAGCTGCGTCGGCTTGAGCTTGCTCAGGTCCAGATGCGGCAGTCTCTTCTTCATACGCGCGATGCTGTCGCCGGCCGATCGCTCTCGGCCGCTCCAAAGTCGTGAAGGTAGCGCTCGATCAATTCGCGCATGCGGGCGCGGAATCGCTCGGGCGAAAAACGAGCGGCGTGCTCGGTCAGCGTGCGCGCCGAGAACGCCTCGGGGACAAACGAGCGCAACGCCGCTGCTAACGCGTCAGACGTCGGCTCGTTGAAGAACGAGCCGGTTTCGCCTTCAACGATAGTTTCGAGCGACCCTCCGGCAGCGAACGCGACGGTCGGCCGGCCCGACGCTGCCGCTTCGAGCGCGACCAATCCGTAATCTTCGACGCCAGGAACGATCACCGCGCGTGCGCCGGCAAGCAATTCGCGCCGGCGCTCATCATTCACCCAACCCTCAAAACGGATCGTCGGCCCTGCCAGCGCTCGCAAACGAGCGAGATCAGGCCCAACGCCGACGATGACCAGCGGCGCGCTCAGCGCATTGCACGCTTCGATCGCAAGCGCGACGCGCTTGTATGGCAAGAGGCGCGCGACCACCAAATAGTAATCGCCGATCTTCGCCGCCGGCGCGAAACGTCCGACGTCGACCGGGCATGGCGCGACGTCGCTCTCGCGATGATAGCAGGCGCGAATCCGCGCCGCTACGTTGTTCGAATTGGCGATGATGCGCTGCGGCCGCTGCGCTGCGCTGTAATCCCATCGCCGCAGACGAGGCAGTGCTGCGCTCAGCGCCGGCCTAGCGATCGGCGGAACGATCTCAAACGCATACTCCTGCGGGTACCACAAGAAGCGCGTCGGTGTATTGACGTACGACACGTGCAGCGTTCCCGGTGGTACGCGCACGCCTTTTGCGAAGGACGTCGTCGAGGAGATCACGAGGTCATAACCGCGTAAGTCGAGCGCTTCAAACGCCCGCGGATAGAGCGGCAGCAGCGCGCGGAATCGGCGCGGCGCGCCTGGTATTCGCTGCAGCCACGTCGTGCGGATATCGAAGCGCGCGAACTCAGTGCCCATCGCAGCGCGATCGTAGAGAGATGTGTAGATCGGCGCGTCTGGATAGAGCTCGTGCATCGCTAAGAGCACGCGCTCCGCACCGCCGAGCTGCGTCAGATAATCGTGGACGAACGCGACGCGCACGGCCGCGCGGCGCCCTAGCGCCCGGAAGAGACCGGGAGCACGACCGCGACCGTCTCGTCGGCGAGATACTGGCGCGCGACGCGCTGGATGTCGGCCGCGCTGACCGACGAGATGCGAGCGGCCAACGCGTCCTCAAAACCAGCGCCGTCTGGTGAGGTCGCCGATCTGCCCAACAGCCATGCCGCATCCGACAGCGAGGTCACGGAAAGGTAGTAGTCACCGAGCGCCAGTTTTTTCGCGCGCGTGACAAGCTCTTCAGGCAACGGCTGCGAGCGCAGCCGCGAGATACCTTCCTCGAGCTGTTTGAGGCCGGCATCGATGTCGCCGCTGCCGCCGTTGAAGAAAATCAAGAACGAGCCTGGGCGCGCTTCGTACTGATAATATGCGCCGACGTAATCCGCCGTCTCAGCCGAGCCGCCCGAGCCGAACGAGAACGCGTGCACGTCGCCGCCACGACCGAGCAATGCCTGGATCACGAGCATCGCCGGAAAGTCTTTCGAGAACTGCGAGGGTGCCGCATAGCCGACCGCGAGCCACGGCACCTGGATGTTGCGGTGCGCGACGATCTCGTGTTGCCGCTTCTCTGCTGTCACCGAAGGCGGCGGCGGCGCGCTGCGCGCCGGCCACGATGCGAAGGACTTGCCGACCGCGTCGATTTGACCGGGCTGCAGTGCGCCCGCCAGGGCGATGACCGTGCCGGCCCCGTACTGGTACGAAGCGGCGAAGCGCTGCATGTCGGCAACGGTGAGCCGCGTCAGACTGGTCGAGCGGCCGCCCTGAGGAAATGCGAAACCGGTGCCTTGGTAGCGCACCTGGCGGACCATCGCATACGCCACCATCGCGGGGTTGTTCTCGTCGCTCTTGGCAGCGGCCGCCACTTCGGTGCGTGCCGCCGCAAACTGTGATGGATCCGGAGCTGCCAGCGCCTTCGCAAGATCTGCCAGCAGCTGCGGCAGCGCCGACGTTTGCGCTTCGATCTCAAAACGCGTCGCTTCCGGATCGACCGTGTACGCGACGTCGCCGCCGGCCGCTTGCGCGGCAGCCGTTAGGCTCTTGCCGTTATCGACCGGCGTGCGCAGCACTGCGGCGGCTGTGATCGCTGCGATGCCGGCATTGGTCGCATTCTGCTGCGCGAGACCCGCCGGAACGAACACCGCGGCTGATGCGATCGGAGCGTCCGAGGAGATCTGTGCGGTGATGATCACGCCGTTGGGCAGACGCAGCGTGGATGCTTGCGGAAAGTGGGCGACGTCCGGCGCCGGCGCTGCGGCGGTCAGCGTGAGGAAAGCGAGTGCAGTGGCGGCGAGCGTGCGCGCAATCATTGGCGAGTTCCCTCAATCAACATGCTGGTCGTGCCCGGCGTCAGTGGCCGCGGCGCAACCGTGGCGATCACCGGCTTTACGCTGAGATAGGTCTTAGCAGCCTCGAAAACGATATCTGGGGTGAGCGCGGCAGCTTGGCTATAATAGTCGCTGGACAATGTCATGTCCGTCGCCGCCGGTGCGTAGGCCGGCGCGCCTTGCGAGAAATACCAGCCGTAGTTGTCTGCCATCTCTTCAGGCGTTTGCGTGTCGCGCAACGTGTGCACGCGGAAGGCTGCGAGCGCGCGATCGAACTCAGGTTTCGAGAGCGGGCCGCGCAGCAGCGGCGCCATCGCTTCGTTGATCGCGGCGATCGTTGCGTCAGGCGAACGCTTGCCCGCAGCGACCGTCATATAGAAGATGCCCGTGTCGCGCAGCGTGATGAATTGGCCATTGAAATCAGCGCGCGGATCGTCGGCGGCGATCGCTTTGGCGACCAGGCCGTAATCGGGTCGCGTGAGATAGTCGGAGATGAAGTCCATCGCGGTCGACATGCGCTCGTCGCTGACCGCCGGTCCCGCCCAACCCAACGCGACGCCACCGGTATCGGCAAGGCCGCCGTTGAGCGCCGTGCTTTGCGGCTGCGAGCGCGTCGATGCGGGCATCGCTTGGCTTCGCGCAGCGCTCGGTGCCGCTTGCGCGATCTGCGCAGAGAGCGCAGCCTCGTCCAAGCCGCCGCCGACCGCTACGACGATCTCGTTGGCCGGCACGTACGCCGCGACTGCGTACGACTGAGCGTCGGCAAGACCCAATTCTTTGAGAACCGTCGGTGCGCCGTAGGTCGATGCGCGGAATGGTCCACCGGCGAACAACCCGCCAAAAATCGCGTCGCGTAACAGCACATCGGGATCAGTGGACGCTACCGCCTGTTGCTCGGCAAGACGCAGCTTCGCGTCGCGGAACCCGGCATCATCGATCGCCGGATGCAGAACTCGAGCGAGCAGCGCCTGCGCGAGCGGCCCCGCTGCGTTGCCCGGCGCAAGAACCGAGATCTCCGTCGAGCTCGGGAAGACCGAGATCATCAGCTGGCCGCCGGCTTCGCGCACGATGTCGCGTAGCGACTGCCCATCTACTTTGGTCGCGACGATTCCGAGCGCGGTCAAGCGCGCGATGCCTGGCGTCGACGTACCGTAGCCATCGGCGGGGCTGACGATCCAGACTTCAAGTGCCGCGGTCGGCGATAACGTCGCGCGCCGCACGGCGATTGTCAGTCCATCAGGAAGTACGGATTCGCCCGGTGCGAGCTTTGCTTGCGAGGGTGCGGCCGCTCTGGCCGGCATAGTTGCAGCGAAACAAGCAACGATGAGCGCAAGCGCGGCCGCTGCGCCGCGATGGATGATCATGTCGCTAGAGATCTTTCGTGGCCTCGAACGGATCAGGCTGGTTCCGGCGGTGGGAAAGGCAAGGCACCGCCAGCCTTGCGCGGTTTCTCCTCTTTAGGTGGAGCTGACGCGGCGGCGGCCGCCTCCGGCACGACCGTTTCCGGCTTGCGTGCGGGGCTGGCCTGCGGCGCATCCGACAACAGCCGATCGACGTCTTCGCCTTCGACCGTTTCGTGCTCCAACAACGCCTCGGCGAGGCGGTGCAACTTATCGATGTTCTCCTCGAGCAGCGCGTACGAAGCGGCATAGCACGTCTCGATGATGCCGCGCACCTCGGCGTCGATCTGGCTCGCGACCTCTTCGGAGTAGTTGCGCTCTTCCATGATATCGCGGCCAAGGAAGACCTGTTCGTGCTTCTTGCCGAGCGCGATCGGGCCGAGCTTAGTGCTCATGCCCCACTCCATCACCATCTTGCGCGCGAGGCCTGTGGCGCGCTGCAAATCGTCATACGCTCCGGTGGTGGACTCGTGGAAGATGAGCTCTTCCGCGGCGCGCGCGCCGAGCATCACCATGATGCGGTCGATGATCTCGGCCTTGATCATGAGATAGCGATCTTCGGTCGGCAGCTGCATCGTGTGCCCGAGCGACATCCCGCGCGGGATGATCGTGACCTTGTGCAGCGGATCGGCGTGCGGCAGCAGTTTAGCGACCAACGCGTGTCCGCCCTCATGATACGCGATCATCTCTTTCTCGCGCTGGCTCATGATGCGGCTCTTGCGCTCGGGACCCGCGATGACGCGATCGATCGCCTCTTCGCAGTTCTCCATATCGATCTGCGTCTTGTTCTGTCGCGCGGCCAGCAGCGCGGCTTCGTTGAGCAGATTCTCGAGGTCGGCGCCGGAGAAGCCGGGGGTGCGCCGCGCGAGCACTTCGAGCTTCACGTTCGGCGCGAGCGGCTTGTTGCGCGCGTGCACCGCAAGGATCTGCGCGCGGCCGACGACATCGGCCCGGTCGACCACGACTTGCCGGTCGAAGCGGCCTGGACGCAGCAACGCTGGATCGAGCACATCAGGACGGTTGGTCGCGGCGATCAAGATGACGCCGGTATTGAGATCGAACCCGTCCATCTCGACGAGCAGCTGGTTCAGAGTTTGCTCGCGCTCGTCGTGGCCGCCGCCCAAGCCGGCGCCGCGCTGGCGGCCGACCGCGTCGATCTCATCGATGAACACGATGCACGGTGCGCTCTTCTTGGCCTGGTCGAACAGATCGCGCACGCGCGACGCGCCGACGCCGACGAACATCTCGACAAAATCCGATCCGGAGATCGAGAAGAACGGCACGCCTGCCTCGCCCGCGATCGCGCGCGCGAGCAGCGTCTTGCCGCTGCCGGGCGGACCGAGCAGCAACAGTCCCTTGGGGATGCGCGCGCCAAGGCTTTGAAATTTCTTCGGATATTTAAGGAACTCGACGACTTCGGCGAGCTCTTGCTTCGCTTCGTCAACTCCCGCAACGTCTGCGAACGTGACCTTCGGCCGGTTCTCGGTCAACAGCTTGGCGCGGCTGCGTCCGAACGAGAGCGCTTGGCTACCGCCTGACTGCGCCTGGCGCATGATGACCATGACGAAGACGATGATGACCACCAGCGGGATGATAGTCGACAGCGCGACCATCCACGTCTGCGAATTGCCGTCGTTGGAGCCATCGCCCCGGAATTTGATGTGCTTGGCCAGCAGCAGGTCATCAAGACTCTTGCCCGCATCGGGCGGGATCTTGACGATCTCGGTCTGGTCGCCGGCAAGCTTGACGATCGCTTGGCCTTGGCCAAGCGTGACGAGCGCGATGGATTCTGGCGAGTTGTTGACCTGGGCGATGAAGTCGCTGTAATCCATCGGTTTTTGCGATGTCGAGCTTTGCTTGTACCATGCAAAACCCAAAGCGACGATGACCGCCGCCACCAGCACGACCAGCAGATATCGGATGAACTTAGCCAAGCGCGTGATCTTCCCCGAACGGGGCCTTTCTGTCCCGAGCCTCTTTGCTCTACCTCTTAATACGTATCGGAGGGTCGGGAAGTTTAATGGAGCGGGTGTTCTGGGGCCTTCTTGCCGCCCTCGCAGCTACCCTACCCTCGTGCCATCCGCTCCTGCCACCTGCGACCCATCCCACATACATTCTAGTACCCGATGTCCGCGCGCCGAGAACGGCTCCATCACACGGACGCCAAGCGCTGCGACAATCGTTCCGTTGCGGCACAGCAACGGGATAAGCGCGCGACGATGTTTGGGGATACCGGCCTTGGCGAAAAAGCGCGCAAGCGATGTCGCCCTGTGTCGTCCCGACGGCACACAGGAATCACCCTGTCGCGGCATCCTGATCGAAAGTCGAGTGCCTGGCGGCAACTTTTCAGGGTCGAGCAAGATCGCGTTTTTCCTCGCGGCGCCGCGCGTTGTGTGGCGCAATGCAAGCGCGGCTTCGCGGTTGCGTGCGATCGCTCCGCGGCGCGGCACGACGATCGCGCGGTCCACTGCGCGGGTCGCCGTGCGCTGCGTTCGTGGGCGCACCATGAGGCGGCCGGCGGAGAGTTCGATGGTCGCGGGTCCTGCGTGAAAACTGCCACCGCGGCCGGCCAAGAGCGCACGTGCGATCGCTTCGCAGTGACTGAAATGAAAATCGCGCAGGCTGCCGGTCGCCGTGCGGACGGCGTGGCGGATGACGCGACGCAGCAGCGCGGGATGCAGCGCGCGCAATGCGCGCGCTGAGAGATCGGTTTCGCTCCCACCGATCAACGCGCGCCGGTGCGCCGAGCGCGCAAGCGACGCAAGCAGCGCCCGGTCTGCTGCGAGCAGCGCCGCCGAGCGCGCGATCGCTTTGCCTGCTCCCGGAACCGCGCGTTCGAGCTCGCGCAGCAGCGTGCGTGCCGCGGTTCTGCGCAGCCGCGGGTCTTCATTGGTCTCGTCGATGGCGAACGGCACGCCGGTCGAGCGCACGAACTCGCGCAGCTCGGCTTTGCTATATGCCAATAACGGTCGCAGCAATGTGATGCCAGGCGCGAGTGTGCGCGCACGGCGGATCGCAGCCACGCCGTCGCTGCCGCTTCCCCGCATGAGCGCCAGCAACGCTGTTTCGCTCACATCGTCGCGATGATGTCCGGTGACGACCAACGCCGCGCCGGCGCGCGTAGCGACGCGCGCGAGCTCAGCATAACGCGCGTGCCGCGCCGCCGCTTCGACCGAGACGCCGCGCCGCGGGAACTTGATGCGGCGCACGAGCACCGTCGCTCGCGCGTGGCGAGCCTGCGCGCGGACCGCCGCGATGTCGGCGGCGATCGAAGACTTGGGCCGCAGCCCGTGATCGATGTAGATGGCGATGATGTCCGCGTCCGGCATCGCCTCGCGCGCCAACAGCAGTGCCGCGCCGCTGTCGGCGCCGCCCGAAGTCGCGACGACGACGGAGCGTTTAGGAGCTGCGCCGCGCGTAGCGTTGCGCTTCGCGCTCCGCCTCGCGTTTTTTGATCGTCTCGCGCTTGTCATACTGCTTCTTGCCGCGTCCGAGCCCGAGTTCAGCCTTGACCATACCGCGCTTGAAGTACAAGCGCAGCGGCACCAATGTTAATCCTTTCTCTTGCAGCTGGCCGACGAGCCGTGTCAGCTCGCGCGCGTGCAGCAAGAGTTTGCGGTCGCGCCGCTCCGGGTGCTGCGAGAAGAACGTTCCGTGGCCATATGGAGGGATGTGCACGTTGATGAGCCACGCCTCGCGTCCTTTGAGACGGACGTAGCCGTCCACGAGCGACGCGCCGTTCGCGCGCAAGCTCTTCACTTCGGTGCCGGTCAAGACAAGCCCGGCCTCCATGCGGTCCTCGAACTTGAACTCGTGGAATGCGCGGCGGTTGCTCGCGATGAGCTTCTCGCCGCTCTTCTCCGGCGTCATCGCGCCGGCGTCAGACCGCGACGAAGCGCGAGTGCCCCTCGGCGTACACGGTGCCGCTTCCGTCGGAGAGCACCGCTTGGCCGTCGAGCAGCTTGCCGCGCAAACGCTTCACGGATCCTTCGATGACGAGTGGCACACCGGTCGGCGCTGGTTTGCGGAAGCGAACCTCGAGTTTGGCGGTCACCGCCCGCGCTCCGGCGGCGATCGCCGCATGCGCCATCGCTTCGTCGAGCAGTGTCGCCACGATGCCGCCATGCATGATGCCTGTCCAGCCGCCGAAGCGCTCGGGCACGCTCACCGTGCACCGCGCGGCGTTCTCCGCATACTCGAACTGCAAGCGCAACCCCAGCTCGTTGTCCGGACCACACGCAAAGCAGCGCCGGTCATCCTCGAGTTGTGAAGGAGCCGTCGACGCCAAGAACGCTTCCCGCGACGCGCTCACTTGATGTCGCCGTGCTTGATCTTATCCAGCTGCGACTGCGAGAACTCCGGCGCTTCGCCGTAGACGATCGCTTCTGAAAACGCGAGTTTCGCCTCGGGTACCTTGTGCACTTTGAGATAGACGGTGCCAAGCAGCGGCAGCCCGTACTGGCCGGCTTCGCCGACGTGGCCCTTGTCGAGATCGATCGCGGTCTTGAGATACTTGATCGCCGCATCGTACTGGCCAAGGTCGTCCATGATCGACCCGAGATGATAGAACGCGTCCGGATAGTTCGGCATGATGTTCGGGACGTCGATCAGGTACGCGAGCGCGCGGTTCGGATCTTTGAGATCGACTTGATAGATGCTCGACAGATATTCGCGCGCGAGCACGTCTTTGGGAGTCGAGTCCAGCGCGGCGAGGAATTCGGCCTTCGCACGGCTGGTGGAGTTGTCGCCCAAGCGGTAGATGCCGAGGCCGACGTGTGCGGCGGCCATATGCGGATCGAGTTGCAGCGCTTCGTTGAACGCGTCGCGCGCGTCCGGTCCGCGCGCGGTCTGGAACTGCGACATGAACATGTAGGTATAGCCGAGCCGCGTTTGCGCGAGCGCGTCGCGCGGGTTTTTCGCAGCGTCTTCTTCTTCCTGATCGGCGAGCTGCGTCAGTGCCTCGACTCCGAGGTTGCGGAGGCTGGCGTTGAGGAACGAGAGCGCGAACGAGTCGGACGGTGCGATGGCTAGCGCGGCCTCGAACGCGACGCGTGCGGCGGCAAAGTTCTTCGAGTAAAAGGCCACGAGACCGTCGCTCACGTGCGACAGATATGCGTGGTTGGAATACTGATCGGTCACCTGCGCCGCGGACGCGGGGCTGACGCTCGAGGCGAGCAGGCACGCCGCGGCGAGCGCGACGAGGGCAGAACGGAGAATGGTCATTTTGCCTTTCTTCATGGGTTCGGCACGCGCCACCCGGCGCGGGTGCTCACCAGCCTGCCGCCAAGCGCTCGCTCAAAGGTTCGGGCAGCTCTGCACGCGCCATCCGCTCGCGCACGCGGTCGATGTCGTACGCGACGCGCAGCACGTGCACGGCTGACGCCTCGCCGTCGTAGACCGCAAACGACGACTGCGGATTGCGATCGCGCGGCTGGCCGACGCTGCCCACGTTGATGATGTAACGGAATTCGGGAACGATATCGATTCGCCCGCCGTGCAGCAGCCGCTGTTGGAACGTCCTGCCTGCCGGTTCCTGATAGTAGACTTCCGCCACGTGGCTATGCCCCACAAACGTCAGGGCCTCGGACGTCAGTTCGAAGGCCCGTTGGGCATCGCTGACATCCATTATATATTCGAAATGGTGAACGGGGGCGCCGTGGACCATCGCAAAGCCGTTCACCTTCCGCTCCCTCGGCAGGCCCGCGAGAAAATCGCGGTTCTCGGGCGTCAGCTGCGTGCGCGTCCAAGCGATCGCGGCACGCGCGAGCGAGTTGAATCGTTCGGCTTCGGCTGCGCGCACTGCCGCTTCGTCGTGGTTGCCGGCGATCGCAATGACTCCCCGCTCGCGCAAGAGGTCGCAACATTCATTGGGGCTCGGGCCATACCCGACGATGTCGCCCAGGCACAGCAACTCGTCGACGCCCATGGCATCGACTTCAGCGATGACCGCTTGGAGCGCCTCGAGGTTCGAGTGGATGTCGGAAAGGATGCCGTATCGCAGACTGATGCTGTTCTCCGGGCCCCCGAGCTTATCTTTGCACCGCGAGCTTGTCGACGACGCGCTTGACGCCGTCGACGCCGCGCGCCGCGTCGACCGCCACCGTCTTAATCGCAGGAGACGGCACGGAGCCGCCAAGCGTGACGACGCCGTTGTGCGAGCTGACGTTGATCTTGAGCGCATTGACGCCAGTCTGTCCGGCGATCGCGACGTGCACTTTCGCAGCGATCGCGACGTCACCGGCGATCTCATTGCCGGTCGGCGCCTTCGGGTTGACATGCACGTGTGAGACCACCGAGGTCACGCCTTGGACTTTCTGCGCCGCCGCGATCAGCTGCTCGCGTTCTTGGCCGCTACGCACCTGGCCGCTCATCGTGACGACACCCTTGGTGCATTCGACTTTAACGAGCGAAATGGTCGCTGGATCTAACGCCGCGGCAGCGGAGCGCACTTGCGTGCAGATCCACGCATCGCCACCCGCTTGCTGCAGCGCGCGCTGCGTCTGGTCTTGATCGGACTTGCTGCATGCGGTGACGGCGGCGAGCACCGCGATCGCAGCTGCGATGGCGGTGCTTCGAACGATGGTCGCCCATTGCCGGCGAGCGTCGGATTGTTCGTTCATGTTCATCGTCTACCTCAACGAGGTTGTGCGTGACAGTGGGACCGCGTCGACGAGTTCGCCCGCCTCGATCGGTCCGCTTCCTTCCGGTACCGCGACCAGCGCATCGGCGAAACCTAAGATGTGCATCTGCGCCGATGTGCCGAGCAAGGGCGACGCGTTCAGACCGCGCTCGGCGCGCGACAGCGCGACTGGGACGAGATGTTCGAGTCTCGGATCCAGCGCGAGCCTGCTCGTCAAGCAGGCGCGCAAGGGCAGCGTTTGATCGTCCTTGCCGTACAGTCGTAGCAGAATCGGTTTCCCGAGCGTTTCGAGCATCACAAGTGCTGACACAGGATTGCCGGGAAGACCGATCACCGGCTTGTCGCCGACAATCGCAAGCATCGTCGGGCGGCCCGGCTTCGCGCGCACGCCGTGCACGATGACGCCGGGCGCGCCGGCAGCCGCGACGATCTGCGGCGTGTAGTCGCGCTCGCCGACGCTCGATCCACCAGAGATGACGACCGCGTCGCACTCGCGCAACGCCCGTGCGAATGCCGCTTCGAATACATCTTTGCGATCTGCCACACGCTCGTACGACACAAGGGAAAAACCCATCGCGCGCAGCGTCGCGCCAAGCGACAAACTGTTGATGTCGCGCACGGCTCCGGCGTGCAGCAGTGCACCGGGCGACACGATCTCATCGCCGGTGACGAGTAAGGCGACGCGCGCCTTCGCGAACAGCGGAAGCTCGGACACGCCGGCGCCCGATAACATCCCGACTGACGCGGGCGTCACGACCGTGCCCGGCTTTGCCAGCACCTCGCCGCGCCGGATGTCCGCCCCTTGCCGCGTGATGTGTTCGTCGCTGCCTTCGCCGTCGTTGATCTCGACGGCGTCGCCGAGATCGCTGCAATCTTCTTTCTTGACAACAGCCGACGCGCCTGAGGGCAGCCAGCCGCCGGTCGGCACGCGCATCGCATGTCCACGCGGCAGCGCGCGCGGCGCGTCCGCTCCCATCGTGACCTCGCCCACGATCGTCAGTCTTACGATGGCGCCAGGTCGTGCGGATCTCACATCCTCCGCGTGGACCGCGAAACCATCGACGCTCGAGCGTGTGAACGGCGGCACATCTTCGAGCGCCAGGACCTCGGCTGCGATGGCGCGCCCGGCGCATGACGGACCGATGGGTGCCCGCTCGACCGCGACCGTTCGGATCGGGTGCGCGCGCATGGCGCGCAGGGCGTGTGCGAGGCAGACGCGTCGCAGGGTCGGATCGACGGTGGACGTCGGCGAAACCTCCGATACACTAGGTAACGACTGCGTACGTGCGCAAGTCTAACCTTACAGGATATTCGTAGCTTTGCTGCGCGCCGGGGCCAGACCCCCCTTAGAGCACGCGCGCGGCTGTTCGTGGAGGCCGCATGTACTCGCATTCGCTTGACGACATGCTCACGCAAACCGTGCTTGCCAGCGCGTCGGACTTGCACATAGTCGCCGGTTGCCCGCCGACGATCCGCATCAACGGCGAGCTCACCCATCTCAATGACGATGTCCTGAACAAGGATGACATGGATGCGCTGCTGCGCTCGATCTTGACCGACCGCCAATACGAGCAGCTCGTCCAAGGCCGCGAGCTCGACATCGCGTACTCGCTGTCCGGCGTCTCACGTTTCCGCGTCAACATGTGCTTCGAACGCGAACATCTGAGCGGCAGCTTCCGCGCCATCCCGTCGACACCGCCGAAGCTCGAAGAGATGGATCTACCGAAAATCGTCACCGATTACACGCAAAAACCGCGCGGCCTTGTGCTCGTCACCGGACCGACCGGCAGCGGCAAGACCACGACGCTGGCCGCGATGGTCGACTACATCAATCGCCACAATAAACTGCGCATCGTGACAATCGAAGATCCGATCGAGTTCGAGCATCATAGCGATCTTTCCGTCATCACGCAGCGCGAGGTCGGGCACGATACGAAATCCGAGCAGAATGCCCTGCGCTCGGCGCTGCGCCAAGACCCCGATGTCATTCTCGTCGGCGAGATGCGCGATCTCGAGACGATCAAACTCGCGATGACCGCGGCCGAGACCGGACACCTCGTGTTCGGCACCCTGCACGTCACGTCGGCGCCCGAATCGATCAACCGCATCATCGACGTCTTCCCCGTCGATCAGCAAGAGCAGGTGCGCGTGCAGCTCGCCGGGTCGTTCGAAGCGGTGTTCACGCAGTGCTTGATCCCGCGCACCAGCGGCACCGGACGTATCTGCGCGATGGAGGTCCTGCTAGGCACGCCCGCCGTGCGCAACCTGATCCGCGAGAACAAGCCCGCGCAGATGTTGACGCAGATGCAGACCGGCACGCAACTCGGCATGCAGTCGCTCGAGCGCCATCTCGGTGAGCTCGTCGCCGCCGACAAGATCTCGCGCGACAGCGCGATTGAATATTCGTCACATCCTGAGGAGTTGCGTCGCCAGCTCGGCAACGCTCCAGGCCCGCGTTATCCGACACACGAGACTGCGATGCCGGCAGCGAACAGGACCTAGATGCTCGACCGGCGCCTCATCCGGGAGCAACCGGATCGCGTGCGCCGGTCGCTTGCGCGCCGCCAGCTGCCGGTCTCGGTCGTCGACGATATCCTTGCGCTCGACGCAGATTGGCGCAACGCCGTGACCGCTGCCGATGCCGCGAAGGCCGAGCGCAACCAGATCTCTGCGGAGTTCGCAAAAGCCAAAGGCCAATCGCCTGAAACGCTGGCGCGCTTGCGCGAACGCTCCACCGAGCTTGGCGAGCGCATCACCACTCACGAAAATTCAGCGGCATCGCTCGACGCGCGCCTCAACGAGCTGCTCGCCCAAGTCCCGAACGTCATCGCCGATGATGTACCGGACGGCGCCGACGCAAACGCCAACGTGCTCGTGCGTTCATCGGGCGAACCGCCGCGGCTTGCGTTCGAGCCGAAACCGCATTGGGAGATCGGCGAGCGGCTTAGAATCCTCGATTTCGAACGCGGTGTACGCTTAGCACGAAGCCGTTTCACAGTCATCGAGGGTCTGGGCGCGCGCCTCAACCGCGCGCTCATCAACTTCTTCTTAGAGCGCAACACGGCTGCCGGCTACACGGAAATAGCGCCGCCGGTGCTCGTCAATCGGGAGTCGGTTGAAGCGACCGGGCACTTGAGCAAATTCTCGGATGCGATGTTCGCGGTCGACGACGGCTCGCTGTTCCTTTCGCCCACGTCGGAAGTCCAACTGGTCAACTTGCACCGCGACGAGATTCTCGAGGCCACAGACTTACCGAAGCGCTACACCGCCTACACGGTGTGCTTCAGGCAAGAAGCCGGCGCCGCCGGCAAGGACACACGTGGGCTCATCCGACAGCATCAGTTCGAGAAAGTCGAGCTCGTCGCGCTTACGCGACCTGAAGAATCCGCGGCGACGCACGATCAACTCGTGCGCCACGCTGAGAGTCTGTTGCAAGCGCTCGAGCTCCCATACCGCGTCATGCTGCTATGTTCGGGCGACACGGGCTTCGCATCGCAGAAAACCTTCGATCTCGAGGTCTGGCTGCCAGGGCAGCAGACGTATCGCGAGATCTCATCGATCAGCAACACGGGCGACTTCCAGGCGCGGCGCGCGGGCGTGCGTTTCCGGCCTGCGCCAAAAGCGAAACCAGAGTTCGTCCACGCGCTCAACGGATCGGCGTTGGCGATCGGGCGAACCTTGCTCGCCGTGCTCGAGAACTATCAGGAAGCGGATGGCTCGGTGCGGGTCCCGCGGATCTTGCAGCCTTACATGGGCGGCATCGAGCGCATCGCCTAGAGCCTACGCCCCTTCGGTCTGTAGCGCCCCTTGTAACTCCGAACGCAGCTCCGGCGTGTCAGCATGTCCGTGCGCGGACACGGCGTGCTGGACGGCGGCAGCAAGCACTTCATCCGGTTTGCCCGAGATATAGAGCGTGCAATTGTTCTCGCTCGGCACCGAACTGCAATCTATGAACACGCGCGTCGACGTTGAAGCCATGACGGTACCTCCCTCGTGGTCGAGGTGCATTCGAAGCCAGTGCGGGGCCAGCCTCTCCTAGCCGGCCTGCCAAATGCGCGTTCGAGCCGGGGACTGGAGCCGGCCAAGGTCCAACCCGGCGCCATGAGATACGCAGCCGACGTCGAGGGCGTCACCCTCGAGGGACCGTCCGTCGATCGCCAAGCTGAAATCCTCACGCCGCAGGCGGTTGGATTCGTGGCAGCGCTCGCGCGCGAGTTCGAACCGCGCCGCCGTGAGTTACTCGCCGCGCGCGAGAAGCGCCAAGCCGAGTTTGATGCGGGCGTGCTTCCGGATTTCCTCACCGCCACGTGGTCGGTGCGCGATGGCGATTGGCGCGGCCCATCGATTCCGGCCGACATGCGCGATCGGCGCGTCGAAATCACCGGTCCGACCGACCGCAAAATGGTGATCAACGCGCTCAATTCGGGCGCGAGCGCGTTCATGGCCGACTTTGAAGATTCGAACACTCCGACGTGGGAGAACCTCATCAGCGGTCACGTCAACCTCATTGAGGCGATCGAGCGCACGATCTCGCTTGAGACTCCGGAAAAGACCTATCGCCTGATCGAGAATCCGGCAGTGCTGCTCCTGCGCCCGCGCGGATGGCATCTGCCAGAACGGCATCTGCGCATCGACGGCGCCCCGTTGAGCGGCAGCCTTTTCGATTTCGGGCTCTACTTCTTCCATAATGCGCGCCGTCTCATCGAGCGCGGCAGCGGTCCGTATTTCTATCTGCCCAAGCTCGAAAGCCATCTCGAAGCGCGTTTGTGGAACGACGTGTTCAACTTCGCGCAAGATGCGCTTGAGATCCCGCGCGGCACGATCCGCGCGACGGTGCTCATCGAGACGATTCTCGCGGCGTTCGAGATGGATGAGATCCTCTATGAGCTTCGCGATCACTCGAGCGGGCTCAACGCAGGTCGCTGGGATTACATGTTCAGCATCATCAAGAAATTCCGCAACCGCCCTGAGTTCATGCTGCCGGATCGCGCCCAAGTGACGATGACGGTTCCATTCATGCGCGCCTACACCGAATTGCTGGTCAAGACGTGCCACCGCCGCGGCGTGCACGCGATGGGAGGCATGGCGGCGTTCATCCCCAGCCGCAAAGATCCTAAGGTCAACGAAACGGCGCTGGCGCGGGTGCGCGACGACAAGCAGCGCGAGTCGCACGATGGTTTTGACGGCACGTGGGTCGCACATCCGGACCTCGTTCCGGTGGCGCGCGCTGAATTCGACGCGGTGCTCGGCGAGCGCCCCAACCAGATCGAGCGCCAGCGGCCCGAGGTTTCCGTTTCCGCTGCTCAGCTACTCGACGTGCGGGTGCCCGGCGGCACGATCACTCAAGCCGGCCTGCACAACAACGTCGGCGTCGGCATTCGCTACGTGGAGTCGTGGTTGCGCGGCACAGGTGCTGCCGGCATCAACAACTTGATGGAAGATGTCGCGACCGCCGAAATCGCGCGCTCGCAGATCTGGCAGTGGGTGCATCAAGGCGGGCGCCTGGATAGCGGCCAGACGATCGGCAAGAGCACGATTCGCGCGCTGGAAGAGGACGAGCTTGCGGCCGCGCGAGGAACGATGGACGACAAATCGTTCTCGCACAGCCGCTTCGGGCAGGCACGCGATCTGTTCGACAAAGTCGCGCTGAGCGAAACCTTCATCGAGTTCTTGACGCTGCCGGCGTACGAACTGCTCGACTAGCGCGGACCAGTCGCCTCTAGTAGAGCACTCGAACTGTATACTCCAACGTCGTCTTGCCGTCGGCGGGGATTGTGATCGTCCACGTCGCGGTCGCGCTTGACGATTTGACGTGCGGGTAGTTCTCGGCAAGCATCGTCCAGTCGCCCGGCATCGGCTCGACCACTTTGAGCGTCACCGGCGTTTTTTTCGCGTTACGCATCTCGATCGTGTACGAGCTGTCGTATTGGTAGCGGTCGTTGAACGGACCAACACGTTTGAAATCGGTCTGCTTCTTGGTCGCGGTCACGTCGAACGATTCGCCGAGGCGCAGCCGTACGCGCTCCTTGCGCGCGGTGTGATCTATCTGATCCTCGCCGACGAACTGCGCGTTGCCCTCCGAATCCTTTTTATAGATACGCACGATGCCTTTCGGCAGGGGCACGCCGAGCGCACCGCCTTCGTTTTGAAATTCAAGGAAGACTTGGGGCTTGAGCATCTGTCCGAGATCGCTCGACGCTTGCGTGTAGTAGTAGTCTTCGCCGCGTAGCTCGAGCGATTTCGTCACGGGCACGCCCGAAGCCGAGAGCATCGCGACCTGCTTGGTCTGCTTGTCGGCGATCGTCGTCGGGCGGCCAAGCGTATACAGATGGTATTCGAACAAATTCTCCTGGCGCATTTGCGCGTTCGCGGCGCGATCCGCGACCGCCGCGAGCGTGCGTACCTCTTGCGGCGTTTGCACGCGATTGAGGTTGCCCGCGACCAGCTGCATGCCTGCGCTGTTGTAGCTCGTCCCACTCGTATTGGTAAGCGTAACCAGGCCGTTGAGATCCAGGCGCGTGTCATCGGCATTGAGCACGCCGACATAATCGGCGCGCCAGGACAACCCGCCTGTCAGATAATCGAGCTCGAGCGTCTGCTCGCCCTCATAGGCGTTGTCGATCTGCGTCACCAGCGTGGGGCGGTCGCGCAAGTTGGCGGGGATCGACCCGAAGGCGAGTCGGCCGTCGACGCCGGTCTCGATGCGGTTCGGGTACTGCAACACGACGCCGCCGTTGACGGCGAGCACGCGAGCCGTCTCCCGCGTCTCGGCGCCGGTACGGAAATTCGTGTGGATGACGGTGACGTCGCGTCCGACATATTTCTCGAGCAGCGTCTCCGGGCTTAACAGATCGAAGTTGAAGTTCTGTTCGATGACGGATACCGCGCCGGATGACGTGAGGCTATGCAGGATGGCGGTCGTCGGGTCGATTTGGGCGCTGACGTCGCGCAGCGCGAGTTGCTGCACGCCTTTGGGAACCGATAAGCGACGCTCGTCGCGCACGAGCGCGAGATTGTCGTTGTAGATCGTGACTGAGACCGCTTGCTGCTCCGCGAGCGTGCTCACCCGCTCACCTGGATCTGCACCCGCAGGCGGCACGGGTGCGATGAACGATAATGCGAGCAACGCGCCCGCAGCGCGAGAAAGAAATGGATGCATGCGCATGGTGATCCTCCCATATCGGGCGGCTCGACGGCGTGAGTCAAGCCCGCAAGAGTGCGGCCGCTCGTCTGTCGAGTGATATGGGAACGAGGTTCGAACCAAAAAGAGCGCCGGTCTTGGCGGACCGGCGCGGTTTCTAACGCGATGTTCGAGTCACGGATCAACTCGTAGGAACGTACAACTCGCCGCCTGCTTCCTTGAACTCGCGCGCTTTCTCGCGCATGCCTTCTTCGATCTGCTCGAGCGAGGCGGCGTAATCGCGCACGTCCTGCGAGATGCGCATCGAACAGAAATGCGGGCCGCACATCGAACAGAAGTGCGCGACCTTCGCGCCTTGAGCGGGCAACGTCTCGTCATGGAAGTCGCGCGCGGTCGGCGGATCGAGCGAGAGCTCGAACTGGTCCTGCCAGCGGAATTCGAAGCGCGCCTTTGAGAGCACGTCATCCCACTCATGAGCGTGCGGATGTCCCTTGGCGAGGTCTGCCGCGTGCGCCGCGATCTTGTATGCGATGACGCCGTCCTTGACGTCTTTCTTGTTCGGCAGCCCGAGATGTTCTTTGGGCGTCACGTAGCACAGCATCGCAGTGCCGTACCAGCCGATCATGGCCGCGCCGATCGCGCTTGTTATGTGGTCGTAACCGGGCGCGATGTCGGTGACGAGCGGACCGAGCGTGTAGAATGGCGCCTCTTGGCACACCGCGAGCTGGCGATCCATGTTCTCTTTGATCTGGTGCATGCGGATGTGGCCAGGTCCCTCGATCATCGTCTGCACGTCATGCGCCCACGCGATCCTGGTCAGCTCGCCGAGCGTCTCGAGTTCGCCGAACTGTGCCTCGTCGTTCGCGTCGGCGCCGCTGCCGGGCCGAAGCCCGTCGCCGAGCGAGAACGACACGTCGTACGCCTTCATAATCTCGCAGATCTCTTCGAAGTGCGTGTACAAGAAGTTCTCTTGATGGTGGAGCAGGCACCACTGGGCGAGGATCGAGCCGCCGCGCGACACGATGCCCGTCACGCGCTTGGCCGTGAGCGGCACGAAGCGCAACAGCACGCCGGCGTGGATCGTGAAATAATCGACGCCTTGCTCGGCCTGTTCGATCAGCGTGTCGCGATAGATCTCCCAGTTGAGATCCTCGACTTTGCCGCGGACCTTTTCGAGCGCTTGATAGATCGGCACGGTACCGATCGGCACCGGCGAGTTGCGCAAGATCCACTCGCGCGTTTCGTGGATGTTCTTGCCGGTCGAGAGGTCCATCACGGTGTCGGCGCCCCAGCGCGTCGCCCAGGTCATCTTCTCGACTTCTTCTTCGATCGACGAGCTGATCGCCGAATTGCCGATGTTCGCGTTGATCTTCACCAGGAAGTTGCGGCCGATGATCATCGGCTCGGACTCCGGATGGTTGATGTTGGCCGGGATGATCGCGCGGCCGCGGGCGACTTCATCGCGGACAAACCCAGGCGCGACGCCCTCGCGCACCGCGATGTACTCCATCTCGGGCGTCACCTCGCCTCGCCTCGCGTAATGCATCTGCGTCACGTTCGCGCCGGGCTTGGCACGTCGCGAGTGGTGGCGCGGCGTGAAGCGGATGGCGTCGAGCGCGGAATCGCTGTCGCGTTGACGGCGATACTCCGACGTCGGCGTTGCAAGCGGTTCGGTATCGCCGCGAGCTTCGACCCACGGCGCGCGCAGGCGTGGAAGACCTTGGTGCACGTCGACCTCGACGCCGGGGTCGGTGTGTAGACCGCTCGTGTCGTAGACGCGCACGTCGCTGCCGTCGGTCAAATGGATCTGGCGCATCGGCACGCGCATGCCGTGCGGGCCGTCGACGTAGATCTTGTGGCTGCTGGCCGTCGCCCCGTTTGGTGTGGTGAGACTCATAACGCTCCCTTCGCCGGAATGACCCGGATCAGGTTCCAACGGTCGGTTCTTGCGGCGGTCGGTTGCGCTCGACTCGAACCCTCTCAGTCCGCGTACCCTCGAGGCGGACTCCCGTGTTCTGCTTCACTTCGGCATCCCGCATGCGATGCCTGGCGGAAGCGAGGGAGCAGTTCGCGAACATCCTCCGGCCACATGACCGACACGACGACATTGAACGACACGCGCGCGCGCCCGCTGCGCGACCTGCGCATCTCAGTGACCGACCGCTGCAACTTCCGCTGCACGTATTGCATGCCGAAAGAGGTCTTTGGCCGCGACTTTCATTTCTTGCCGGCCGGTGAGATCCTCAGCTTTGAAGAGATCGCACGTCTCGCCCGCATCTTCGCCGAACTCGGGGTACGCAAGGTGCGGCTCACCGGAGGCGAGCCGCTGTTACGGCGCGATTTGACGACGCTCATCGCCATGCTGGCGGAGATCGAAGGCATCGAAGACTTGACGCTGACGACGAACGGGTCGCTGCTCGCGAAGCTCGCGCCTGCGCTGAAGAGCGCCGGGCTTGCGCGCCTGACGGTCAGCCTCGACTCGCTCGACGACGCCGTGTTTCGCGCGATGAATGACGTCGACTTCCCCGTGCAGCGCGTGCTCGATGGCATTGACGCTGCCGCGGAGGCGGGCCTCGGCCCGGTCAAGATCAACGTCGTCGTCAAGCGCGGCATCAATGAAGAGAGCATCCTGCCACTGGCCGCGCATTTCCGCGGCAGCGGCCACATCGTGCGCTTCATCGAATACATGGACGTCGGCACGACGAACGGCTGGCGCTTAGATGATGTCGTCACCGCGGCCGAAATCGCGCGCGCGATCGACGCCGCCTATCCGATCGAACCCGTCGCTGCCAGCTACCGCGGCGAGGTCGCCAACCGCTATCGCTACAAAGATGGGCGCGGCGAATTCGGCATCATCGCGTCTGTGACGCAACCATTCTGCGGCGACTGCACACGCGCTCGGCTTTCATCAGAAGGACAGCTGTACACGTGCCTATTCGCCGCGCGGGGCCACGACCTGCGCGCACTGCTGCGCGACGGCGCCAGCAACGCCGACATCGCGCGCTTCATCGCTGACATCTGGCGCGTACGCGACGATCGCTACTCCGAGCTGCGCACCGCGCAGACGGCAGACGTGCCGAAGGTCGAAATGTCGCACATCGGCGGCTAAGAAATCAAACGCCGGCGCGCTTGGCGCCGGCGCTTGACGAGTGCGCCTGCGAGTCGTTTTTATTTCGCGGCTTTGACTTGCGCGGCCGTGACCGGCGACGCCTGATTGCCCCACGATGTCCGGATGTACGTGATGACTGCAGCGATCTCGTCCGGTTTCAGCGTGGCTTTCCATGCGGGCATCACGCCGTTGTAATTGGCGCCGTTGACGCTGATCTGCCCGTGCAAACCGTTGTCGACGATTGCGATGACTTTGGCCGGATCTCCGGTGACGACCGGATTGCCGGCCAAAGGCGGGAACGTGCCGGGCGTCCCCTGCCCGGTCGCGCCGTGACAGCTCGCGCAGTTCGATGCGAAGATCTTCGAGCCGTCAGCTGCCGCGGCGGTCGTCGCGCCAGGCGACGGTGCAGGCGTTTCGGGCAAGGCGCCGCTGCCTGCAACCGGCGTCAGTCCGGCGGGACTGGCTTGTCGTTCTTTGTTAATCTGGTCGCCCGCGTAGACGGTGAGCGCGATGATGCTGACCAACGTCAGCGCGGTGACGCCCATCATGAACGGGCGCTTCGCGATCGCGCGGCTTGGATTTCGATCGATCCATGGGAGCGCGAAAAGCACCAGCGCGAACACGCCTGGCAAGACGACGGTCGCGACCAGCGTGAGCAATCCGGCCGGTGCAAGACGCAAGATGCCGTACAGCGAGTAGAAATACCACGCCGGCGCCGGAATGAAGCCGCCGTAGTTCGGGTCAGCTTTCGGCAACAGCGGCGTCGGCAGGTACACTGCGAGCGCTACCACGACCAGGAACGCGATGAACGAGACGATCGTGTCCATGAAGATCTGGTCGGGATAGAAGCGACCGATGGTCTTGGGAGGCTTGTCTGACGCCGGTCCAGCCGCCCCGTTATGGCGGAAGATAAAGATGTGGAGAACGACGAGCCCGATCAGCAGTGCCGGCGTCAACCACACGTGGATGCCGAAGAAGCGGCTGACGGTCAACGTGCCTAAGGTCGAGCCGTCATTGAGGAAGTTGGCGATGTAGGGACCGACGATCGGCACGGTCGCAGCGATGTTGATGCCGACCTGCGTCGCGTAGTACGCGTTAAGATCCCAGGGCAAGAGGTAGCCGGTGAACCCCAGCACCAGCGTGAAGAAGAACAACGTAACGCCGACGACCCACTGGACCTCGCGCGGCCGCTTGTACGCGCCGAACACCAGCACTTGAAGCAGGTGCACGGTGATCAAGATGATCATCGCCGACGCGCCCCAGTCGTGCATGCTGATCATGAACTGACCGAAGGTCACGTTCTGATAGATGAACTTGGTCGATTCCCATGCGGTGACGGCGGATGGCGAATAGTAGAATGTCAGGAAGATGCCGGTGATGACTTGCATCGTGAGCAAGATGAGCGTGGCGCTGCCGAAGACGTAGAAGTAGCTGGCGCCGCCGGGGACATCCTCGGTAAGAAAATCTTTGAGCCAGCTGACGACGCCGGTGCGTGATTCAATCCATGTTAGCATGTACAGCCGCTCCTACGAGTACGAGACGATCAGGCGATAGGGGACGTTGGCGAAATATTTCACCCACTCGATCTGCGCGACGCCGCTCTGCTCCCGGAACGGGATCGGATCCAGACCGCGCGGCGCCGGGCCGATCGGCACTCCGTTCGGATGCTTCATGTGTACGCCGAGCCTGCTGAACTGCGAGCCGTGGCACGGGCACAGGAATGCCTTGAGGTCGTCGTCCCAGGCGAACTTGCACTGCAAGTGCGGACAGACCGAGCTGAACATCGCGAAGCCCATCGTCACGACCGGGAAGTCGACTTTGCCGCCGCCGGTGAACAGATCCGGTCGCTGCTCTTGGAACGACTGCTCTTCTTCCGGCGTCATGCGGATGCCCCAGACGTAATAGTCCTGGTCGCTGACCAGATACCCGTCTTGCACGTCCTTCTTCGTGAAATGGATTTTGACGGGTTTGTCAATGCTCGCTTTGAGCGCCGCAAACGCGTCGGGCGTGATGTCCGACCAGCCCTTGTTAGCATCGAGCAGGTCTTGCTTCGGCCACAGAGCCCCCGCGAACGGAATGGCAAGCCCAAGTCCGACGATGCCGCCGAGCGCGACCGTCGCTTGTGCCATAAAGCGAAGCCGGCCCATTTCTTCCGGTGCGCCGACCGGATCGAAACTGAGATTGTCTTTGGCCAAGGGTCCGTACCTCCGGAATGCGGAGCAGTCGAAAGCCACCGCGCGGCTAGCTCGCCACTCGAGCCTCGCTCGAGCGCCACATGGTGCTCGCGGACTAGCTTTGGCTCCAGTGCGCTGGCTGCCTCCGTCCGTATCGCTCGAATCGTGATTTTAGTCGCGATACGCGGGACTCGCAAAGGTGGCTTCTGGGCAGCGCGGCAAACGAACGCGGCGACGACTCCTGTGGACAAAAAAGCGATCCAGGAAAAAGCTCGCTCGCAGTTCTCTGCGACGGCTGCGCGTTACGTGGACAGCGCGCGTCACGCGTCCGGCGACGACCTCGCGCGCCTGCTCGAGCTCGCGCAGCTCCGCGGCGACGAAGAGCTGCTCGACATCGCCACTGGCGCAGGCCACACCGCACTCGCGTTCGCTCCGCGCGTCGCGCATGTCGTCGCCAGCGATCTGACGCCTCGCATGCTTGAAGTGGCGGCTGAGCT
Organism: Binatus sp. (SeqCode); assembly: GCA_035654355.1. GTDB lineage: Bacteria > Vulcanimicrobiota > Vulcanimicrobiia > Eremiobacterales > Eremiobacteraceae > JAFAHD01. Next base: position 33,237 of record DASRXC010000088.1, read on the forward strand.
GGCCGCGACGCGCAAGGTGGGCAACATCAGCTTCATGCAGACGCAGGCCGAGGCGCTGCCGTTCCCGGCAGACCGTTTCGATCTTGTCACATGCCGCGTCGCGCCACACCACTTCGCGGACCCGGCCGCATTCGTGCGGGAGAGCGCGCGCGTGCTGAAACCCGGTGGACGCTTTTTGCTCGACGACCAGATGGCTCCGGACGACCCGCAGTTGGATGAGTTCGTCAATACGTTCGAGCGCTGGCGTGACGCGAGTCACGTACGCGCGTACACTGCGCGCGAGTGGCGCGCGTGGATCGAAGCGGCCGGGTTACAGGTCGAGCACGTCGAACCGTTCGCGCGCGACTCGTATGATTTCGCGGACTGGACCGCGCGTTCGGGAATGCCGGCGGACGAACGGGGCGCGCTCGAGCGCTGGCTACTCGCGGCGCCACCGCGCTGCGCTGAGTATTTCGCGATCGAACGAGACGGCGACCACGTGCGCTCGCTACGCGCAGACTTCGGCATCATCGTCGCGCGTAAACCGGAGGTACCACGATGATCACATTGATCGCCGCGCTGCTCATCGCTGCGGCGACCCCCACGCCGGCGCCCGCCGCATCTGCGGCCAGCGCGGCGCAGGCACACAGAGCAGACGCGCAACGCGCGATCGACGCCGGCAACGCTGCGTATATCTCGACGTGGCAGCGCGGAGATGCGCACGCGTTCGCTCAGCTGTTCGCGATGAATGCGGCCTCGATCGCCGACGACGGCACGATCACGCGCGGCCGCGCGGCGATCGAAGCTTCGCGCGCAAAAGCGTTTGCACGGACGCCGCTTGTGACCGGCACGATCACGACGGAAGATCTGGTCGTCGAAGATGAGCTAGCCTACGAGATGGGCAGTTACTCGTTCACGTTGCGCCCGACCGGCAAGAACGCAGTCGTCTACACGGGGCGTTACCTGACGATTTGGCAGCAACAACCCGACGGATCGTGGCTCATCAAGACCGATTCCGGCTTATCCGATCGCACCTGTAAGAAGAACGCATGATAGGAACGTGTGCGAACTGCGGCGCGACGCTACCAGACGGCGCGAACTTCTGCCCGAAATGCGGCGCGATGGTTTCAACGACAGCACCCGCTGAGCGCAAGAAAGGAATGCCAGGCTGGGTCTTGGGGTTGATCGTCGCCGCGGCGCTGTTGCTCCTAGGAATTCCGTTCTTGGCCATCTTCGCGGCCATCCTTATTCCGAATTTCATGCATGCGCGCGACGAGAGCATGCTCGCCGCCGATAAGGCCAATCTGAAGCAGCTCGCGATGGCTGTGGAGACGTATGCGATCGATCACGAAGGCAAGTATCCTGACGATCTGCCGCAGCTCGTGCCTAAATATATCACGAAGCTCCCGGCTGTCCCAGGCGGCGACGGCACCGGCGCATACGACTACCATCATCCGGCGTCCGTTCAACCTGATGCGAAGTACGAGATCTGGGATGACGGCTCGATGGAATCGGCGCTGTTGTCGTCGCTGCCGCGTGGCCCGAACGGGCCGCCGTGCGAGAACAATTGCAAGTACGTCGTCTATCTTCCTGACGTTGGAATCATCGGCGTGTCAGGACAGCGCTAGAAACGGTTTGTCCGTACGAACCCGTAGCGTTCTCATTGTCCGATCAACGCGGCGTGAATCCCAGACGATTGGCAGTAGCGGATGCCGGTCGTCGCGCCGTTGAAATTGGGAAGCAAACCGAGGGTGCTCGTGTCGTGCTGGTCGCCGTCGATGATCTTGTACGCATCGCTCGCGACGCAGACTCCGTTCCCGGGCGTATGATAGCGATACGCACCGCCGGCCGGGTCGGTCGGTATGGTGTCCATGTACGGGTTGTTCGGACCGCCGAAAAGGGCGGTATTCACCGGCCCATTGATCGCAGGGTACCTGCCGCCGTGATCGGTCGCGTACTCTTCAAGCGCAGTGGCGATGTGCAGCAGGTTGCTTTCGCAGGCGACAGTTTGGGACTCGGCCCGAGCGTGTAGGTAGTTGGGTACGACGATAGCGGCCAGGATGGCGATGATCGCGACCACCGCCATGAGTTCCAATAGCGTGAACCCGCGCGCAGGCCTTCTCATGGCACTTCCTTTATATGACGTATCAGGCGCCGCGAAATGAACGGCGCATTGGAGAACGCGATGGAAGACGTTAAGAAGAATGATGAAGACTGGCGGCGCGAGCTGACGCCCGAGCAATTCGAGGTGCTGCGGCGCGGCGCGACGGAGCGGCCGTTCAGCGGCGCGCTGCTCCACAATAAGGAGCAAGGCTCGTACAATTGCGCTGCGTGCGGCAACGTGCTTTTCGACTCAGGCACGAAGTTCGAGTCGGGCAGCGGATGGCCGAGCTTCACCGAGCCGGCGAACACCGCGAACGTGACGCTGCTCGATGACGACAGCCACGGAATGCATCGCGTCGAAGTGCGCTGCCGCCGGTGCGGATCGCACCTCGGCCATGTCTTCGACGACGGCCCTGGACCGACCGGGCAGCGCTACTGCATCAACTCGCTCGCGCTCGATTTCAAGAAGCCCACAGGGTGAGCGCGGACGGCGTGCTGAACGCCTGGGCGAAGACGGCGCGTCGCGGAGGGATGGCTGAGCGGTTTAAAGCGCTGGTCTTGAAAACCAGAAGATCGAAAGATCTCGTGGGTTCGAATCCCACTCCCTCCTGATGCCGCGCCTTCATTTGCGCATCCGTGGACGGGTGCAGGGCGTGTTCTTTCGCGCGAGCGCCGTCGAACAAGCGCGCGATCTCGGGCTCACGGGCTGGGTCCGCAACCGGTATGACGGCAGCATCGAGCTGGTCGCAGAGGGCACCGGCGATGCGCTCGCGGTGTTGCGCTCGTGGTGCTCGCATGGCCCAGCCGGCGCAAACGTGCGCGACGTCGAAGATCTGAAAGCGACGGCTACGGGCGAGTTCGTCGAGTTTCGGGTGCGTTCAGACGCGTGAGGTCGGCTTTCGTGTCGACGTCATCGAACGCGCGACGATCGATCGCTTCGACGAACACTAACCGCGACTGATTGGCACTCGCGAGCCCTTTGGCGCCGCGATCACCGCGCAGCCGGCGTAACGCCGCGAAATCGCGCCGCGGGAAAAGCACCGGCGCGCCCCACACATCGCCAGCACGCAGCGCGACGATCGGCCGCGTCTTCGCATTACGCTCGCGTGCGAAGGCTTCGATCAATGCGTCGACATCAGTCGAGGTCACATACGGCTGATCGCCGAGCGCGATGATGCAGGCATCCTCGATGTCATGCTCACGCACGCCACAAGCGATGGAAGAGGCGATGCCACGCCGCCAGGCCCGGTTCACGACGACCGTGCATCGGCGCGTGTCGATGTTAGCCGCGACGACCGCGGCGTCCGCCCCGAGCACGATCGTGCACTGTAGCGCGCGTGATCCGCACGCCGCGTCGATCGCGCTTTGGAGGAGCGGCGACCCTCGCAGCGATGCCGACAGTTTGCCGCCGCCGAACCGGCGTGCAGCTCCCGCTGCGAGGATGATGCAGCCGACGCGCGGCGCTAACGCAAGCGCCAACGCTTCGTCTGCCCGTGTTGCGTCGCCGCGACGAGCGCGCTCAAGTCGACGCCGGCCAGCGCAGTGCTGAGCTCGCCGACTCTGCGGTCCTGCGGACCCTCATCCGCCTTGTTGAGCAGCACCGCGAATCGCGCCGACTCATCGACATCCTCGCAGCGCGTCTCGTACTCGCGCACGATCGCGGCTGCGTGCGCTGCGCTCAGGGCGTCGCCTACGACGGTACCGGTCAACGCCATGATTTGTTCGGGCCGGTGGAGGTGCTCTTCATCGATCGGTGCTCCCAGTGCGTCCAGGCCGATCACGACGAGCAGCATCGTCGACGTCGAAGCGACGACCGGCTCATGCGCCGCAGGTGCTTTGAACGGTTTCATGCGAGCGCCGTCTGCCTCGTTGAGCACGTAACGCGCGCCGCAACGGAAGAACAGCTCGTCCGCGATCTCCGGCGTCACCGCGCGCAAGCGGCCTTCGCGTACATCCGAACCAACTGCGATGAGGGGCGAGCGCTCGAACGCGGACGCGACCGCTTCGTGAAGCGAATGGTCGGGCAGCGGACGCCCCCAGTCGACTAGCGGCACGCCATCCGGCGGCGCGCCGGCTTTGGTCGTCGTGGTCACGATCGTCGGGCCGTCGCCGGAGAGCTCGCGTGCCAGCGACCACAACGTCGTCGTCTTGCCGCCTCCACCGACGAGCGCGATGTGCTCGGTGTCGCCGAGATAGAATGCGTCGCGCCACGTGGAGCACTCGCGCGGCCAGTCGGATGGTCGTGCCCGTTCCATCAGTTCGAGATCTTCAGCACGTCGATCATCTCGTCATGGATGAGCCCGTTGCTTGCGACGATGCGCCGGCCTTCCAATGCGATCCGGCCGCCACGATAATCGCTGACTTTGCCGCCGGCTTGTTCGACGATCAGCGCGCCGGCGGCAACATCCCACGAATGAAGTTCAGGCTCCCAAAAACCATCGAACCTACCTGAGGCCACGTAGCATAGGTCGAGCGCCGCCGAGCCATCGCGCCGCATAGCGCGTCCGCGCCGCATGAACGCATCGAACTCGGTGAGATTCGGGAGATTGATACCGTCGTGCGGCGGGAAACCCGTCGCCAGCAGCGCGTCACCCAGCTGCGCAGTCTTTGAAACGGCGATCGCGCCGCCGTTGCAGCGCGACGTTTCGCCACGCTGCGCGATGAACAACTCGTCGCGCATCGGGTCGTAGACGACGCCGACGACGACCTCGCCGTCAGCTTCAAACGCGATCGAGACCGCAAAGCATGGATAGCCGTGCGCGAAATTCGTCGTGCCATCGAGCGGATCGATGATCCAACGCGCGTTGCCCGAGCCGCGTTGACCTTCTTCTTCTCCTAAGACTGCGTCGTCTGGAAACCGGCGCGCGATCGCGGCGCGTATCAAGTCCTCGGACTGCGTGTCGGCGTCGGTGACGAGGTTGGAGCGCAGGCCTTTTGAGCGTATCTGCAGATGATGTCCGAACCGCGTTCGGAGCAGCGCGCCTGCCGCACGTGCGGTCTCCTCCGCGAGCGTAAGGCGTTCGGTCCACGCCATGGCGGCATCGTTCGCGCGCCGACAAGATTCATCATGCAGATGGTTGAAGTGGTACGGGCCGTGCTCCAGAAAACGAAACGCGACATCCCGACCTACCAACTGCCGGGTCCTATCGGCGCGAAGGTCGTCGCCACCGAACAACGTCTCGATACCACCGGCACGAAGACCGCGCCGATCGTGGTCAAACACGCGCGCGGGCTCATCGTCGAGGATGTCGACGGCAACGTCTTCCTCGATTTCACCAGCGGGATGGTGACCGCCACCGGTCACTGCCATCCAGACGTGGTCAAAGCGATTCAGGATCAATCCGATCGCTGGCTGTTCATCAACAGTCCGGATTTCTATTCGCCATTGCAGGCTCGCGTCGTCGAACGGCTCGCCAAACTTGTGCCGGGTCTTGGCGACAAAAAAGTGTTCATGTGCAACAGCGGCACCGAGGCCAATGAAGCTGCCCTCAAAGCGACTCGGTGGAACAACCCGACGCGCAAGCGCTTGATCGGTTTCATTGGCGCATTTCACGGCCGCACGATGGGCGCCAACTCGCTAACCGCGAGCAAGCTCGCGCAGCGCGCACGCTTTACCTCGAACATCCCGGACGTCCACCATCTTCCGTACGCCACGTGTTACCGCTGCCCGTACAAGATGACGTATCCCAGTTGCGACATCTGGTGCGCGCGCATCCTCGAGGAATTGTATTTCAAACAGTTGATCCCGCCCGATGAGGTCTCGGCGATCTTCGTCGAGCCGATCCAAGGCGAGGGCGGCTACATCGTGCCGCCGCCCGAGTTCATTCAGATCATCCGCGACATCGCGCAACGCTATGGCATTCCATATGTAGACGACGAAGTGCAAGCCGGCATTGCGAAGACCGGCAAGATGCTCGCGATCGAGCATCACGGGGTGACCGCGAACTGCACGTCGCTCGGCAAAGCAGTGGGTTCGGGTGTTGCGGTCGCCGCGCAGGTGCTCGACTCAAATCTCGATTTCGGCGTTCAAGGCGCGCACTCGAACACGTTCGGCGGCAACGGCATCGCACTCGCCGCGGTAAACGCCACGCTCGACGTCATCGAGAAGGAACAGCTCGTCAACCGCGCCGCCGAGCTGGGCGCGTATTTCATCGAGCGGTTGGGCGAGCTGCAAGAGGAGCATGCATGCATCGGCGACGTGCGCGGTAAGGGTCTCATGTTGGCGATCGACTTCGTCACCGATCGCGCATCGCGCACGCCCGACGTCGCCTTCCGCGACCGGGTCGTCGGCAATTGCTTCCGCCATGGACTCATGGTGCTGCCATGCGGCTTCTCTGCGATCCGGCTCACGCCGGCACTCGTCGTCGATCAGGATCAGATCGATCAAGCCGTTGCGGTTCTCGACCGCGCAATCCGCGAAGCCTAGACCCCGCCAATTGCGGCGGTGGACCTACGGCCGAACGATCTGACGCAAGACTAGTCCGAGGCGGCTCCATTGTCCCCATGGCGCATTGACGTCCGCGCGAGCGCCCCTTTACAATGGCTTTGGAGGGCTCGCGTTTGGAGCTTGCCGAGGCTTTCGTCAGCGAACTGATCGGGCGGTCCGTCCAACTGTGGACGGAGGGCTCCGCCATGCCTATCGGCGTCGTGCAAGATCTGGTGGTCGACGGCCGCGAGGAGTTCCCACCGGTCACTGGCTTGTACATCAAGTGCCGCGACGGCGTAGTCCGCTACGCACCATTCTCCGCCGTGCGCACGATCAACGCCAAAGCGGTCATCCTCAGCCAGCCGCCGCATGATGCGAAGTACGAGCGCTCCGCCGACGACGAACTTCTGCTCAACCGCGAGTTGCTTGACAAGCAGATCGTCGACGTCGATGGACGCAAAGTCGTCCGCGTGAACGATCTCAAAATGGCTCCGACCGGCGATCATCTGCGCCTTATCGCAGTCGACGTCGGGCTGGCCGGGTTGCTTCGCCGGCTGGGATTGCATGGGCTCGGACAGCTGTGGGTGGAGCGGGCCTCGCGGCCGGGTTTGCGCCAGTCGCTGATCTCGTGGGATGCAGTCGCGCCGCTCGCGCACGTCGGACCCAGTGATGCGGTGCACCTGCGTCTGCCGCAGGATCGCATCGAGCGCATCCATCCCAAAGACCTTGCTGACATCATCGAGGACTTAAACGCCAAAGACCAAGCGACGCTGCTGAGCTCGCTGAACGAAGAGACCGCGGCTGAGGCATTCGAACAGCTGGACGTCGATCAACAGCTGTCGATCCTTGAAGACCTCAAGCCCGATCGCGCGGCGGATATCCTCGAGAACATGTCCTCAGACGACGCAGCGGATCTGCTCGGCGAAGTCGAGCCGGATGTGCAGCAACAGCTGCTTGGGCTCATGCAACCCGAGGAAGCCGAGGACGTCCGCGAACTGCTCACGCACGACGAGGACACGGCCGGCGGCATCATGACCACGGAGCTTCTATCCGTGCCGCTCGGCTCGACGATCGCGCAGACCCTCGATCACATCCGGAACACCGCCGAGGACGCGGAGTTGGTCTACTATATCTATGTGGTCAACGAGCATGAGCACATTCTCGGTGTGTTGTCACTGCGCGATCTCATCAAATCGAAACCCGACACTCCGATCAGTGAAGTGATGAACACCGACGTCGTCACGGTACCGGTCAACGCATCGCGCGAGGAAGTGGCGACGACGATCGCGCGCTACGACTTCGTCGCTGTCCCGGTCGTCGACGATGACGGCGTATTGCGCGGCATCGTCACTGTCGACGACGTCATCGATACGCTCCTGCCCGAACGCCTGCGCAAGATGATCCCACGCGTTGGCAAGTCTCGCCAAAAACCACATCCCGAGCGCGAGCCCGAACGAGGATGACCGCCGAGGACTTGGCTGCGCTCTCGGAGCGCGCCGCGGGCATCGTATCGGGTGGCGGCGGGCTTAAGGCGCTCGCACAGGCGCTCGCCGACGCGGCACATGGCGCGGTGCTCATCGAAGACGACCACTGGCGTCATCTCGCGGCGGCGCAAGCGCGCGGCATGGGGCGCGTGCCCGCGTCGTTTGAGCCGTGGTACAAACCGGCGACAAGCGTCAACGGCCGCCTCGCGCGCGCGACCGTCGACGGACTGCATGCGCTGTGCGCACCGCTGCCTGCGAGCGCAGCAAACGGCAACGGTCCACCTGGATATATCACGCTCTTCGAAAAGGTCAAGCCGACCACGCTCACCGCGGCCGCGATGCGCATCATCGCAAGCGCGGCCGGCATTGAATTGTCACGGCGCAGTTCGGCGCGGCCGCAGGCGCGGCGCGCGTTTTGGGATCGGTACCTGGGCGGTGAGTGGTCCGACCTCTCTTCTTTGCGAGAAGATGCGGGAGCTGCGGGAATCGCCTTGCCCGCAGCGTTCTTGGTCGCGGTCTTCGATGTCGAGGGCGCGTTGCCGGCCCCGGCACGCGATGCGGTCGCGCAAGCGATCGGGCCGGCCGACGGTCTGTGTCCGCTCGTGCCGGCCTCCGGCCAGGTCGTGGCGCTGTTCCCGATGCGCCACGCCGCTGACGTCTCGCGGGCCCGCCAAGCCGCGACCAATGCGGTGCGCGATGTCCCAGCGCAAGCAGCGGCGCGATCCGTCACCTGCGGCATGGGCGCCTACCACGCCGACATCCTCGAAGGACCTCGCTCGCTCGAAGAGGGCCGGCACGCGCTCGCACTTGGACGACGACTGTATGGCCGCGGCTCGGTCACGCTTTACTCCGATCTCGGAGTGTATGCGCTGCTGCATGCGGGCGGCGCGCGCGATGCGTTCTTGGACTTTGCGGAAGCGCAACTCGCGCCGCTCATCCTGTACGATCGCAAGCACAAGACCGATCTGGTGAAGACGCTGCGGTTGTACTTCGACATCGGCGAGAACGTGAAAGAGGCGGCCGAGCGTCTCTCGGTCCACCGTCACACGATTTTTTACCGGCTCAATCAGATCGCGCAGATCCTTAAGGTCGATTTACGCGCTCCCAAAGATCAGCTCTCGCTGCGCGCGGCGCTCGCCATCCATCAGATGGAGCACGAGGACTCGTGACCAAAAAAGAAGTCGTGCGGCGCGCGAAAGAGCTCGGCATCAACTTCGTCCGCCTGCAGTTCTCCGACATCCACGGCGTGACGAAGAACGTGGCGATCCCCGTTCGGGAGCTCGATCAGGCGCTCGAAGGCCGCGTGGTCTTTGACGGCTCGTGCATTGAAGGTTTTGTGAGGCACGAAGAATCCGATATGTGCCTCGCCCCGGATCCGGGCACCTTCGCCGTGCTTCCCGGCGCCGCCGGCGCCCCGCTCGAAGCGAGGTTGCTGTGCGACGTACGCAATCCCGACGGGTCGCCGTTCGAAGGCTGCACGCGAAGCGTGCTGCGCCGCGTGCTCGACGAGGCGGCCGAAGCGGGCTTGGCCGCGCACGCAGGCGCCGAGCTCGAGTTCTTCCTCTTCGAACCGAACGCGAGCGGCCAGCCGACCACGATCACGACCGACCGCGGATCGTACTTCGATCTCGGGCCGATCGATCGAGGCGACGTCGCGCGCCGCGATGTGAGCCTGGTGCTCGAAGAGATGGGCATCCGGGTCGACGCAACGCACCACGAAGTTTCGCACGGACAACATGAGATCGACATCGCATCCATGGACGCGCTCGGTCTTGCGGACGCGCTTGCGACTGCGCGGGTGGTCGTCAAGACGGTCGCGGCGCGCCACGGCTTGCACGCGACGTTCATGCCCAAGCCCTTGCTCAAGCAAGACGGCAGCGGACTGCACATCTCCCAGTACTTGACACGCGAGGGTGTCAATGCGTTTTACGACGCCGCGGACCCACTGCGCTTAAGCGAGACGGGGCTTGGTTATGTCGGCGGGCTGCTCGCGCACGCGCGCGGCTTCACCGCGATCGCTAACCCGACGGTCAATTCATACAAACGGCTCGTGCCGGGCTACGACGCGCCTTCATACGTCCAATGGTCGCAGCGCGCGAAGAGCTCGCTCGTGCGAGTCCCCGCCGATCGTCCGGACGCGCGCATCGAACTACGTTCGCCGGACCCGTCGTGCAACCCGTACCTTGCATTGGCGTGCATCCTCAAATCCGGTATGGACGGCGTGCGCCGCAAGCTCGTCCCGGGCGATCCGGTCGAATCGGCATTGTCACAGCTGAGCGACGACGAGCGCGCGAGCCTCGGCGTTGAGCAGCTTCCCGCGTCGCTGCAAGAGGCTGTGGCCGCGCTCGACGAAGACACGCTCGTGCGCTCGACCCTCGGCGACCACATCTATCACAGCTTTCGCGAGGCGAAGCTCGCTGAGTGGGAGGCGTATCGTACGCAGGTGCACCCCTGGGAGTTGGACGCATACCTCACGCTGTGAACAACGGCACCTCGATCCTGCTCGTCGATGACGAACCGCAGATCGTCGAAGTTCTTGAACGCTACTTGACGGATGAAGGCTTTCAGGTCCACAAGGCCTACGACGGCCAGACGGCGGTCGCGCTCGCATCGAGCGAACAGCCGCACCTCGTTCTGCTCGATCTCAAGCTGCCCGGCATGAGCGGCTTCGAGGCGTTTCGCGAGATCCGCGCGGCGTCGACCGTGCCCATCATCATGTTGACCTCGCGCGGCGAAGAGGTCGACCGCATCGTTGGCCTCGAGCTCGGCGCCGACGACTACATCACCAAGCCGTTCAGCCCGCGCGAAGTCGTGGCGCGTATCAAAGCCGTGCTTCGGCGTGCGCATCCATCGACGGCTTCGCTGGCGGCGAGTCCCAACACGATCATCCGCAACGGCGACATCGAGATAGATCCCCGAGATCACGAGGTGCGCGTGCGCGGCACTGTGGTCGGGTTGACTCCAACCGAATTTCGCATCATCGAGCTCTTAGCCGCAAATCCCGGACGCACTTTCACGCGCGTGCAGCTGCTCGACAAGATCAAGGGCGATGAGCTTGAGATCTACGACCGAACGCTCGACCGGCACGTCGCGAACTTACGCCACAAGATCGAGGCCGACGCGTCGAATCCGCGCTACGTGCTCACCGTGTTCGGCGTTGGTTATAAGATGGCGAAGCTGCCGTGAGCGACGCTGAGGACCGGCCGCTCTCCGACCTCGTCCACGAGATGCGCAATCAGCTCTCGATCGCCAAGGCGAATCTCGAGGCGTTCATCGACGGCAAGATGGCTCCGACGTCCGAGCGTCTGGAGAGCGTGGTCCAGACGCTCCGACACCTCGAAGACCTGATCAAGGACCTGCGGGCGTTGCGTCTGTCATCCGACAGTGCGCAGAGCGTGTCACCGGCCAGGATACAGGAGATCGACGTCTGCGCTCTGCTGCGGCGTGAATACTCGTCGCTCGAGGCGGTGGCGCAAGACAAGCACGTCTCGCTGTCCGTGTTCCGGTGCCCGCATCCGGCCGCGGAATGCCGCCGCTTTTACGGCGACCCGACGCGAATCGCGCAAATCGTCAAGAACGTGCTGCTCAACGCCGTGCGCCACACACCCGCCGGCGGCGCGATCACCGTGGACTGCGCGCGGCGAGCAGACGAACTTCAAGTGACCGTGTCAGACCAGGGGCCTGGGGTCGCCCCCGAAGATGCGCCACACATCTTCGAACGAGGATACCGCGCGACCGGTGCGTCCACGAGCGGCTCGGGCCTTGGCCTAGCCATCGTGAAGGAACTCGTCGAGGCACACGGAGGTAGCGTGCGGCTCGACTCAGACACTACAGAAGGCGCGCGTTTCGTGGTCCGACTTCCCGGTACGCTGCCGCAAGGAGAGTAGGCGTGGCGGTTTTCCGTGCGCTGTTCGTGCCTGTCGACTGCTCCGAGCCGTCCGCTGAGGCGACGCGGGTCGCCATCGACCTCGCAGCCGACCAGAAGGCGAGGATCACGTTCGTCAACGTCGTCGAGACGGGCAAGCTCATCGCGTCGGTGATGCCCGGTCAGGGCTACGCAGATCCGGTGCCGGCGCTCGATGCAATGCGCGCCGCAGGTGCCGACATTCTCAAGACTTCGGTGAATAACGCACAAGCAGCGGGGGTGAAGGCGACGTCGCAACTCCTGGATGGCGATTGCGTTTCGTGCATCATCCAAGGGGCCGCGCAAGCTGACGCTGACCTCATCGTGCTCGGCAGCCACGGACGAGGCGGGTTAACACGCCTCGTGCTAGGTTCGGTCGCCGAAGGCGTGGTGCGCAATTCCACCGTGCCGGTACTGATCGCGAAAGCCCCAAAATAAAACGGCTCTCGGCCTGCACATCCTTTGCGGTTGCGCGCGGCCGAGAGTCGTGCGCCGCGCCGTTCGACGCGGTGAGGAGGTACGCCGTGTGCCCTAGCGCGAGAGCCCCTTCATGTTACCGACCGTCGTGTTCCACAGGAGCTGAGCGCGCCACCCCGGCGCCGTCGTTCCGCTGACCATGTTGACCTCGCCGTTGAGCATCAGCGCATTCGCGTTGCTCGTTGAGACGTGGCGCGACAGCATGACCCCGAGATTGACGTAACCGTAGTGGATGTTGTTGCCGAAGCCGTCAAACGTACCCTCGTAGCGGGTGCCCAACATGACCTTGCTGTCGAAGAACGGCTCGTACACGTCGATCGTGTAGCCGCTTGAGTTGACCGCTCCGAAGCCGGGGCCCGCATTGCTGTCGTGGTTGTTCTGATACATCGTGAACAGTCCAGGCCAGCCGTGTTGCGGATCGATTTCCACGTACGGTACCGTCGAGACGTACTGGTCGAACGTACCGTCCGAGTTCGGCCACGAACCGCTCACCCCATAAACGCCGGCCTCGAACGGCTTGTCCGGCCGCGCATACGCGACGCGGTATTGAAACGTCTTGTCGGTCGGCGTGGTGAAGTCGAATGCGGTATTCAGATCGCCGCCGGGTCCGACGTACGAGCCCTCGATGAGGTATCCTGGACGCACGTAGCCGAGCTTGAAGCCCCAGCGGTTGGCGTCGTTCTCGTAGACGTGCTCGCCCACCGTCATCTCCGGCGGCGCGAACGGCGACAACTCGAACCACATCGAGAACGGCGACGGTGCGGGCACTTCGAGTTTGCCGACCGTCAGGTGCGCGTCGCGGTGCAGCAGGTTGTTGTAGGTCAACCAGAGCGTGTCGGTGCCGCCTGGTTCGTTGCCTTGTACGATCCACTGCTGCGCGTGCAGCGTGATGTCGCTGCCGAGGTATCCAGCCGCCTGGATGTTCAGGTTGCCGAAGATGATCTTGTTGGCGTACGGACTGGCCTGCGTATCCCACGTCGCCGCTTCTTGCACCCACAGCGGATTGACGCCGTGGATGACGCTTGGGTCAAGTGAGGCGTAACCAGTGCGCTGCACGTAGCGACCGTAGGCGTTGAGCGCCGGAACGTTCATATGGCACACTTCGCAGTTGATGCCATACGCCTGTGCGAACGGCGGCATCGCCTGCGTCGGGCGCATGCTCTCGATGACGAACGCGATCGCGACCACACCGGAAACGATGAGGACCGTCGCTTTGACGGTCCCCCTGGTTCCGGCGTTCACGGCTTGACCTCTACGGTCAGCGTCATGTCCCCGTGCCCTGGTCCGCACGGGATGCTGCAGTGGATGACGTACGTTCCGGCTTTCTTCGGCGTCACTGCGACGTCGACGAACTCGCCGGGCTTGATGGTGGTTTGCGGTATGCCGAGGTCGTCGGACTGCAGACCGTGCACGCCGCCGCTGGACGTGACGTGAAGCACGGTCGTTTCGCCGACGTGCATCTCGATGGTGGTGGGCGTGAACTTCCAATTCGCCGCGACGACGTCGACCGTCGGATGCGCCAGCGCCGGGGCTGCGAACATCAGGACGGCGACGCCGGCCAGCGCAGCGACGTGCCGAGAAATCGTAATGCTCATGATAACGTACCTCCAGGTGAGATTGTGTCACCTCAGGAGTGCGTTCCGATGAGCGGCTTGTGAAGCGCGTCGGAATGTCTGTGAAGACTGCGACATTGAACGCAGAGTCGAAGACTGCGACATTGGACACAAAGTCAGGTGCTGCGACATTGAACACAGTGTCCAAATGCCGCATAGACCACTGTCGCGCGCCGAGTTCGCTTGCTTAGCGCCTTTTTACCAAGTCCGCTCGCCTGGCGCTCCAAATGGGTGCAGCGAAATTAGCTCGTGCACTGGGCCGATATAGGCGAGCACCGCAAGCACGATCGCTGCCGCACCCCACGCGTAAATGCGATCAAATGCGGCCGGCGGCGGTTGCGACTCCGGTTCCGGTTGCGCGAACGCGACCGGTTGATCGTTTGGCTCTCGAGAGAAACGCGTGCCGATCGCGACCGTCGCGAACATCAAGATGCTCAAGAATAAGAACGTGCCGCCGACAGCCGCTGCGACCATGTGCGGCATCCACGCATGCGCGGCCGGCACATCGGCGTAGGACACGTCATCGGTGCGGCGCGGCGATCCCAAAATACCGGCCCAGTGCATCGCGGTCGACATCACAAGCATGCCGACGAACCAGGTCCACGTTTGCGCGAGCGCGAGCTTCGGCGCCCACAACTTGCGGCCGGTCAACGCCGGCACGAGCCAGTAGGCAGCGCCGACAAACGTCAGCGCGACCGGACCGCCGACCGTGACATGGAAATGGCCGACGATCCACATCGTATTATGCACGATCGTGTCGACGCTGTACGACGCGTTGATGATGCCGCCCGCGCCGCCGAAGATGAACAAGATCATGCCGAGCGCGGGACCGGAGAACGCGGGATTGCTCCATGGCAGCGAGCGGATGACGCCGAGGAAGCCGGGTTGTCCTTTCGCGCGAGCCGACATCTCAAACGAAGCGAAAATCGCGAAGGCGGTCATGATCGACGGGACGACGACGCCGTACGTCGTCATCGTGTGGACCCACTTCCAGCCGGCTGCGATACCCGGTTCCATGAACTCGTGGTGTATGCCGACCGGCGTTGAGAGGATGAGCAAGAACAAAAAAGCGAGCCGGGTCAGCCCGTCGCTGAATATTTTGCCGCCATAGAAGATGGGCACGATGTTGTACCAGATCAAGTACGCGCCCATGATCCAGAAATACACCAGCGGGTGGCCGAAATACCAGAACAGCATGCGCGTCATCATGACGTTAATGGTCGGCACCCAATTCAGGGACCACGGGATCAAGAAAAACAACATCTCGATCGCGACGCCGATGGTCGCGATCGTCCACATGATGAACGTGCAGGCCGCGCCATGGACGACAAGCGGTAGCCTCGCGCCGGGCTGCGTACGCCTGAAGTACGCGACGTTCTCGAGGATCTCGGCGAGCACGAACCAGGTCGCGACCACGAGCAGCGTCGCCCCGATGTAGAACGCCGGATGTGCTTTGAGCGGTGCGTAGAACGTATAAAGCACGGTTGCGTTGCCGGACAAGATCGCCCAGGTCGCGGTGAGCGTGCCGGCCAGCATCAAGAAAAAGCCCGACCAGCCCAGCGCCAGCGAGCGCTCGCGCGGTACGGCGCGATAGACCATGAACAACGATAGGCCGCAGATGAAGAACGTCGTGAAGACGAGCGCCATGAGCACGCCGTGGGCGGTGAGCATGCGGTAGTAATCAAACCATGCCGGTGCGGTGAAGGCTCTCGCGCGCGAATACGCCTGCAAGAGTCCAAAGACCGCGCCGATGACCAGCGCGCCGGTCGCCGTGTAGACGTATGCGAGCGGCAGGCGGTTCTCGCGCTCGACGTGCGCCAGCGCCACGTGCTAGCGAACCTCGACCGTTCCGTACATGTAATGATGGGCGCGACCGCAATACTCGTTGCAGAGCAGCAAGTAACGGCCCGGTCTGCGGAAGACTTGGTCCGCCGAACTCACCCAGCCCGGCACGACCAGCATGTTGACCGCGGTGTTTGTGATGAAGAACCCGTGCACGACGTCGGGGCTTGTCACGTAGAACGTCACTCTGGCGCCGGCCGGTATCGAGATGATGCTCGGTTGGAACCAGGGATAATGCGCGATCACGTACGCTTCGTATTCTTTGTCGCCTACCTTGCGCAGGCCGGGGTTGTCGAACGGCGGCGTGTGGGCGACTTTTGTGGGGTCGATCGTCTCGATGTGGCTCGGTGGGATGAGACCTTCACTGATCGCAGCCGTTGCGAGCACGGCAAGGAACAGCACGAGCGTGACGATGCCGGAGGTCAGCCAGATGCGCTCGACCCGATGGATGTGCATCTTCACCACCTGCTCGCGGTCAGCACGAACATCGCGATCCAGGCAGCCACCAAGAAGATGCCGAGCAGAGTGACGAACAGGCCTGTTGCCGGAAGCGGCTGGTCTTTGCGATCGTCGCTCATCGAGCCCATCCTACCAATGAGCCCCGGCGCACGTTGTGAAGATTATTTGAACTTAACGGGACACTGCAGCGCGAGCCGCCGCTTCTCGTAAGCGGGCGCTTTGCACCGCCACGCTGGCGAGCTGCGCGAAGACCTCGATCGTGCGCACCGTTTCGTCGTCCGGCACCAAGTGATCGCGCGGTTCATCCGGCGACAACACTCCGATCAGCACTCCATCCGAATCGAAGAACGGGAAGATCAACAGATCGTCTTCGTGCCATTCGCCGGGCGAGTTGCGCGGCAGTTTCGAGAGCTGCGGATTGCGCGTGACGCCGCCGGGAGCATGCAATTCCATCGGCGTGTAGTAGTACGTGTCGCGCACGCGCGCGGCCGGCGACATCGACGCGTGCAGATCAACGTCGGTGAGCTCCTGCCCGATGACGGTCTCGGGATAGCCGAGTGCCGCTCGACGGACGAGCACGTTGCGCACAGGATCGCGCACGACGATCGTGCCCGCCGTGAAATTAAACTGGCTCACCACGACCTCAAGAATGCGCTTGAGGACGCGATCGAGGTCGCGTTCCTTGAAGATCGACACTGTGAGGTCGAGGATGCTGGCCAGGCGCTGCGCCTGCTTGCGCCGGCCTTCTGCCGCCGTTTCGGCCTCGCGATACAGCCGCTGGATCTGGCGGTTGGTCTCGGTGAGCTCTTCCGCCTTGCGCTGTTCCGTCGAGAAGAGGTGGACGTTTTCAATCGCGGCGGCGGCGAGATGCGCGAACAGCGCGACGTTGTCGATCGTGCCGCGCGACGGCACGCGGTTGTCGGAGGGCGCATCCGGCTCGAGCAGTCCGATCACGTCGCCCGACGAGGAATGGAGCTGGAAGATCAGCGTATCGGCCTCGTTCCATTCATCCTGATGGCTGCGCGGTTCGCCCAGCCGCGAGCTGTCGTAGGCAAGCGCGGGATCCGTGTACCAGCTCTGGCGCTCGACCGGCGCGTAGAACACCCACGGCCGCACGGAAAAACGTTTGTCCATTTTCAGATCGACTTGAGCAAACGCGACCTCGCGGTGGCGCAGCATCAGCTCGACCGCCGGAGGATACCCGCGCACCGCGCTGTAGCGATACGTTTCGCGATCGCGGTCGGCGACGAGAATTGATCCGCAACGGAAGCCGAACGCGTTGATCGTCGCCTCGAGGATGCGGTCGAGCAGCGAACCGAGATCGCGCTCGCGCATGAGCGTTACGCTTAACTCGACGACTTTTCGCAACGTCGCCGCCTGCGCGCGCGTCTCGGCGAGCATCGCCTCTTCGACTTCAGCCGCACGTGTCAGCTCTTGGCTGCGTTTGGCCAACGCCTGGTTGCGCTCGTCGATCTCACGCACGAGCAGGCCGACGTTGAGCACGTTCAGCCACAGCACCGCGATCTGGAAGAGCAAGTTGGTGATCATCTGCCCAGGCATCACCGGCGAGATGTGCATGAGTTGGCCGACCGCGATGATCAGCGTGCCGAACGCGCCTGAGATGAGCGCGCCGGCGTAACGTTCGCGAGCAGCGGCGATGGCGGTGAAGATGACGAGGCCGACCCATGTGTTCGGAAACGCACCCTCGTACGCGAGCACGACCGCGGAGAGCGCGATGAAGTCGACGACAAGCAAGGCGCGCGCGTTCCAACGCACGATCCAGAGACTGCTGGCGCGGGCGTTGATGAGATACGAGACGAGCGTGGCGGTTAGCCAAACGGTGACCGCGGCCGGGCGCACCCACTCCGGCGTCGACGGCGGAAGGCCGACCGCGACGGCCGCGATGATGAACACCGTGATCAGCCGGACCCGCAGAATGCTGGTCTCGGTCGAGCGCGCTTCCTCGAGGGTCGGTGTGGCTGAATACTGCAACATCGAAAAGAGGGCCCTTTAAGAGTATCGGCAGGTGGGCAGCAGGTCCACCCCGCCGGACGCGGTCAAGCCCGCCGATATGAAGCAGATATCGACAGCGGATGCGCCCCGTCCGGTCGCAGCCTACTCTCAGGGCGTCGAGGCCGGCGGCTTCGTGTTCACGGCTGGGCAGGTCGGGCTTGATCCTGCGACCGGCACCCTCGGGGCCGGGATCGACGCGCAGGCCGAGCTTGCTTTCGGCAACGTCGCGGCCATCGTCCGAGCATCCGGGCTCACACCGGCCGACATCGTCAAGGTGACGATCTTCATGACCGATTTGACCCAGTTCGCTCGGGTGAACGCGATCTACGAACGTTTCGTCGGCACGAGCCGGCCGGCGCGGACGACGGTGGGTGTGAGCGCGCTGCCGCTCGGCGCGCTCATCGAGGTCGAGGCGATCGCGTCGCGTTCTTAGTGCTTGGCCTGCGACTCCACCGCGGCTAATTCGGACGCCGCCTCGGTATCCTTCGGGTCTTCGGCAATCGCGATCTTGAACTGTTCTTCTGCGAGCGCATATTTCTTTTGCGCTTCGTAGGTCAGCCCGAGACCGAAATGCAGGCGGTCGCTCTTCGGTTGCAGCGCGAGTCCTTTGATGAACGCCGCTTCGGCGAGGTTCAGCTGATTGTGCGTATAGTACAGCGACCCTAGGTTGATATAGACGTTGCGCTCGTGCGGATCGAGGTTGATCGCGCGCTGGAAGTATTCGACGGCTTTGGTGAAGTCGTTGAGGTGGTCGTAATCGACGCCGAGGTTTTCGTACGCGAGCGCCAACTGCGGCTCTAGCTGGATCGCGTGATTGAACTTCTCAATACCCGCCTCGTACTGGCCTTCGTTGACCAGCTCGACGCCCCAGTTATTCCAAGCGAACGCGTACTTCGGATCGATCGCGATCGCCGTTTTATACTGGTTGATCGCATCGTCGTAGCGGCCTTCTTCACCGTACACATTGCCGAGCAAATTGTAGGCGTCAGTGTACCGAGCATCGCGATCGAGCGCATACTGCAGCTGCGCCGTCGCGGCGTCGTACTTCTTCTCAGCCTTGTAGATCGATGCCAAATTGTAATGGTTGGACGGCTCGTACGGATTGCGCGTCTCCTCAAGCTTATACTCGGCTTCAAGTTCGCCCAAGCGGCCTTCGTCTGAATACAGCAACACGAGGTTAGCGAAACCTTCTTTGGACGGCAGGCTCTTGCGGAAGGCGCCGACCGCATCGTCAAAGCGGTCCTCGGCGGAATACACGCCGCCTAAACGGTTCCAGACATCGCGGTTAGTGGGATCGACGGCAAGCACCGCGTTGTACGCAGTTTCAGCCGCCGGATAATGCTGCAGGCGGTACTCGACGTCGCCGAGCAGGCGCTCGATCTCGATATTACGCGGCTCGATCGCCGCGGCGCGATGGAGCTCTTGCGCCGCCCCCTCGTTATCGCCACGATCGGCATCGGCGCGCGCCGCCGCCAGCAATTGGGCCGTCGCCGATGAGTGCGTGCTGTTCGGCGATGCGACCGAAGGATAGGTACCGCCCGGTGGGCTTGAGTTGTCGGCCTTGGCCGGAGAGTTCGCCCAAACAACGCCACCCGCTATTAGTGCGGTGGCTGCCAAGCAGACGGAATATCTGAAGGACATGGCGTGACTCGCTCGCTTTGCCAAAATATTGGCGCCCGTGTAGGCTCAAGTATACTGCGCCCGGCACGGCCGCGCAACGCGGGTGCGCTCACACCAGGGCTCGGCGACCGCCGGGCGAAACGGGGCGGCGGTCCACTGGAGCGACCTGAAAGCGGAGCGACCATCCATGCGGTATGCGCTTTTCGGGGCGGTCTGCGCAGCGGCGCTCGCGCTTGGCGGCTGCCCCAACCCAAACCAAATCGGCGTGCAGCAATTTGGCACGATCACCGCGACCGTGGTGCTCGCCAGCAATAACCAGCCGGTGGCCAATGCCCTGGTCGTCGTCAACACCGGGCCCAACGGAACGTGCTACACCCACACGGACGGCACGTGTGTGGTCAATCAGGTCCCCGTCGGCCCGCAATCCGTCACGGCGAACGCGGCGGGGCTGCAGGGACCGCCTGTCTCCGTCATGGTCGCGCAACA
Source organism: Binatus sp. (SeqCode) (assembly GCA_035654355.1). Classification (GTDB taxonomy): domain Bacteria; phylum Vulcanimicrobiota; class Vulcanimicrobiia; order Eremiobacterales; family Eremiobacteraceae; genus JAFAHD01. The sequence continues at coordinate 53,643 of DASRXC010000088.1, forward strand.
AAACCAGAACTATCCCGTCACCATCTTGATGTATCCGGCGACGTAAGGCCGCCGCGGCATGCCTGAGCTGCCTGAACTCGAGCTGCTGCGCGAGCAGCTCGCCAAGCACGCGACCGGTGCCACGATCCTCAACGTCGTCCTCGACCCCAAGCGCGCATTCATCATCCGATATCCACCGATGGATTTCGCTCGCGAACTCGCAGGCAAACGCATCGCAGGCGTGCAGCGGCGCGGCAAGTTCTTGATCTTCTCGTTCGACGACTTCGCGAAGCAGCTGATCGTGAATCCGATGCTCGGCGGCCGCTTTTCGGTCTCGAGCCGCGCGGCGCCGGCGCTCGCGTCGACGTGCTTCACGCTACAGCTCGGCAAGGCGATCGACATCCGCTTTTTGGACTCGACCTTGATGGCGCGCATCTATCTCACCGCCACGCCCGATGTGGAAGTCCCGTCGTTCGCGCAGCTCGGCCCGGACGCGCTCGATCCGGATCTGACCTACGAGCAATTCAAAGCGCGCTTGCGCAAGCACCGCGGCGAATTGAAGAACGTCCTGCGGAACCAAGCTTTCGTGTCAGGCATCGGCAACGCGTACGCCGACGAGATCCTGTTCGCTGCCAAACTGCGGCCGCTGCGGCGCGCGAGCACGCTCGACGACGCGCAACGCCGAGCGCTGTACGATGCGATGCGCCAGACGTTACGCGAGGCCGTCGAGATCACGGCGGCGCAGTACGCCGCCGGCAAGCATCCACTGCATAAGCAAGAACGCGGGTTCATGAAGATCCACGGACGCAAGAAGACGACGTGTCCACGTTGTGGCCATAGGATTTCCGTCGTCCATCCGGGCGGAGAAGCTACGTACTACTGCCGCGGCTGCCAATCTTAGAATCGCCATAGGATATCACATACGGGGTTCATGCCGCCGGCTTGAGAGCGCAGGCGCCGTACAAACCGCGGAGAAGGCGGGCTCATGAGACGAGCGGGTTTCTTCATTATCTATATAGCCGCGGTCGTGAGCGCGGCTGCGATCGGACTCGGGGCAGGATGCGCCGGCCAAGGCGGCACGACAACCAACCCTTCGAACCCGACGCCGGCGCCGATCCCGGCGGATAATTATTATGTCAACGCGGGGACGAATCTCAACAACGTCTACGGGCTCACCACGTCGACCATCGGCGTCAGCGGAACGCCCTCGCCGCTCAATAATTCGCCCTACTCGACCGGCGCGAACGGCGGCTCGGGCGCACCGTTCGGGATTACGCTCG
>DASRXC010000089.1:0-14623 GCA_035654355.1 Binatus sp. (SeqCode)
CGAAGTACTGAAGGTGCAGTTCGGCCTGATCTGACCAAAAGAACGGAACCGGGTCGTACGGCTGCTTCCGATCGAGCATGTTCTTCGCGACGGCTGCACCTTGGTGTTTCGCGTTGTCGAAATGCTCAAAACGAACGCGCGCGCCTAGGTGAGGCCGCCAAGATGCGGCAACATCCCCAGCTGCCCAGATGTGCTCGACGCTTGTCCTGCCAAACTCGTCGGTCTCGATGCCGCGTTCGGATTGGACGGCCGCTGGAACATCGATCAACGACGGCGTGACTCCGATGCCTATGACGGCAATGTCGCACGCGACCGCCTGTTGATCCGAAAGGACCGCTTGCTCCAGACGCTGCGATCCGCGAAATTCCACGGCCGAGACCCCGGTTCGAACCTCAACGCCGTGGTCGCGATGAAACGCCGCCACTGCGCCCGCGACTTCGCCGCCAAGCACGTTTTCGAGGGGCAGCTTGGGAGTCAGTAGCGTCACCTTGCAGCCTAGTTTCCGAATACTCGCCGCGACTTCACATCCGATGAACCCGCCCCCAACCACGACGACATTCGGCTGCCGCTCGAGATCGACGCGGATCTGCTCGCAGTCATCGATCGTTCGTAGATAACGAACGCCTTCGAGATCGCCGCCAGGGATATCCAACCGCCTAGGTTTTGCGCCGGTCGCGATGAGCAGCCGATCGTACGCCAGCTGCTGTCCCATCGCGGTGTGAACAAGGTGCTCTGAAGGATCTACACGCGCAACGGCCTCGCCAAGTCGCAGCTCGATTGAATTAGTGGCGTAGAAATCGGTGGCGTCCAAGAAGACGTGTTCTTCATCCATCTGACCGCGCAAGAACTGCTTTGAAAGAGGCGGCCGCTGGTATGGCGAGTGCCGCTCGTCTCCGAACATGACAATGCGTCCCTCAAAGCCTTCGCCTCGAAGAGTCTCAACTGCGTTGAACGCCGTGGCCCCGGCCCCGACGATTGCGAACGTCTGTGGTTTCACGCTGCCGCTCTAATCTCAGTCCTGAGCTGCGATGGGCGCCCACAGCGGCACAAGTATATCGCACCGCTGTCATCCGCCTGGCCCTCGGTCGGAATCCCGTGACTGCTGGGCCAAGCCACCTCGACCGATCCGACGATCATATTCAGACCATCAGGGGTAGGTACGATTCGAACGCTCGCCATTGAAATTCTCCTTACAGATCAGGTCGTACCCGCGGGATTCGTGACCCGCCACGGCCCCGACGCGTTTTCGGGTTGCGGAAATAATGACAAAAATGAAAATTTTTATGATATAAATGCTTTACTCTCCTAGATGTCAGTGCTAGAGTAGGCCTGTGCCGGCCGCTCGGCACATGGATGGGATGCATGGCGGTTGCAAAACGTTTGTCGCTTTTGTTCGCTACGGCATTGCTATGTGCAGCCGTGGCGACTATTTGGATTCGTGGTGGACTGGAAGCGCGTAACGCTTCAGCGGCAGAAACCACGGCTTCGGCCAACGACCAGAACATCTCGCAGAACGCGACGGAGATGCTGGCGCGCGGCCAACAGATATTCCGGTACGATACGTTTGGCGATGAAGCGTTTTGGACCGGCGCGCTCAAACTCGAGCGAGCCATCGAAGGCGCAGCTTTGGGCGGCGTCGGAACCGGCGTTAGCCCCAAGACCGCGCTTGGGGTCGGCCTCAAGGTTGATATGGACAAGATTCCGGCTGACCTCGCGGCGCAGATCAAATCCGGCAACGTCGATCTCGGAGCTCCCGCGACGACCTTGGCGCTCCTGAAGCTCGGCGCGGTGGTCGGCGTTCAGGCGACGATCGAGGATTCCGGGGGTCATCAAACCATTCGCGCGATCGGCATCACGTGCGCGCTTTGCCATTCGACTGTCGACAACGCGTTCGCACCCGGCATCGGGCATCGGCTCGACGGCTGGCCGAACCGCGACCTCAACGTTGGCGCGATCGTCGCGCTCGCACCCGATCTCTCCGTGGTGCAGCAACTCCTCGGTGCAGATCGCTCGACGGTCGTCACCGTGCTCAAGGCTTGGGGACCGGGCAAGTTTGACGCTGAGTTGTTGTTGGACGGCAAAGGCTTCCGCCCCGATGGTAAAACCTCAGCGGTGCTGCTCCCAGCCGCATTCGGGCTCGCCGGCGTCAACTTGCACACCTACACCGGCTGGGGTTCCGTCACGCAATGGAATGCAATTGTCGCGAACTTGGAGATGCACGGCCGGGGGACGTACTTTGATCCCCGCCTGAACGATCCGAAAAAATTTCCAATCGCGACGAAAGCGAAATTCTACGATGTTCGCCACTCGCCCGATCTTATAACATCGAAGCTCGCGGCGCTCCAATTCTATCAGCTCGCGATACCAGCACCGACGCCTCCTCCTGGATCCTACGACCTCGCGGCGGCCCAGCGTGGCCAGAAAGTCTTCGACTCCGCTCAATGCTCGAGGTGCCACGTGCCGCCGATCTTCAGCGAGCCCGGCTGGAACATGCACACCGCGTCCGAGATTGGGATTGACGATTTCCAAGCGAGTCGTTCGCCGGACGATCGCTATCGAACGACTCCTCTACGCGGTCTATTCGTGCGCTCAAAAGGCGGCTACTATCATGACGGCCGTTTTCCGACATTACAAGCTGTGGTCGCGCACTACAACACGTTCTTGAAACTGAACCTTTCAACCGATCAGCAACACGATCTCGTGGAGTACCTGAAATCGTTGTAGGTCGCCCGCTAGGATGGAATGCGTATTTGTGCAATTAGTGCGGGGTGCGCGACCGCCCCGTGGCTCTCCTTAATATCATGCGCGTTCGTCACGGCGTCACCGTCGACGAACTCGCCGCCGGACTCAGCCTCACCCGGACGACCATCATCAATCATCTGCACTCGCTTATGGGCGAGGGGCTCGTGCGGCGTGGCGGTTTGCGTCGCGGTCAGCGCCGCCCTAGCGTTGTCTACGAGCTCACAGCAGAAGCAGACCGCGCTTTTCCGCAATTGTATGAGGAATTCTCAGAGGATCTCCTCGACGAGTTGGGCTCGGAACAGCCCGCCCGCGTAAAACGCATCTTTGCCGGCATCGGCAAGCGTTGGATTGCTAGGGATGCGCCCGCGGTCAAAAATCTACGCGGCCCGCGCCGCATCGAAGCGGCGCTCTCGTTGCTTACGGAGCGAGGATTCATGCCGGCGTGGGAGGGCACAGCCTCCAAGCGCACATTGTATCAATACAATTGCCCATTGCGCAGCCTTTGCCAGAGAGATCCTGAGGTGACGAACCTGATACATCGGTGGATACAGTCTCTGTTCGGCGTAGGTCTTGCGCGCACGGGATGTATGGCCAAAGGCGACCGCTCCTGCGTCTACGTGGTTAAGCGCTGAGCACCGTAAAGGAGCGGACCCTCGACACTGCCAAAGGCTCGCGGCCTACTACGAATGGGAGGGCCGCATGAGAACGCTTACCGTTATCGCGCTTTGCCTACTCTTGTGCGCGTGTACGTCGAACAGCGGTAGCAATTCGCAGAGTTCGCCAAGTGCGACGACGGAGGCGCAATCAACGGAGGCGCAATCACCTGCGGCGCAATCGACGGAAGCGCAACCGACGGCCGCACCCGCGGCAGCGGTTCTTAGAGACTCCACCGTGACGTTCAAAGAGGCGCAAGCTGTATGTCCTGCCGCGCTCGGCACCGTGACGTTCTCGCTGGGTCACGCGCGGGCTCACGCAGCGTCGGGCGCGGAGTTGCAGGAAACACCCAGCGGGAATGCCGGCATCACCACGATGGTTTTTACAAACAAGGCAACCGGGAAGACGAGTACGGTTGAGGTCAGCGGTCACGATCGTTCAGTCAGCGGCGGCGGCGTGATGGTGAGAAGAAATGGCGCCGTCGCCTGCGTGATGGCGCAGTAGCGTCATTCAGGCAAGGGTCTTCGGATTAGCTTAGCCGCTCTCTTAACCGATGCTTTTCGATCTTGCCTAACGCGTTGCGCGGCAGAGCCTCAACGACGATGATCTCCTTGGGCACTTTGAAGCTCGCGACGCGAGTGCGCAGGTGCACGAGCAGCGCCTCCGGATCGAACCCGCTTTCCGCCTCTATAAACGCGACAGGCAGTTCCCCGCGGGCGCGGTCAGGACGGCCGATGACGGCGCTGGCTCTCACCGCGACGAACTGATCGATCTCGATCTCGATCTCGCGCGGGTATACGTTGAACCCGCCGGTGATGATCAGCTCTTTGAGCCGGCCGACGATGCGGTAGACGCGTTGCTTCGAATCGTACATGCCGAGGTCGCCGCTGCGATACCAGCGTGTCCCCTCATCATCGAGGACAAACGCTTCCTCTGTGGCAGCTGGATTCTCCCAATATCCTTTGAAGACAGACGTTCCGGCGACAAGCACTTCGCCGACTTCATCGCGAGGAACGGGGTCGGCCGTTCCAGGCGTCGCGACACGCACGCGCATCGCTGGGAAGGGAACGCCGACGCTGCCCGAGATGCGCGGGCCGCTGTACCGGTTGGTGAGCGCTAACCCGAACTCAGTCGCACCGTAGCGCTCGAGGATCTCCGCGCCGAAGCGTTCGCGGAATTCCTCGAATAGGTCGGCCGAGAGTGGCGCTGACCCAGACACCCATAACCGCAGTCGCGGAGGTGGATCGTTTAACCGGCGCTCGAGCAGCCTCACATACATCGTTGGAACGCCGAAGAACATCGTGACGTGTGAATCTTTGATTTCGGCCAGCGTTGCATCCACGTCGAATCGCTCGTGGATGATGATCCGTCCGCCCGACGCAAGCGATGAGTTCAGTGCCGCGCAGAGCCCGTGCACGTGGAAGAGCGGCAGCGCGATAAGCAGCACGTCGCGCTCGGTCCAACGCCACGCGGTGATGATGTTCGCGCAGATCGCCGCGAGATTACCGAAGGTGATCATCGCCCCTTTGCTGCGCCCGGTCGTGCCGCTCGTGTAGATGATCGCGGCGACGTCGTCGGTCTCCACGTCGCGGGCAGGCACACCGGGCGCGAGCGACTTGTCTGCGGCCCAACCTTCCAGGTCGGCCACATCGATGATCTCGTACGAGCCCGCGAGGTTTTTCACATGAGCTTTGGTCGTTTCGCTGGCGATGACGATGGTCACGCCGGCGTTGCGCAAGACGTGCTCGAGATCCGCGGCACGATACATCACGTTCGCCGGCACGACGATCGCACCCAAGCGCAGCGCGGCGAGATAGCCGACGACCCAGCCGATCCGGTTTTCGCAGTAGAGCGCGACGCGATCGCCGACGCCCACGCCACGCTCGCGCAGCCGTCCAAGCACGCGCATGTAGGACGCATGAAGCGCCTCATATGTCAGATCATTGACGGCTAAGGCCGCAGGCGCTGCGCGACGCGAGGCGTCGAGGAGATCGAACAACGTCATAGTCCTAGGTACGCCTTTTGGATCTCGTCGCTGGCGAGCAGCTCAGCGCGTGTACCCGACGCTCGGATCTCTCCCTCTTCAAGCACGTAGCCGCGCGTCGCGATCTCGAGCGCTTGTTTGACGTTTTGTTCGACCAGCAGCACGGTGACACCGCTGCGCTGGATCTGTGCGATCGCTGCGAACAGCTCGTGCATGACCAACGGTGCGAGACCAAGCGACGGCTCGTCGAGCATCAGCAGCGCGGGCTGCGACATCAACCCGCGTGCGATCGCCACCATCTGCTGCTCCCCACCGGACAGGGTGCCCGCAACCTGGCGGCGGCGCTCTTTGATTCTTGGAAACAGCGCGAAGACGCGCTCGCGCGCGTCGCTGATGCCGTTGCGTGCGCGCCGAGGATACGCGCCCAACATGAGGTTTTCTTCGACCGTCATTTCCGGCCACAGCCGCCGGCCTTCAGGCACGTGCGCGACGCCGCGCTCGACGACGCGAGAAGAGGGAGCGCGCGTGATGTCGTCGTCGTTCAATGCGATCGTTCCGGCCGTCACGTCGAGAAGCCGCGACACGCACCGCAGCAGCGTCGTCTTCCCCGCTCCGTTCGCGCCGAGCAGCGTCACGATTTCTCCTGCGCCGACCTCAAGGGTCACGTCGCGCAGGACGCGGACGTCGCCGTAGCCCGCCGACACGTTGGTGAGCGCGAGGAGCGCATCACTCATGCATGCACCGTGCCGAGGTACGCGTCGACGACGTTCTGGTCAGCGAGCACACTTGCTGGGTCGCCGTCGGCGATCTTGCGGCCTTGCGCCATCACGGCGATGCGCGAACACAAACCGCGGACCGCACGCAAGTTGTGCTCGACCATCACGATGGTGATGCCGCCCGCGACGATCGAGCGCACGAGCTCGAGCGTGCGGTCCGTCTCGGTCGGGTTGAGTCCCGCGAGCACCTCATCAAGCAGCACGATGACGGGACTGGTGGCAAGCGCGCGAGCGATCTCGAGGCGTTTACGGCGTGCAAGCGTGAGCGAGTGCGCCGGGCTGTATGCGCGTTCGGCCAGGCCACACGCGCCAAGAACTTCGAGGGCGATCTCGCGAGCGGCGTGCGTGCTATGAGGTCGAGGTTCGCGGCCAAAAAAAGCTCCCACCATGGCGTTTTCCAGGACCGACATGTGCGGAAACGGCCGGACGATTTGATGCGTCGACGCAAGTCCACGGCGGCAGACACGGTCCGCGCGCATTCCGCCGATTGGCTTGCTTTCGAAGATCACGGAACCAGACGTCGGCGCTTCAATGCCGGCGATGACTTTGAACAGCGTCGACTTGCCGGCTCCATTGGGACCGATAAGTCCGACGATTTCACCCGCGCTGACTTCGAGGCTTACATCAGAAACCGCGACAAGACCGCCGAAGCGCTTGGTGAGGCCGCGGATAGAGAGCAGCGGCGCCGCGTCGCCAGCTGATTCAGCCACTGGCGGCCGCTCCCACGAGCGCTTTGCGCGCCGCGCGGCGCCGCATCATCGATTCCCACGCGCCGACGATGCCCTTCGGTTCGAACAGCACGATCGCGATCAGCAACAGCCCGAACGCGAGCAGATCCGCGTTCGCGAGCTTGACCGCGAACTGCTCGCGGACGAAGGTGTAGATCACCGCGCCGATCAGCGGCCCCCAGACCGTGCCGACCCCGCCGATGATCGGCATGATGACGAGCGCGATCGCGGTCGAGAATCCGAACACCGAATCTGGGCTTATGAATAGGTAGTGCATCGCGTAGATGGAGCCCGCGACGCCGACGAGCATGGCGGACAGCGCAAGCGCAAGCGTTTTGTATAACGTCGTATCGACGCCGAGCGTCTGTGCAGCATCCGTGTCCTGTTTGATCGCCGCGAGCGCGAACCCGAAACGCGAGCGCACGATCCACCACGAGACGCCGAAGGCAACCGCGCACAGCGCGAGTGCCGTGAGATATTGGATCTGCGGCGTTGGGCCGGCTCCGGCGGTGAGCCCCGACGCGCCGCCTGTGAGCTTGCTCCAGTTCAAGGCGATCAGGCGCGTCGCTTCGCCGATGCCGATCGTCGCGATCGAGAAATATGGGCCGCGCAGTCTGAACGACGGTACGCCGACGATGATCGAAAAGAGCGCGGCCAGCGCCGCGGCGATCGGCAGCGTCGCCCAGATCGACCAACCCTCGCCCCACAGGATCATGGTCGTATAGGCCCCGACGCCCAAGAACGCGGCGTGACCGAACGATATCTGGCCTGCGAAGCCTCCGACGATGTTCCAAGCCGCGCTCATCGCACCGTATAAGAAGATAAGAAAAAGCACATCCAAGACGTACTCCGAGCGGAATACGAAGGGGACGGCAACAGCGGCGATCAGCGCTGCAGCGGCGACGAGGGGTCCGGTTAGGCCGGCCTTAGACACCGCTTCTCCGGCGCAGCAGGCCAGCGATGCCCTTCGGGAATGCGATGAGCACGACGACGAGCACGACGAATGAGATGAGGTTCTCAAGCGACGCGGGCATATAGCGTACGCCGAACGCCTCGGTGATCGCAAGCGCGAGCGAGCCAAAGGCGACCCCCACGAACGAATCAAGCCCGCCGAGCACGATGATGCAGAACGACTTAAGCGTCAGCGCGCGCCCGAAGTCGGGATTGAACGAGTAGAGCAGCGAGAGTAACGAGCCGGCCAGGCCCAAAAGCGCGATGCCGAGCCCGAAGGCGATCGCGTTGACGCGCCGGATATCGATGCCGACAAGGCGCGATGCGTCGCGGTCCTGTGCGATTGACCGGATCGCGCGCCCGAGCTGCGTGCGCGTCAAGAACAGCGACATCGCGATCAATGCGAGCAGCCCGATCGCGAACACGTAGACTCGCGCCCACGGGATGACGAGATCGCCATGTTGATAGACCGCATCGGTAAGCGGGATGGTGATCGAGCGCGTGTCGCCGGTGAACAACAGATACGCGATGTTCTGGAGGACAAGCCAGACGCCGAACAACAGCAAGAGCGAGATGATCGGCTCCTGGTCGACGACGCGCTGGATCATCGTGCGTTCCATCAGCACGCCGACGAGGAAGAAGACCGGGATGATGATGAGCGGCGCGAGCAACGGGTTCAAGCCCCACGCCGTCCACATCCACCACGTCGCGTAGGCGCCGAACATCAAGAAGCCGGCATTGGCGAGATTGACGATCTTGAGCACGCCATAGATGAGCGCGAGCCCGTACGACATCGTGGCGTACAGGCCCGCGACGAGCAGTGCCGAGATCAGCGTCGAGAGCGTGTCCATGAGCGTCGCGGCCTAATGGCCGCGCGTACTCGCTGTTACGGCACCGGTAGCATGGGTTTGCCGGTGGCTTCGCTGAGCGGCCACACGACGATGACGTTTCCGCCGGTCAGGTTCTGCGTGACGACGAACGGGTTGTTCACCTGGCCGTTCGCCTGGAACTTGACCGTACCGGTCGGCATCAGCGTGCCGTGCAGGTCAGTTTTGCGCAGCGCGTCCGTCACCTTGGCCTTATCGAGCGAGCCGGCCGCGGTGATCCCGTCGACGAGTACTTGCACCGTCTCATAGGGCAGCGCGGCAAACCACTCCGGCGACATGCTCGGATACGCTGCCGCCCACTTCGTCACGAACGCTTTGACCGCCGGACCGGGCAGCTGGTTGCTCCACCACGACGCCGCGACGATGTAGTTCACGCCGTCACCGAGCGCATCGTGCGCGGATTTCTCAGGTCCGCGGGCGCCATAGGTGATGTACTTGACGTGGATGCCCGATTGGCCGAATTGGCGCTGCATCGTGATGTAGTCATCAAGATGCGCATCCGCCATGAACGCGTCGGGATTCACTGCTTTGACTTTGGAGAGCAACGGAGCAAAGTCTTTGCCGTGCAGATCGAATGCCTCGCTCATCACGATCTGGAAGTTCTGGGGCTGGCTTTTCACGCATTGGTTGAGACCGTCATTGAAGTCGACGCCATGCGGCGTGTTCTCATAGACGACCGCCATCTTGAGCGGCTTGGGCAGCTTGCCCTCAGCCTGCATCTTGGTGATAAACTCGCACTCAGTCAGCGAAAGCGCCTGGATCGAGGACAGCAGACCGAAGATCGTCGTGAAGCCACGGTCGTAGATCTTGGTCGCCGCGCCGCCGCCGTTGACATACGGGATCTGATGCTGCTGGGCGACGACCGTGTGCGCCATGATGAGGTCAGTCGAGTAGCCGCCTAAGAAAGCGTCGACGTGGTCTTGGACCGCGAGGCGCTCGTACAGGTCGCGGGAGGTGGCCGGGTCCGTCTTGTCATCGTAGACGATCAGCCGCACCGGAACTTTCTTGTTGTAGTCCTTGAGGAAGATGCCGCCGGAATCGTTGACCTCTTTGATCGCCAGCTCGTACGCCGCTTTGAAGTACGTTCCAACACGGCTTTCCTCGCCGGTGAGCGGCAGCGCCGCGCCGATCACGATCTCGGATGGCGCGCTCGCGCCAGCGATCGCGCGCAGCGCGGCTGAAGAGGGAAACAACGCGAAGCCTATGATGATTGCGATGATGACGTATCGGCGTATCATGTCGACTCCTTTTTGTGCATGACGCGCGAACGGAACGCACCTCGATGAGGCGCGTTTTGGTCGCAAAAAGTTCGCCGCGCTGCGGGGGGTCCCTTTGATGTCGGATGAGGCGAGACGCCTCGACATCACTGCGTTGCGCGAGTTTGCGTTTGCTGGGAGTCTGGGCGCGTCGCCGCCGTCGCGCTTTGCGCAGCGCGGCTGATCGGCATGCCCAGCGGTATGCCTTGTTGCACGAGCGCGAAAAGCATTCGGCGGTTGATCTCGCGGGTCACTTCGAACATCTTTCCCGGCGCCGTGCGGATCTGGCCGAGCAGCACTGCGCCAGTGGAACTTACCGACTCGACACCCAAGACTCGAGGCGGCTCGCTGATCGACGAACGCCACTGCGGGTCCGCGGCTAGTTCGTTCAAGACGCCGCCGAACGCGCGCAGCGCCTTATCGATGTCGCAGTCAAACGCGACGGCGATCCGGTAATCCACGCGCGAGAAGTTCCGGGTCCAATTTTCGACGACACTGACTTGCCCGTTGGGTATCGTTACCAGACGGCCATCGTCCGCGCGCAACTGGGTTATGCGCAGCGTCAGCGTGTCGACAAGGCCTTTGACGTTGCCGACCGTCACAAAATCGCCGATGGCGTACTGATCCTCTATGAGGATGAACACGCCGTTGACGAAATCCTTGACCAGGCTTTGCGCGCCGAACGATACTGCGAATGCGACCGCGGCGCCGAGGACGACGACCGCCGATGCCGATGCGCCGAGCACGGACAGCGTGACCGCGATGGCAGCGAGGAAGATCACCGTCGTCATCGTGTACTCCAGCGCGCTCCTCACAGTCTTGGCGCGCATCTTGCGCCGCGCTGCGTCCTCGTCGAGACCGAACGGCCTTGTTTTCCAGACGTGTGCGAACCGAGCGATCGCGTACGTTCCAAGCCGGATGACGACGCTGGCGACGAACCATACCGCGAGGATCTGGACGAGTTGGACGGTGATCCTACGGGCGAACGCTTGCGTGGGCCCGATCTGATGAAGCGCCCACAGGAGCGCGGCGACCCACACCGCCAGCACGGCCCACCCCAGCAGCCACTCGGTGATCTGTAGAGTGAACCGCGCGACGTGCCACCACCAAGGACGCTCTGGCTCGTCGGGTTCGACATCTTCCTCGGTGGAGGGTTCCGTGACTGGCGCTTCGAGTCTCGCTCGCAGCCGCGCCAATCCCGATCGCGCGAACGTGATCAGCACGGTGAGAAGGATCGCGGCGAGCACCGCGAGCGCCGCACTACTCACCTGCTTTTGCAGAGCTCCAGGAGCACGGCTGCGGAGCGCTTCGCTGAGCACGGTCTGCAAGATGTCGGCCCACGAACGGGCGAGCTGATCTTGCGGCACGCCGTTGTACTTCGCGTCGAGCTCGGTGACCGTCAGTAACGGGGTTTCAACAGAACCGCGGTTATCGGCCGCGTTGAGCGTCCAGTATCCGTTGTTCATCACGACCTTCACACGGAAGGTGTCGGGGTCGTAGCGCGTCGGCGCCTGTCTGAAAATATCGGCGACCGTGCTCGGCGGCGGCACGATCTGGTTCAAATTATCTTGGATGACGTCGATGCGGGCGGCGACAGGCGGAAAAGCCTTCGGATCCTGCAACGCAGGTGCCGTGACCTCGAAGAGGCGCACACCTTGAAAACTCAGCGGCGCGACTTCGAATGAGCCCACGCGCCGTATCTGATATGTGTGCGCCGTGTCGGCGGCAGGCGCGCTCGGAATCGGAATCGGCAGCGGCGGCGCAGCTATGGCCAGCGTCGGCGACATCGTCCCCAACATGCACACCGCGAGGACGACTCGCGCCGCCGCGACTGGTTTCAACGCACGAACTACCCCTACGCCTAATGAACCAGCATGACGACGAACATTCCCCAAATGGTCAGCAGCGTGTTGCCGACCGCATACGTGACCGTATAACCGAGACCCGGAACCTGGCTCTCCGCGGCATCGGTTAGCATGCCAAGAGACGCCGTCGTCGTGCGCGCACCGGAGACCGCGCCGAGTGCGATCGCCGGGTGGAAGCGGAAGATGTATTTGGCGATGAAGATGCTGAGGATGATCGGCACGGCCGTCGTGACGATGCCCCACAGGAACAGGCTGATGCCCAACGACTGAAGTCCCGCGATGAACTTGGGACCAGCATTGATGCCGATGGCCGCGATGAAAACGTTGAGACCGAACGAGTTCATGAACCATACCGTCGGCGAGGGGATGCGCCCGAATGTCGGACGGATGCCTCGGTACCAACCCGCGATGATGCCCAGTATCAACGCACCGCCGGCCGTCGACAGCGTGATCGGCACGCCGCCGACTTTGATGACGACCGCACCGATCAACGCGCCGATGGTGATCGCGATCCCGATGAACGCGATGTCGGCGACGTCGGATGGGCGGTCGAGGACGCCCAACAGTTTGCCGGCTGCAGTCGTATCTTGCGTGCGACCGACGAGCGTGACGACGTCACCGCGTTCTAAGGTAGTATCTGCGAGGATGGGTATCTGCGTTTCTCCGACGCCGCGCTTGATGCTTCGGATGTACACACCGCGCGTCTGCGGCAGCTTCGCAAGCTCATCGAGCGTCTTGCCATCGACGTCTTTGCTCGAGACGAAAACGTCGACGCCTTCGACCGGGGCTGAGATGAGCGCAGGATCGTCGACTTCCGGGCTGGCCCGTCCGACCAGCGCGATGACTTGCTCTCGCGGTCCTAGCACGGCGACCACATCGCCTGCCTTAAGAACCAGATCGGACGTGGCGTCTTCGATCGCGTTGCCGCTGCGCACGGCCGTGATGAACATGCGCACGCCTTCGGGAAATTGGGTTTCGGCTTGCGCGACTGTCTTGCCCACGACGGTGCTTTCCGGCACTAGCCGGAACGCTCTGATCTGATATTTTTGCCACGCGTTCGCGATGCCACCGAGCGGCTTGTCGCCGCCGTGCTGGGCTTCGTATTCCTGGCACGCCTTCTTTATGTTCGTGCCGATGAGGAACGGGCCGATTTGCGCGATGAGAATCGCCGACCCAACGGTTCCAAAGATATAGGTCACAGCGTACGCCGTCGGCATGATGTCGAGGAGGGCTTTCGTTTGATCCGCCGGGAGTGCCAGCCGGTTGATCGCGTCGGTCGCTAAGCCCATCGATGCGCTGATCGTTTGCGATCCCGCGAATAAGCCAGCCGCAGCACCGGCATCGTAGCCAACGATCTTCGCCACGATAACCGCAGTGGCCAGACACAACACGCACACGACGACGGCGAAGATCGCCTGTGGAATGCCATCCTTGGCGATGCCGCGCACGAATTGCGGTCCGACGCCGTAGCCGATCGCGAAAAGGAAGAGCAAGAACAGCGCGGCTTTGAGATCGTTTGATATGGTCACGCCGAGCTGACCGACTGCGATGGCTGCAAGCAGCGTCGCCGTCACCGACCCGAGGCCGAAACCCTTGAACTTCCAGGCGCCGACCCAATAGCCGATCCCGAGCGAGAGGAAGATCGCTATTTCTGGGTATTTCTTCAGCGTCTCTACAAACCAATCCATGAAACTCTCCCTTGTCGTATGCTGTGTTTCATTGCGCCTGTTGCCAACCGCCGCCGAGCGCGAGATACAATTGCACCAGCGCTAGGCGTTCGTTCAGCAGCCCTTTCGAGTAGTCGACCTGAGCTTGATATGAGCGTGTTTGTGCATCCAGAACTTCGAGATATGACGTGTAGCCTTCGCTGTAACGCTCGTTCGCCAAGCGCACCGAATCGAGCGAGGCGTCTTCGTAGAGCTTGAGCTGGTCCGTGCGCAGGCGCGATTGGTTGTAAGCCGTCACGTCGTCCGAAACTTCCGCAAACGCGCGGTGCACGGTCTGCAAGTATGAGATTGCGGTTCCTTGCTGCTGCGCCTCGGCCAAATGGATCTGCGACCGGATCTGGCCGCCGTTGAAGATCGGTTGCAGCAGCTGCGGAAGTATCGTGAACAGGCCGAGTGGGCCATAGAACACGTTGTTCACGTTGGAGACCGGCGCGAGCGCCGGCGGCAGGTTCGAATAGACCCCATTTTGCGACTGGTAACCGACGGCGGCCGACGCGCCCAGCGTCAACGAAGGATACAGCAATTTGCGAGCCACGTCGACGTTGCCGCCGGCGGACGCGATCTCAAACTCGCCTTGTTGGATGTCGGGTCGGCGTTGGAGTAGGTCGCTGACGACGCCGGTCTGTGGCACCGCCGGCATCTTGACTTGCTGGACGAGAGGCAGGCCGCGATCGATCGCGTGCGGGTAGTCGCCCGTCAGGACCGCAAGCGCATTCTCGGTCTGCGCGATGCTCTGTTGGATCGCGGGCACGTTCTGCGTGACTTCGTAGAGGGCTTGTTCGGCCTGACGCTGGTCCTGCAACGAGGACTCGCCGCCTTCGACACGCCGCTTCATCAAACGGACGGCGACCTGCCGGTCCACTACCGCGCGCTGCGTGAACGTAAGTTCGTCATCGAGCTCGCGCAGCTGGAAGTAGGCGGTGGCGACTTCCGCGACCACCGTCGCAAGCACCGTATTTTTGCCGGCTTCCGTGGAGAGGAGCTGATTTCTCGCTGAACCGGTCGCCGACGCGAGTTTGCCGAACAGGTCGATCTGGTAGCTCGCGGCGATGC
>DASRXC010000090.1:0-7299 GCA_035654355.1 Binatus sp. (SeqCode)
ATGCGACCGTGCTGGAGCGCTGGCTGGGCATCGGCTCTGCGCCGATCCTCGGTTCGCAGTTCGAAACGCTCTCAGTGGTCTAGAAGTGAGCATCCTCGCGACACGGCATTGAGGAGGTTCCAATCGATGGAACGCAAGCAATTCCTGGCTGCCTTTGGTCTAGCGGGCGCTGCCCTGACCGCAGGAGCGATCGCATCTTCGGCATCAGAAACGACGACGACGACAACGGGAAACACCGCGTGCGGCCCGCATCCGCTGCCCTCGGGCGCCAGCCCGCGACCGCACGTGCCGCATGCGCGGCCGAGCTCGATCGACAGCGCGTATCGCCGCGTCGAGCGCATAATCGAACAGCTCTCGAAAGATCCAAACGACTACGGCGGATATAAATCGAAGGCGCTCGCCGAGCTCGGGCAAGCATATTCAGACCTGCAACAGGCAGTCGCGTTCGAACAGGCCCATCCAAGCTCGACTTCGATGCCATTGTGACGTCCGGCGCGCGAGCATTCCGCTCCGCTATGGTGTCCTGTACGTCACTTTATAGATCATGCCGCGTAAGTCGTCGCTGATGTAGAGCGACCCATCGTTGCCGACCGCGACGCCTGCAGGCCGCCCGCCGACGCTTTGATCGTCAGCCAGCCAGCCCGTCACGAAATCTTCGACGTGGTCAGGTTTGCCATTCTTGAAGAACACGACCACGAGTTTATAGCCGGTCTTCACCGAGCGGTTCCACGAGCCGTGGTACGCGACGAACAGCGCGCCCCGATAGCGCTGTGGGAATTGGGTGCCACGATAAAAGACGATCTGCAAAGGCGCTGAATGCGCTTGGAGGGTGAGCGCAGGCGGCTTTGTGCCGTAGCACTTCTCCGGATCCTTGTACTCGGGGTTCGGCATCCGATAACCGTTGGCTGCGTGACAATAGGGCCAGCCGTAATTGCCGTTCTGAACGATCTCGTCGACTTCGTCCGGCGGCACCTCGTCGCCGAGGTTGTCGCGCTCGTTGACCACGGCCCACAAGCGACCGGCGTCGTCGAACGCCAGACCCGACGCGTTTCGTAATCCCGTTGCGAAGATCTGGCCTGCGCCACCATTTGGTCCGTAGCGGATGACGGTCGCAAAGCGTTTGTCAGTCTCCTCACAGACGTTGCATGTCGATCCGCTCGACACGTAGATCGAGCCGTCTGGTCCGATCGCGATCGCACGCCGGTTGTGCACTCCGCCTTGCGGCATGTCAGATGACACGATGACGCGCTGTGCGTCGTCGCTCGGTGGGTAGGCGATTTTGCTCACTCCCGACCACGACGCGACGTATAGAACATCGCCGCGAAACGCGACGCCATGCGCCAGAGGTAAGCCTGAGATGACGAGGGACGGCGCGGCGTCGATGGCGGAGCCGGGGTGTATCGCGACCACGCGGTCGCGCTCCGGCTGCGAGACGACCACATCGCCGTTGGGTGCAACCGCCATAAAGCGCGCGCCCGGCACGTTTTGGGCGACCACGGTGACGGTGAAGCCAGGCGGTGCGTGAAGTGCGGGAGCGGGCGCTGCGCGTGCGCCGCACGATGAGAAAGAAGTAAGCAACACCAGCGCCGCGCTCGCGAAGAGCGCGCGCTGGCTATGTCCCATATGTGACGCGATAGACGAACCCGTTGGAGTCGTCGCTGATGTACAGCGATCCATCCGGCGCGACCGCGAGCCCAACGGGCCTGCCCGTGTGCGAGCCGCTCGCCGTCAGCCAGCCCCAGACGAAGTCCACGGGCTTACCCGGCGTGCCGCCGGTGAAGGGCACGAAAACGACCTTGTAGCCGGTCGGCGGCTGGCGGTCCCACGACCCGTGATACGCGATGAACGCGCCGCCCTTGAACGACGACGGGAACATCGATCCGTCATAAAACGTCAGACCCAGCGGTGCTGAATGCGCCTGCAGCGGAACCGTGGTATTCGTTTGACCGGCGCAGCTCGGATGGGGCACGGGTGAGTCCGGATTCGGCTTGCGGTCGCCGTTGAGATCGGGATAGCAAGCCGGCCAGCCGTAATCTGCACCGGAAAGTACTTTGTCGAATTCATCGACCGGTAGGTTCTGGTGGCTCGGCGGCAAGTCGTCGCGCTGGTTGACGACCATCCACAGCTGACCTGATAAGTCAAAGGCCAGGCCGCTGCCGTTGCGCACGCCTTTTGCAAAGACGTGCGCACCTTGGCCATCGGCATCCATCGTCATGATCGTTGCAAGCTTTGCATCGCTTTCTGCGCAGATGTTGCAATTCGATCCAGACGATTCGAAGATCGTTCCGCTGCTCGAGATCGCGAGAGCCCGGTTGCCATGATCCGCATTCTCTGAGAGGCCGGCGTAGAGCGTCTGCACCGTGGTGCCGGCGGGGTAGTTGCGAATGACGCTGATGCCAGTCCACGTGGCAATGAACAGATCGTTACCATGGAACGCGAGGCCGTGCGGAAGCAGAAGGCCGCTCGCGATGACAGCCGGCGCGGCGTCCACCGCAGATCCCGGCTTTATGACCACCACCTTACCGCCGCCAGTCTCAGAAACGATGAGATCGCCATTGGGCGCGAAGGTCATGAAGCGCGCTCCCGGGACCTGCGTCGAGACCAGCGCGATCTTGAAGTTTGGTTGCAGGCTCAACTGCATTGGTGGTTGCGACCCCGAGCCGGGTTGACCGGACGCCGGCCCCGGCGTTGCCGGGGACCCGCACGCGGCGAGCCATGAGGCTGCGATGAGAATAGCAACAAATGAGAGCCGCTTCACAATCAATTTATTTCCGGCTCACAGGCGCCTTACACATCGCTCATGTCGTGCAGAACCACCTGGGGCTATTCTGAGAACGTAGTCCTGGGCGCTTGCGCCGCGGGACCCCGGCCACACCAAAGGCCGGCAATCAGTCGCTTCGATCCCGGCATTGGCCAAGAAAGGGTCTCGCTACCATGCGAACGCGCATCATCTTCGCACTGATCGCTGCTATCGCCCTCGCCGGTTGCGCCGGCGGTGGCGCAGGCAGCCCATTCCCGAATCCGTCGAGCGGCGGCTCGAGTCCAATGACGCAACAGGAAGCCGCGCAGAGCGGCGCTGACTCGGCCATGTCCGAGATCGGCGCTGCAAGTCTCGACAGCTCGCTCTTTTCAGGTTCGATCGGCGTGGTGCTCTCGAGTGCGCAAGCGCCGATTCAGCCGGCCACGTCCGGCACGTGCAAGAACGGCGTCATCAAGACTATCACGGTGGTCAGTCCCACCGAAACGCAATACGATGTCCAGCTGTTCTACGATGCGGCGTGCACGCAGCTGCGCCGCGACACGTTCTCGGACGTGCAAATGCCTAGTCCGTCCACCGAGAACATCACGCGCACGATCAAGAACTACAACAACTCAGGCCTGCTGCTCTCGACGCGCCAGGCGAGCTATTCAGTCACAGGCAGCCCGGGTAACTTCTCAGCCGTCGTGACGAGCGCGTTGACGGTCGGCACGTCAAGCTCGCCGCAAGAGCAAGACGGTCATCAGGTGACGGTCGCGCCGCAGAACGCGAACACGTGGACCATCGCGGGCAACTCCGCGCGGGTCGAAAACGTCGCAGTCCCGAGCATCAACGAGTCCTTCGGCGTGGCCGCGCAGCTCGTGAACGTCACCGCTACGACGGACGTGTCCGGCGACGTGACCTTTGCCGGCACGCGCAACAAGACGTTCTACAAAGGCGCGCTCGGCAGCCTCAGCATCCCAGCGACACCGCCATTCTCGATCTCGGGCGGCACGCAGCTGGGCACCGGCACGATCAACGGTTCGATCGAATTCGATTCCAACGACGAGCTGGTCAATGTCGCGCTCAACGGCACTCTCGCGAACGGCGACACGATTGTGGTGACGAGCTCGGGATCGGGCGCGTCGATCTCAATCAACGGCACGATCTCGAGTCCGGGCGGCACGCCGCTGGCGACCTTCTCGGTCGACCGCTTCGGCGACGGCATCATCACCTACGCGAACGGTTCGCAAGCGCTCATCATCGACTGGCACGTCGTTCCGTGACAGCCGTGGAATGGTCGATCACTCGCGCGTAGTTGAGGACAAGAGGAAAGGGACGGGGCCATGTTCCCGTCCCTTGCCTTTCCCGGAGAGTGGACGTCGTTTAGTCGCGGTGCGAGCGGCGCTCGCTTTCGCTCATCCCCCGCAAGGGGTTGTTCGGGCAGCGGCGGCAGGCGTAGGTCGCGATCGTCCTAAAAGCCGCCTTGTTGACCTCGCGGCGTGCGGTGAGGCGAAAGCGCGTATATGCTTCGTCGAAGGCGCTTTCCGTGCCGTTGCCTGCGAACAGGTCCATCGTGAGGTGCTCGCAGCAGGCCGCGCACATCGCATCCGTCTTGAACAGCGGGCATCGCATGCAGCCGTCGCCGTGGTCGCCAAAATTGTTCCAAGACTGGGGAGCGGGGGCCATGGGCCCTTCGAGCAGGCTATGAAGCAGCTCGTCGACGTTGGTCATGCCCATATGACTAGGGGAGCGGTAGATTTGTGTCGCCCTGAGGAACCCGCCTTCGTGGGGGAACAGGTGCTCGTGGTCGGGCAGCTCGCCGGTCCGGGGACCTACCGGTGCCTGACCTGCGCGCGCCAGTGGACCGAGTACGCCCTCTCCTTTGAGATCGAACCCTGCCAGTGCGGCGGCACGACGTTCGAGCGGGTCGACTGACGTGCCGGTGCCGCTGGTCCTCCTACACGCCTGGCCCCTGGACTCTCGGATGTGGTCCGCGCAAGTGGAGGCGCTTGGCGCCCTCGGCACGGTGAGTGCCCCGGATCTTCCGGGTTTTGGAAAGCAAGCTGTCACACCGAGGCCGTCGCTCGATGATTGGGCACGAGGACTCTCGTCACACATTCGCGCGAGCGGCGCCGACAAGGCGTTGGTTGCCGGTTGTTCGATGGGTGGCTACACGGCGCTGGCGCTGCTGCGCGTCGATCCCACATTACTTGCCGGCGTTGCGCTGATCGACTCGCGCCTGACCGCCGACTCGCCCACCGTTGCCGCGGCGCGAGTGGGCACGATCGGTGAGATCGAGCGCACGGGCACCGCGTTCTTGGTCGACAACACGATGCTTTCACTCGGTCCGGCTGCGCGTCAGAACCCGGCGTTGCGCGAACGCATTCGAACGATGGTGATGGATGGAAGCGCTTCGGGATTCATCGCGGCCTATCGCGCGATCGGTGGCCGGCCGGACATGACCGCGGCTGTCGCGGCAGCCGACCTCCCAATGGCGTTCATCGCGGGCACCGACGATGTCGTCGTGCCGATCGCGGAACTTCGCGCCACAGCCGCGGCGCGTCCGGGCGCTCGATTAACCGAGGTGCCCGGCGCCGGCCATTTCTCGCCGATGGAATCGCCCGAGATCGTCACCGCGGCGCTGCGCGAGTTCTGGGAATCGGTGGGTTAGGACGAGTGGAACACGCCTCGCTCAGACGCGTTTGCCATCCTTGAAGACCCACGGCATGTCGGCATCGCTCGAATAGTCGCGCCAGCCGCGAAGCGCAATGTCTCCGAACTTGCCTAAGATACGCACCGCGCTCGCGGCCTTATCTTTGCCAAAGCCCGGGAGCGCGAGCAGCCGGTCGTAGACCTCTCCGGCATTTTTTGCGCCGCCCCACACGCGCTCGCCTTTGCCGCTGTATTCGTCTGCGATGGCGGCGCACAGCGCGCGTACGCGCTTGGCCATCATCCCAGGAAACCGATGCAGCGCGGGCGGGGTGCGAAAGATTTTATCGAGGCGAGCGGGCGGCGTCTTGGCGATCGTCTTGGCGTCGATCGTCCCCAGACGCTTGCGCAGTTCGTACGGTCCGATCATGGCCTTTTCGGTGCGCACCTGCTGCTCCAGGCACAAGCCGATCAGCAGCGCGGTGCCATCGCGCCCCAACAACGCGTTAGCCCGTTTATCCGGCGTGAACGGATACGATCTCGCCATATTCGTGACGCTAGTTCGGCTAGGGAACCCGTTCGCCTGGACGAAGATAGCTGAACTCACGGCTTTCCGTCGGTTCAGATATCGGAGGTTCCGATGATCGCGATTTTAGCCGCCGTCCTGCTGCTCGCGTCAACGGGAGTGGCCGCAGCACCCCAGGCATCGCAGGCCCCGGCGCAGTTGCGGCAAGTGACCTACAAAGTGTCATATGGTACCCGTACGTACTCCGGCGGCGAGCATTACGAGGGTTATAGCTCCAGTTCGACCGCGACATCACAGAGTGGCACCGTCACGGTCGACGTGACCGCGGTCCAAAACGATACAATCGGCGTCACGGTCACCGAGCTGATGAGCCAAAGCGGCGCTCCTGCTACCAACAGCGGCGCCGTCATGCCCGATGGCACGGTTAGCTTCCCACCCGACACGATCCAGGACGTCACGCGCGAACTGCTGCAGTACTTCGGCCCGGACCTGATATCCCCGGACAAGCTCACGCTGGGTTCGACGTGGGACGTGAACCTCGATCGCAACGGCGTCGTTGAGAAAACGAACTATCGGGTGACGAAGGTCGACGGTCCGCTTGTGACCCTCGCCGAGCATCAGACGATGACATTTAGCGGCCAAAACGCGACGGTCTCGACCGAGGGGACGATCACTATCAAGCCGTCACTGCTCGTCCCAGTGAGCGGCGATCTCCATCGCATCGTCAATCGGCTTTCGTTGTCAGGCAACAACAAGACGGACGTTTCGCTGCACTTCGAACGCGTGTCTGACACGCTGGACCAACCGGCGAAATAACCGCGGCGGTCGTGGAGCGCGGGCGACAGGGCGCATCCGTCGCGATCGCGCTGTTCGCCGCGCTGGCGGCGTCAGGCGTTGCCGCGGCGCCGTCTGCAGCACCAAGCCCCATGACGGCCGCTCCGGTGCGCTCAGTCGTCTATGACGTTTCGAT
This sequence comes from Binatus sp. (SeqCode), assembly GCA_035654355.1. Classification (GTDB taxonomy): domain Bacteria; phylum Vulcanimicrobiota; class Vulcanimicrobiia; order Eremiobacterales; family Eremiobacteraceae; genus JAFAHD01. The sequence goes on from DASRXC010000090.1 coordinate 6,886, forward strand.
CCAGACGCATGACGAGGAGCCGATCCGCGGACGCACCGGCGTCGGCGTCACGCGGGAGCTTTCTACTGACGGCGGCAGCGTCGACGTCGATGTCATGACGGAGACGCAGGATCTTCTGGGCGTGCGCGTGACCGAGACGATGCGCTCGCGCGGTTATGCAGCGGTGTTCTCCGGAAACGTCGGGCCACAAGACGGGGTGCATTTCGCCGCCGATTCCATCAACGACGCCTCGTTCATCGTGCTGCTGTTCTTCGGCATGCGCTTCGCCTCTGATCAGAGCCTAGAGACCGGCTCGGCGTGGACGTCAGCGGCGGGTATCCGTTATACGGTGAAAAGCGTCGAGCCGCCGCGCGTGACGCTCGATGTGCTGCAGCGAGCGAACGTGTCGAGCGCTTCGACGATCATCGTGCACGG
>DASRXC010000091.1:0-7634 GCA_035654355.1 Binatus sp. (SeqCode)
CAGGTTTGTGGACCATCGGGTCCGCGCACATCGTCAACGGCACGCTGAACATCAACGAGACGTTGGGACTGGCCGAATCGGCCACAGCGATGCTGTTACGCGAGGGCAAGGCGCCGGCTACGGCTGGCGCCGCGCCCAAAGTTCCATTGGCCGCCGTCTCATGAGCGCGTCCCACCAGCCGCTCGCGAGCGTGTCGCTCGACCTCGACAATCAGTGGTCGTATATGAAGACGCACGGCGATGCCGGCTGGTCGGAATTCCCCTCGTATCTCGATGTCGTCGTGCCGCGCGTGCTCGACTTCTTGAAGCAGCGCGGTCTGACGATTACGTTCTTCATCGTCGGGCAGGATGCTGCGCTCGCGCGCAACGAGCGAGCGCTCGCATCCATCGCGACAGCCGGACACGAGATCGGCAATCATTCGTTCCACCACGAGCCGTGGTTGCATCGCTATACGCCCGAAGAGATCGAGGCGGAGATTGAGAGCGCCGAAGAACACATCGAGCGCGTGACCGGGCGCCGGCCGCTTGGCTTCCGCGGTCCGGGCTTCTCGATATCGCCGACGGTGCTCGGCGTGCTCGCGCGCCGCGGCTACCGCTACGACGCATCCACGTTTCCGACGTTCATCGGGCCGCTCGCGCGCGCGTACTATTTCATGACGAGCAGGCTGTCGAAAGCTGAGCTCGAGCAACGCAGGGCATTGTTCGGTGGTTTTGCCGAGGGCTTTCGGCCGATCCGCCCATACCGCTGGCAAACCAGCGCCGGCGAGCTCATCGAGATCCCGGTCACGACGATGCCGCTGTTGCGCCTGCCGATTCACGTGAGCTACTTGCTCTATATCGCCGGCGTTTCGCCGAAACTTGCGCGCGCATATTTCCGCGCCGCGCTCAGCCTTTGCCGGCTGCGCGGGGTGCAGCCGTCTCTTCTGTTACATCCGCTAGACTTTCTCGGACGCGATGACGGCACTGGGCTTGATTTCTTCCCAGGCATGCGACTGCCGAGCCAACGCAAGATGGAGCTCGTCAGCATGGCTCTGGAAGAGCTTTCTCAATCGTACGAGATCGTGACCATGCAGCACCACGCCGCAAGCATCTCTGTGGGTGCCCTGTCGGTCGCCTCTGTCGCTCGAGCGGGGCTTGCACAAGGATGAATTCTTTGCTCGCGTCCAGGCGCTGGCTGATCCTGGCGTGCGTGGGCCTAGTGCTCGTCGTCGCATTCGTCTTAGCGCTCAAAGCGGGCGGCGGACGGCTTGCGTCGGCATTGAGCCGCGCCCACTCCGGCGGAGATTTCGTGGCATTCTATTGCGCCGGCAAGGCGGCTGATTCGGGGATGGATCCCTATCGCGTCGAGCCGCTGCGCGCGTGCGAGCATTCGCTGGATTCTCTCGGCGCCGGCGCGACCGCGACGGATGTCACGCCGGCGCCACTTCCTGCATACACGTTGGCACTTTTCGGCGCCTTGGCGCGCCTGCCGTACGCGCCGGCGCTGGGCCTTTGGTACGCGATTCTCCTCGCTTCCTTGGCGGCTGCGGCTTGGGCGCTGACACGCATCACTCGTCTACCATGGTATGTCATCCTCGCCGCGCTGGCGATACCGTTCGTATACGCCAATTTCGTGTTCGCACAATTGCCGCCGGTCGCGGTCGCAGCGTTATGCATCGCGGCATATTTCGTGCACGCGCGGAAGTTCGCGGCCGCCGGCCTCGCTGCGGCCTGCGCGATGATCGAGCCTCACATCGGATTGCCGGCGTGCCTTGCAATGCTCGCCTTCCTGCCATCGACGCGACTCGCGCTGCTTGTCAGCGGGAGCGCTCTCGCGCTCATCAGCGTCCTCGAGCTTGGCATAGCCACCAACCTCGAGTACTTCACGCGCGCCTTGCCGGTGCACGCGTTGGCCGAAGCGGGCGCATCCGATCAGCTCAGTCTCACATGGCTGCTGCACTGGTTCGGCGCAAACGACCACGCTGCCGTTTTCGTCGGATCGATCTCGTATCTCATCTTGACACTGGTCGGCATCATCCTCGCTCGCGCAGTCGCGCGAACTCATGGAGCCGACTACCTCATCGCGTTGCTGCCGCCGGCGGCCGCAATGCTGGGCGGCGCGTTCGTGCACAACCTGCAATATGCGGCCATGATTCCGGCGGCACTTGCGCTTGCGGCGCTGTTCGACACTGCGATCGCATGGACGGCCGTTGCGATCTTGTCCATGCCATGGCAAGGCGCATGGCACAGCAAGCTCTATCTCTTGGTCGCGTTTGTCTCCCTCGCGATTATCGTCTCGTACGCCTCTCGGCACGCGGCGCTTCGCTGGCGTGCTGCAATCGCGGGAGGGGCGGTGCTCGCTTTCGCGTTGGTCACGCTTGGACTTGCCAGCCTATCGAGCGATCCCGTGCAAGGACCCAGCTCCGCGAGCGGCTTCTACGACTCACTCGGGCCGAATCAGATGCTCGCGTCCTCGCTGTGGGGCGTCAGGATGCGGACCGAACCTCAGTACGCAGTAGCGTCGCTGCAGACGTTCGGTGAAAAGTTGCCGCCCTGGACAGGTGCGATTCTCCTGCTCGCAGTTGCCGCTGCAGCAGCGTTCGCCCGCCCGCGCGAGACCCCGGCAGCCGAAACCGGAACGCGTTGGCTGCCCGGCGTGCTCCCAAGCAACGCTCGAACGCTGGTCGCGCTGCTCGTCGCAAGCTTGTCCGTCTCGTTCGTGCTTGCCGCTGTCTTGAACATCGATACGGACGAGGCGTACACGATGCACACGACGTCCGGCAGCCTGCATTATGCGATCTCACAGTCGGTGCGCTTTGAGTTCCAGCCTCCGCTGTACTTCACCGCGCTCTGGGCATGGCGGCTACTGGACCAGTCCGTCTTCTTCGGCCGGCTGTTTTCGACGCTCTGCATCGCATTGACAATCGTCGCCGCGTGGTCGCTCTCCAGACGCATCGCACCCGCCACGAGTCCCGCGTATCTCACCGCTGCGGTTGCGCTCAATCCGTTCACGATCTGGTGCGCCGTCGAAATGCGCGTCTATGCGCTGGTGATGCTGCTCTCAACGCTGCTGTTGCTGCTCTTTTTCGACGGGTTTATCTCGCGGCAGCCGAAACGCTTGACGCAGGCCGCCTTCGGCCTTGTGGCGATCGCCGCGCTGTACACGTTCTACTTCAGCGGCTTCTTGCTGCTGGGCTTCGGCGCCGCGCTCGTGGCACTGCGCCGCTGGCGCGCGTTGGCGGCATACGCGGTGGTGGGCGCCGGTGTGCTTGTCGCATTTTCACCGCTTGCGCTTCTGGTGAAGCGTCAAGCATCTGCGTCGGTCGCGGATTTCGGCGTGCCGTTCTCTTATGCGTCAGCGCTGGCGCTGATCGCGAAGGTGGTGGCGCTGGCAGCTATGCCCGTCCGCTGGGCTCAGTGGAACGGTCTTTGGCTCGTGCTGCTGGTCGGGCTCATCGCGTTCGGCGTTCACATCGTTCGATCGATGGCTGCGGCGTGGCCTCCACGCCCCACGGACCAGCTCGTCGGCGCGGCTTGCGCCCTCGTGGTGGCGTGTCTCGCATTCGCTGCAGGCCTGACGTACATCCAACAGCCCCTCGCTATCCGGTACGTCGCGTTTCTCTTCGTGCCGTTCATCGCGTGTGGTTATGCAGCGTTCGCGATATTCGACGACTATGTGAGGCGCGCGCTCGCGCGAGTCGCGCTCGGCCTCGCTTTGTTCGCGGGATTGATAACGCTTCTCCACGACTACGACGCCCTCGCCAAGACGGGAGATTGGCAGCGCGTCGCCACCTACGTGATGAGCGAAGAGCGGCCCGAGCAACCGATTCTCGTGTTCCAAGCCGAGGCCGTATTGCCACTGACGTACTATTATCGCGGCCAGAATCAGATCGTGCCCGTGCCCCGGGCGCTGGACATGCGGACGTACGATCTCAGGGAACTCGCACTCGCAAGCGAGGATGACGTAGCTGTCGCGCTGGATCGGGTGCGCGGGCCGCACAGAGTCATCTGGGTGGTGACGACGGACTACTGCCATACTGGGTCCGTCGATTACCACTGCGCTCTCTTCGAGTCGTATCTAGCCAAGCACTACGTGGTCAGGCAACGCCTGAGTTTCTACAAGTCGACCGTGCGCGAGCTGGAAATGCGCGGGGGCTACGCGGGCGTGGCGCCTCGTCGTACGCCTGACGCCGTGATGGAGCAGCTATGACGGCGCCGGGTAGCGACGCGATCGTCGTCGACCGGGTCAGTAAGTCGTTCCCAATGGTGACGGGTGCGTTCAACTGGATGCGCCATCTCGGACGCCCGCCGCGGCAAACGGCGCTGCACGACGTCTCGCTCACGGTCGCGAGCGGCGAGCTGTTCGCGCTGCTCGGTCCGAACGGCGCGGGCAAGACCACCTTGCTCAAACTGCTCGCCACGCTCTCGATCCCGGATCGGGGGCGCATCTTTATCGACGGCGTAGATACCGCACGGGACTCGCAGCAGGCAAAGCGCCGCATCGGGCTGTGCACGAGCGAAGAGAGAAGCTTCTATTTCCGTCTGACGGCCCGCGCCAACCTCGAGTTCTTCGGTTCGCTTGTCGGCCTCCAGGGAAAGACATTGCGCCGGCGCATTCGCGAAGTGGTCGAACTCGTCGACCTGCGCGCCTCGCTCGATCAGCGTTTCGAGAGCTATTCGTCGGGCATGCGGCAACGTCTCACCGTCGCCCGCGCGATCCTCGCCGACCCGGACGTGCTGCTGCTCGACGAGCCGACGCGAGCCGTGGATCCGATCCACGCCGAGGCCATCCGCGTCTTGATCCGTGACGAATTGGTCAATCGCCAACGCAAGACGGTCGTGCTCGCGACGAACTTGCTTGAAGAGGCATGGCGTTTGTGCGACCGAGTAGCGATCATCAACAGCGGTCGCATCGTCGCCCTTGGACCACCAACCCTTCTCGAGCAAAGCGCGCAGGCCATTCGGCGTTTCGACGTCATGCTTGACGCACTGGACGACGATCTGCTGGCGCGCACGCAGTCCGTGCGCGGATTCCAGGGCCTGCAGATCGCGCATGAACGATTGGGTGTCAAACTCACCGTCGCCCTACGCGTCACCGACTCGTCGCTGGCGGATCTGATGCGCGCACTTACCGCAAATGGAAGCGTCCTGCGCGACTTCCGGCCCGTCGAATCCCAACCGGTCGACGTGTTCAAAGACGTGGTGCAGGTGAAGAGCGATGGTTGAACGTCGCGAGCTGCCGATCGGCGGACGTTTGAACGCGTTTTTCGATACGCTTGGCAAAGCGTGGGCGATCTTCGTGCGCGACGCGCGGCTCGAGGTCGCCTATCCGGCGAGCTTCTGGCTGCAGTGGCTCAACATTCTCGTCTCTGTCACGTTATCGTTTTTCTTGGCGCGGCTTTTCGGTTCGTCGGCGAAATTCGGGTTTCACGGGGCCGCGAGCTACTTCTTCTTCCTGACGGTCAACCTGGCGTTCGTGCGTTTCCAGCAAACCGCGTTGATGAGCTTCGCGCGCGGCATTCGCGATGCACAGACCGCCGGCACGCTGGAGGTATTGCTCGCGACGCCGACTCGCTTGCCGATCATCGTGCTTTCCGCCGGCCTCTGGGCATTCGGATTCACGGCGCTGCAAACGGTGGTCTATCTCGCAGTCGCAGTCTTATTCGGACTCGACCTGCAGCATGCAAACATCGCCGCGGCCGCGGTCTTCCTTTTCCTCACCGTCACAAGCTTGTCGACGCTGGGCGTCATGGCGGCAGCCGCGGTGATGACGTTCAAACAGGTGGGGCCGCTGGATTTCATGATGTCGGGCGCGACCAATCTCTTCGGCGGCGTTTATTTTCCGTTGTCGATCTTGCCCGCACCGCTGCAGGCGGTGGGTTGGACCCTGCCCATCACGCACGCGCTGAGCGGACTGCGCGGCGCGCTGCACGGCGCATCGCTTGCGCAGCTCGCGCCGGAGGCCATGTGGCTGTCCGTTGCGACCATCCTCCTGCTCCCGGTATCTTTGGTCATATTCACACGAGCGGTACGGCGTGCGAAGATTGACGGGACGCTCGGCCAGTATTAGGCGAGCAGAGCTGCATGGTGCCGGAGATCAACACGACTAACCCCTTGCCTACCAGGACAGCGACCTTCCCCGAAAGCGAACGCGTCGTCTCGGTCGCACCAGGCTTTGCGGCGTCCGATGAGTTGATCGCGCTTCTCACACGAGCGCTCGATGAGAACGACGCAGACCTTGCAATCGCCTCGCCGTTCGCGCGCGGCGGCCGGCTGCACGATCCGTCGTGGCTCGCGCGCGTCACCACCGCATCCGTAAACGGCTTTCTTTCGCTCGCCGCCCATGGTGAGGTTGCCACGGTGGTCGGCACGGTCCGTGTTTTTCGCCGCGCTGCGCTGGCGCGATTGCTGCAATCGTGCTCCGGCACAGACCTCGATTCCGAGATCGTGCTGGAAGCGCGTCGTCAAGGTTTGGGGATCATCGAAGTGCCTGCCACGCTCGAGCGCAAACCTGCAGCGGATCGCCACACGCTGGGCGCATTATGGCGTTCGGTTGCGCGTTCGTGGAACCAAGTACGCGTGGGCCTACGTTACCGGCCGGCGCTCTGGCTCGCGGTCCCCGGACTCATACCGGGATTGTTACCGCTCGTCGTCGCGCTGCTCGTCATTTGGCGCGCGACTCCTGCGCAAGCCGCATTGTGGACGGCAATCACTCTTGTCGTGCAGTATGGGAGCCTAGCTATCTTGTCGTGGCAGGCGACGAGCTTCGTCTCCAAGCGTCTTCGACACCGGAAGAACGCGTGAAGCGGTCGGCGGCCTAGCGCTCCACCGGGCGCTCGTGAACCACATCCTTGGCATCCTTGTCGGTGCGCAGGCCCAAAAACACCGGCTGGCGCAAGATGCCGTCCGCTGTCCACTCGCCGAACTTCACCTCGCAGACGAGCCGGGGTTTCACCCAATGTGATGTGCGCGCAACCGGCGCCGGCGGAGAGGGGTCGAACGGGCACGTCTCCGATGCCAGCGGACGCAGCTTTGCTTTCACGGACGCCAACGTATCGCCATCGAAGCCGGTTCCAACCGCCCCGCAGAACGCGAGCTTCCCACGTTCGTATACTCCCAGCAGCAGCGCGCCGAACTGTTTGCGCGAGCCGCGCGGATCCGTCCAACCGCCGATGACGAATTCTTGCTCGAGATGCGCCTTGATCTTGAGCCAGTCGCGCGAGCGCCGCTCTTGGTAGGCCGAGTCCCGGCGCTTTGCGACGATGCCTTCGAGTGCGCGGCGCTGCGCCTCTCTGAATAAGCGCTTCCCCGCTCCGATGACGTCTTTTGAAATGATGACGTGTTGCGCGCGCGGTTTGACGACCCGTTGCAGCGCAGCCTTGCGCTTGTCGAGCGGCGCCGAGCGCAGATCGTTCTTTCCGTCATAGAGCAGGTCGAACACCGCATAGACGATGTCGCCGTCCGAGCCAGACCCGGAACCGGGTTTGAAGCGGCGCTGCAGACGTTGAAACGACGAGCGTCCGTGCGAGTCTATGCTGACGATCTCTCCGTCCACCACAAGCGGCTTTGCACGGAAATCTCGCTCGAGCCCGCGCAGCTCCGGAAATTTTGCGTTGAGCGAAAGCTGATTGCGGGAGACCAGCTCGTACGAGCCGT
>DASRXC010000092.1:0-73159 GCA_035654355.1 Binatus sp. (SeqCode)
ACGACCGTGCTTTCGCGCTCGATCTCTGACAAGGGGATCTATCCAGCCGTCGATCCGCTCGCGTCGACATCGCGTCTGCTCGAGCCGCGCTTCGTCGGTGAAGAACATTACAGCGTCGCGCGCCGCGTGCAAGAAACGCTGCAGCGCTACAAAGACTTGCAGGACATCATCGCGATCCTCGGCGTGGAAGAGCTCTCCGAAGAGGATAAGGTCATCGTCGGCCGAGCACGCCGCATCCAGCGTTTCTTGAGCCAGCCGTTCTTCGTCGCCGAAGCGTTCACGGGCAGGCCCGGCAAGTACGTGCCGCTCAAAGAGACGATCGCCGGCTTCAAAGAGCTGGTCGAAGGCAAGCTCGACGATCTGCCTGAGCAAGCGTTCTACATGTGCGGCAACATCGACGAGGCCAAGGCTAACGCCGACGCCCTCGCCGCGAAAGCATAATCACGCATGGCGTCAACCACGCGTCTCTCCATCGTAACCCCGGAAGGCACGAAATATGAAGGCGACGTGGAGATCGTCATCGCCCCTGGTGCAGCCGGCGATCTCGCGGCGCTGCCGAATCACGCACCGCTGCTGACGACGTTGCGTCCTGGTTTGGTAGTTGCGAAGTCTGCTGCGGCTGCAGACCGCGCAGAGTTGGAGGCCGAGACCGGCACGCGCTTCGCGGTCGACGGCGGGTTCATGCAGGTCATGCCCGATCGCGTCATCGTCTTGAGCGACCGCGCAGTCGCGCATAATGAGGTGGACGTCGAGACTGCACGGCGCGACCACCAGCGGGCGCTTGAGGCGCTGGCGGAGAAGAAAGGCGTTGATGATGCTGCAGAGCGCGTCGCCGTTGCCTTTTCCGATGCGATGCTCAAGCTCGCTGGACGCTCGCCGGACTAGACGACCATCGATATCGAGCGGGACAATGAGCCCACCGGCGCGCTCATCGGTTCGATGATCGAGACTTTAGACGGCCTGTCGACCCGGCTCGTCATCGAGGGCGGCCGCCGCCTTGAAGGCGTGCTCCCGGCGCCGGGTGCGAAGAACGCGTCACTGCCGATCATGGCCGCGGCCATCTTGGCCGAAGGCGAAGTCGTGTTGCACCGCGTGCCGCGCATCACCGACGTCGACGTCATGGCTGCGATCCTCGAGAGCTTGGGCGCGCGCGTGCGCGAACAGCCCGGCGGTTCGATGATCATCGACACGTCGTCCGTCAATTCATGCGCGCCGCCGTACGCGCTCGTAAGCCGGCTTAACGCGTCATTCGACGTCACCGGCGCCCTGATCGCGCGTTTCGGGCGCGCGGAGGTTCCGCAGCCTGGCGGCTGCATCATCGGGCCTCGCGCGATCGACATGCACTTGCGTGGCTTCGAGGCGTTGGGCGTCGAGATCGATCTCGAGCACGGCGCGATCATCGCGAACGCGCCTTCGTTGAGCGGCGCAACAGTGGCGTTTCCGAAGCGCTCGGTCGGCGCGACCAAGAACATCATGCTCGCAGCGACGCGCGCACGGGGCACGACGGTCATCGAAAACGCCGCGCAGGAGCCGGAGGTCGTCGACCTCGCCGACTTCCTCAACGCGATGGGCGCGCGCGTGCGCGGCCAGGGAACGCCGACCATCACGGTCGACGGAGTACGCAAGCTCCACGGCGCCGAACATACCGTCATCCCCGATCGAGTTGTCGCAGGCACCTATCTGATCGCCGGCGCCATCACGAGCGGAGACGTCACCATCAAAGGGCTTGACCCCAGCATGCTCGACGCGCTGTCGGAGAAGCTGCGCGCGACGGGCGCTGCAGTCGATGCGCTGGGCGTGAGCATCCGCGTGCAGGGAGCTCCTTCCTGGAAGCCGGTCGACATCGTGACTGGGGCATATCCGGGATTCCCGACCGACCTGCAAGCGCCGCTCGTCGCGTATCTGAGCTTGGCGAAGGGAACCTCACTCGTCGAAGAGACGATTTTCGACGCCCGCTTCGTGTATGTGAGCGAATTAGCACGCATGGGTGCCGATATCAAAGTATCGGGTCGCAATGCGACGGTGGCCGGAGTGGAAACGCTCAAGGATGCCGTCGTCGAGGCGCCGGATATCAGAGCGGGGGGCGCACTGGTGTTGGCGGCGCTCGCCGCCCAGGGGACGTCACAGGTCGGTGGACTAGAGTTCATCGATCGCGGCTACGAGTTCATCGAGCAGAAATTGAGCACGCTCGGCGCGTCGGCGATGCGCGTCAGCGGCGTCGCGCCGGTGTTGCCACGGACGGACGCCGTCCTGACTGAGACGCTGCCGCGGGTCGTTACGCCCTACGCGCCCGTCGAATGACTATATAAGGAAGAGACTTGGATATCGGAATCGATCTCGGCACGGCGAACGTGCTGGTCTACGTACGCGGCAAGGGCATCGTGCTGCGCGAGCCCTCGGTCGTCGCGCGCGACGTGCGCAGCGGCAAGACGCTTGCCGTGGGGGAAGAGGCGCGCTCGATGCTTGGCAAGACGCCGAGCAACATCCAAGCGATCCGTCCCATGCGCGACGGCGTCATCGCGGACTTCGAAGTCACCGAAGCGATGCTCAATTACTTCATCAAGAAGGTGACGCGCAGCAACGGCTTCCTCTCATTCCTTCGGCCCAAACCCGCGGTGACGATCTGTGTGCCTGCCGAAATCACTTCTGTCGAAGAGCGAGCGGTACGCGACGCTGCGAAACTTGCCGGCGCCAAGAGCGTCGACATCATCGAAGAGCCGATGGCCGCCGCGGTTGGCGCAGGCTTGCCGATCGATGGTCCGAGCGGCAACATGGTCGTCGACATCGGCGGCGGCACGACTGACGTCGCGGTCATTTCGCTGGGCGGCATCGTCGTCAGCCAGTCGATCCGCGTCGCGGGCAACAAGCTCGACGAAGCGATCGCGCGCCACATCCGCCGTGTCTACAACTTGATGATCGGCGAGCGCACCGCTGAGGACATTAAGGTGAGCATCGGGTCGGCCTACCGTCAGGATCCCGAAATGACGATGGAGATCCGCGGGCGCGATCTCATCAACGGGCTGCCCAAGACCGTCACCATCACGTCCGAGGAAGTGCGCGAGGCGATGGCCGAACCGTTGGGCTCGATCATCGACGCGGTCAAAGCTGTGCTCGAGAAGACTCCGCCCGAGTTGGCGGCGGATATCATCGATCGTGGCATCGTGCTGACCGGCGGCGGTGCGCTACTGCGCGGTCTTGATTCGTTGCTCTCAGAAGTGACGGGCATCCCGGTCATCGTCGCCGACGATCCGATGTCGTGCGTCGCCATCGGCACGGGGCAGCGCGTCCGGATCTAAGCCGCCTCCTCAATCCGAAAGCGGGAATTTGGTGCCTTTCGCTCGCAATGCGAGCGGGCAGGAGGGTTGCCATGTCGCTCCGCTCGTTAGCCGTCGTTTTCGCATGTGTTGGTCTCGTCGCGGGTTTGACAAGCGTACAATCCGCGCGCGCGGATGAGCTGAGCGCGATCAAAGCGCGCGGCACGCTCAACGTGGGCGTCAAGGCCGATGTCCTTGGTTTCGCTTATCTCAATCCCAAGACCGAGCAGTACGAGGGCTACGAGATCGACATCGCACACGAGCTGGCCAAGCGGCTGTTCGGCGATCCGAACAAGGTCAATTTTATGTCGGTCACTCCAAGCACGCGTGGAACGCTGCTCGAAGCGGGCGAGGTCGACATGGTGATCGCGACGTTCAGTGTGACGCCCGAGCGCAGCATCGTCTATAATTTCAGCCCGCCGTACTTTACCGACGGCACCGCATTGCTCGTGCCGAAGCTGTCTCACGTCAAAGGGCTCAGCGATCTTGCCGGTAAGCCGATCGGCATCGCCAAAGACACGACCACCGCGAGTGCCTTGATGGCGAAGGCGGGGTCGGATGTGCTTCTCACGTTTGCCGCATTCGATACGTACTCGCAGGTGCTCAATGCGCTGATCACCGGAAAGGTGCAAGCGTTCGCGACTGACAGCTCGATTCTGCGTTCGTACGCGGCGCAGGATCCGAGCGCAATCATCCTCCCGGAGCGCTACAGCAAAGAGCCCTACGCGGTCGCTACGAAAAAGGGCGAAGACGGACTAGCGCAGTGGGTCGCGACGCAGATCAACGACCTGCAGAAGTCGGGCCAACTGACAGCTTGGCAAAAGACGTGGAAGATCTACGATTTGGGAGGCAGTTAGACGGGGCTCAGACGCTCAGGTCGCAGAGCGAAGGCGGCGCACGAAACTGGCGCCGGCGCGCATCACCCGCCGACGAGCGCGTTCTACACGGCTGCCGGCTTTGCGCCGGAAGGCCCGGCCCATCCCGATCGTCATGAGCGCGGTGTAGAGTGCGATGAAGACAGCCGCCAAACCGGCATAGAAAAGCTGGTCTCGTAGGCGGGACATCATGGATACAGCTTTTCCAAACGAACCGATTCGCCCTTTGGCGCGATGCGCGCGACTGCGATGCGCGTAGTACGCGAACGCGGCACACCGGGTGACGCGGTGCTCGCAGAAGCCGCCGCGTGCGTGACCGCCGGCGGAACGCTCATCTTTCCTACCGAGACCGTGTACGGCATCGGGTGCGCACCCGATGATGTGCGTGCAGTCGAAGCTATCTTCCGCGCGAAGCAACGACCAGCCGACAAACCGCTCGCGATCCATCTCGCGTATCCCGAACAAGCGCCAATGTTCGCACACGCGCTGACGCCGTGCGCGCGCCGCATCATCGAGCGCTTGTGGCCCGGCCCGGTCGCAATCGTGGTCGAACGCGCACCAGGCGTCGCGGCCGCAGCGGCGCTGCACGGATCGACGATCTCGTTACGCTGCCCGGACGACGCTGCCTGCGCAGCCATCCTGGGTGCCACCGGCCCGCTTGCCGCGACGTCGGCCAACATCTCCGATCGTCCGGCGTTCACCGGTGAAGAGGATGAAGCGCTGTTGCCGGATGCGACGCTTGCGATCATCACAGGGCCGACTCGATTGCGGCAAGAAAGCACCGTCGTTGATTGCACCGGGGAGCGCGCGCGCATCTTGCGCCACGGCGCGGTGGACGACGCCACCATCGCATCCGTCTAGACGAATTTTCGTATGAGATCCAAACACCTGATCGCGGCAGCGGTGGGGCTCGCGTTCGTCGTGCTGTGCACGACCCGCGCGGCCCGCGCGGACCTGCAGATCGGCCGCTTCACCATCGAGTTCCGCAACTCGAACTACAATTTGAAGACCGGCGACATCGTGCTCACCGGCGGCGTGCGCGGGAAGGGCCCGGACGGCGATTTTCGCGCTGACCGGGCGTTCGGCAATCGCGAGCGCCGCGAGATCACGCTCGTCGGCAGCGTTGAGGCGCACCGCGTCGCTGCGGCCGAACCGATCACGCTGCGCAGCGACACCGCGACGATCGACGAGCGCAACCGGACGTACATCGCAACGGGCAACGTCAATGCCATCGTCGGCGCCCGCACGATGAGCGCGGATGAGATGCGCCTTGACGACGCGTCGCACGTCTTCACGCTGACGGGCAACGTCCACATCACCGAGCCTCCCAACCGCACGCTTTCGACCGCGTTGCTCATCTATCACGACGATTCGGGCGATATCGAGTTGCCCAGACCGTTAAACGGCACGACCGAGAACGGTGATTTTCGCGCCGACAGCGCGCATGGGAACGCCAAAGCCGGATCGGTGACGCTCGATGGCGGCGTTGTGCTACACTCAGGCGCCGCGGCCGGTACGCCGTCGCGCGAGCCGATCGCGCTCTACGCGGACACGCTGCACTACGACGGCCAGGCCAAGATGGTGACGTCGTCGGGCCACATCAAGATCGAACAAGGCACGCAGACCGTGACGGCGCAGCTCTTGACCCTGAACAACGCGAGCGGCGCCCTGCGTTTGAGCGGCGGCGTCCGCGGTACTCAACCGCCCGATCGTACCTTTTCCACCAGCGAGCTGACGTACAACATCGACTCCGGAGCGATCGACGTGCCGAAGCACGTGCGAGGTGCGTCGCGCGAAGGCGACTTCGCTGCCGATCGCGTGACCGGCAACGTGAAAGATCACGCATACGACCTCATCGGGCATGCCGTCGTGCATTCGTCCGGCAAACGCGCGAAAGGACCGCCGCAAACGCCGAGCGCGCTTGCCGCAGATCGCATTCACGTCGACGATACCGCCAAGCGTTACGTCGCCGAAGGTCACGCAGTCGCTTCGCAGACGACGCGCACGGTGAGCGCGCCGCTTATGACGTTCGACGGTCAAACGCATCTCGTCAGACTGACCGGCGGCGTACACGCCACCGAGCAGCCGGACCGGAGCGCGGACACGGCGGAAGTGATCTACCATTCCGACACGGGCGACATCCTCGCGCCCGCACAAGTGTCCGGCCGCTCCTCCACCGATGCGTTCCGCGCAGACCGCGCCTCCGGCAACACCAAGCAGAATCTTTTCGAACTCTCCGGCAACGTCGTCATGCGCCGTCAACGCCCGGGCGACAAGGACCCGACGGTCCTCACCGCAACAACGGTCCGCATCGACGGCAATGCTCGGATCTATACTGCCACCGGTAATCCGAAGGTCGTCCAGGGGACGCGCAGCATGACCGGCCAGGTCATGAGCCTTGACGATACCACGCATCTGCTGCACGTCAGCGGCGGGGTGCACGCCGAGCAGCCGCCTGGCCGCACGTTCGATACGCCTGAACTGACCTACGACACGCAGTCGGAGAACTTCAAGATGCTGGGCGGCATCATGGCGATCTTTCCGCTGTCGCGTGCATCGCCGTCGCCGACGCCGTTCCCGAGTCCGACCTCTGGTCTCACGCCGCAAGCGCCGTCGCCCTTTGCGAACAGCGCGACGCCCGCGCAATTTCGAACGCCCGCGCCGACGCCTTCGCCGACCGCGCCTCCGGCCTCAACGGAGTCCCCTGGCGCAACTGCGTCTCCAAGTCCGACGCCGCACTAGGATCGCAGCGCAAGGGAATCAATCGCGGGCGGTCGCTTGCTTACCGAGCGACGGAGCCGATTTCGAAATCGCCGAGAGCGTCACGAGATTTCGTCGAGAGTGAAACGCACACTGCGCACGTATCCGTTTCTTGTGTGGAGGCGTGGATGACCACGCACACACAAAACCTCGACAGGAGCACAAAACCATGAAACAGCGGAACGTCGCGATGCTCGCGGCGATCGTGGGGTTGTCCGTCAGTCTGCTTGGTTCCGCGGCGCTGCCGGCGCGCGCAGATCAAGACGATCACGGGAACGCCCAATATCAGCAACAGCAACATCCGCAGCAGAACAACAACGGCCGCTGGGGCAACGGCGCGAACCGCAACGGCTCAAACCGCTATTACGGTCCGGCGAATCAGCCTAACGGATGGACCAACCAGAACCAACGTCAATGGAATCAGCCGCGCTATGGAAGCAACGGCGATCGCGACGATCGCGACCGCGACGACCGCAATGTGAATCCGCAGCCGGCCTACAACGGTCCGTATTACAACGGCCCGTACTACTCGGGAACGCCGTACAACTACGGCAATCCCTACTACAACGGCAATCCGTATTATAACGGCAACCCGTACTACAACGGCAACCAGTACTACAACGGAAATCCGTATTATGGCAATGGATCGCTTGGCAACGCCAGACTGCAAGGCGTGATCACCGTCGTCAACGGCGACCAATTGATCGTTCGTCAGGACAACGGCCAGCCGATCCGAGTCAACGATCAACCGGCGCTCGACCGCCAGCAATCGGGCCGCGTCTACGTCGGCCGCTCGATCCATGCGATCGGCTGGTATCAGAACGGCGTCTTCTACGCGACTCAGATGAACTAGCAGATCAAGAAAGCGCTGCGAAAAGCCCGCGACCGCCCCGGCTCGCGGTCTTTTCTTTTTTGGGCGCGATCAGGGTTCGAAGAACCTGCGATCTTTCAACTCGTCCGGCAGATGCTGCTGCTCGATCTTCGCGTCCGGAAAATCGTGCGCGTACTGATAGCCTTTGCCGTATCCGAGCTGCTTCATCAGACCCGTCGCCGCGTTGCGTAAGTGCAGCGGCACCGGCAGCGTGCCGGTCTCTTCGATCGCTTCTTGCGCGGCGGCATATGCGCGCAACGCTGAATTGCTCTTCTTCGCAAGCGCCAGATAGAGCGTCGCTTCGACGAGCGGGAACATCGCTTCGGGCATGCCGATCGCATGCGAAGCATAATGAGCGGCGGTCGCGATCGGAAGCGCTTGCGGATCGCCCAACCCGACGTCTTCGCCGGCGAGGATCACCAAGCGGCGTGCGATGAACATCGGGTCCTCTCCCGCCTCGAGCATCCGCGCAAGCCAGTAAACGGCTGCATCAGCGTCGCTTCCACGAACCGATTTGATAAAGGCTGAGATCAGGTCGTAATGCTCGTCGCCGGCGCGGTCATATCGCAGCGCGCGGCGCTGCATCGCTTCTTCGATGTCGCGCGCGCCGATCGCCGGCGCAGCGGGTTCGCGCGCTGCGGCGATCTCCGAGGCGAGCTCCAACGCATTGAGCGCAGAGCGCGCATCGCCATCGGCAAGCACGATGAGCTTGGCGCGAGCGTCGGCATCGAGCGTGACGACGATGGGCAGCCCCCGCACCCGGTCGCCGAGCGCACGATCGACGATCGTGCCGATCTCGTCGGGGCCAAGCGATGCGAGCACGAACACGCGGCTGCGCGAGAGCAGCGCGCTGTTGACTTCAAAGGATGGATTCTCGGTCGTTGCGCCGATGAACGTGATGTCGCCACGCTCGACGTGCGGCAGGATCGCGTCTTGCTGCGCTTTGTTGAAGCGATGGATCTCGTCGATAAAAACGATGGTGCCGCCGCGCGCGCGCAGCCGTTTCGCGTCGGCGACGATGCGCCGCAGATCGGCGACGCCGGCCGTGACGGCGGACAGGCCGACGAAGCGCGCGTGCGCCGTGCTCGCGAGCAAGCGCGCGAGCGTCGTCTTGCCGCTGCCCGGTGGTCCCCACAACACCAGTGAGGGGATCTTGCCTTGTTCCGCGGCGGTGCGCAGCGCGCTGCCCGGTCCGATGATGCGCTCTTGCCCGACGAATTCGTCGAGCGTGCGCGGCCGCATGCGCGCGGCCAACGGCGCCCCCGCCGGCAATGCCTCATCGCCGGCCGGCGCGGCAGGGGCATCGAACAAACGCGGTTCGTCGGTCACGTCGCGGCTCGTGCTAGCGGCGCAACGCCGCGACGGTGCGCATCCAGCTGAGGATCTCGCCGAGCGTCACCTTCGACACGCCCTTCTCCCGATTGCGGAATGCGATCGGCACTTCAACGACGCGCGCGCCCGCACGCGTCGCTTCGTAGAGCAGTTCAGGAACCATTGAGTAGCCCGTCGATCGTAACGCCTCGAGCCGCATCCTGCGCAACAGAGGAGCGGTGTAGATGCGAAATCCAGAGGTGCAGTCGCGCACGCGCAAACCGAGCAATGCACGCGCCGCAGCATTGGCGACCGCGCTGTTGGCCTTGCGCGCAAGCGAAAAATTCTCAACGGTTCCGCCGGGTGCATAACGCGACCCGATAACGACGTCCGCGTCGCCGGCGTCGAGCCGCGCGAGCATCGCAGGAATCGTCGTTGGATCGTGCGAGCCGTCCGCATCCATCGTCGCGATCATCTCATACGCCGCGTCCAAACCGTACTCGATGCCCGCGATATACGCGGTGCCGAGACCGAGTTTGCCGGGCCGTGAGATGAGAAAGAGCCGCGGCTCGTGCACGCGCATCGCGGTGACGAGATCAGCCGTGCCGTCAGGCGAGGAATCGTCGACGACCAGCACGTCGACGCGCGGCGACGAATCCATCACGCTGTGAACCGTTGCCGCGATGTTCTCGCGCTCTTGAAAGGTGGGCAGTACCACAAGGCAGCGACCGGTCGCGTGCTGCACATCAGGGAGCGTCACAGCACCACGTCTTCGGCGCCGAGGTTCACCCGACCCCGTCGCGAAGGTAGCGCATATGGCTGTCTATCTCGATAATGCCGCCACGACGCCGCTGCGCACTGAAGCGCTTGATGCGATGCTGCCCTTCTTGCGCGCGGATTACGCCAATCCGTCAAGCGCGCATTCGGCCGGACAGCGCGCACGGCGCGCGCTCGATAACGCGCGCGAGCGAACCGCGGCAGTGCTCGGCGTGCGCGCAGACGAGATCATCTTCACGGGCGGCGGTTCCGAAGCCGACTGCACCGCAATCTTCGGACTGTGCGCGCCCGGCGCGGGATCGCGGCGCCGCTTCATCACCAGCGCGATCGAGCATCACGCAGTGTTGCACGCCGCTGAAGCGGTGCGCGAAGGCGGTCACTCAGTCACGATCCTTCCCGTCGATGTGGAAGGCTTCGTGCACGCTGACGCGCTTGAAGAAGCGCTCCGCGACGTCGAGGTAGCCGGCACGGAACGCGCGACGACGCTCGTGAGCATTATGCATGCCAACAACGAGATCGGTACGATCGAGCCGATCGCACGGCTAGCGGCGATCGCGCACGAACACGGAGCGCTCTTCCACACCGACGCGGTGCAGACGGTTGGACATATTCCACTCGACGTCGGCGCTCTCGGCGTCGATGCGCTGTCTTTGTCAGCTCACAAGTTCGAGGGACCAAAGGGCGTCGGTGCGCTGTACGTGCGCAACGGGTTGACGACGAAGCCCCTGATCGTCGGCGGCACCCAAGAAGGCGGACGGCGCGCAGGTACTGAGAACGTCGCAGGCATCGTCGGCCTTGCAGTCGCGCTCGAACTCGCGGTCTCCGACGTCGAACTCAGTGCGCGGCGCACTGCTGCGCTGCGCGATCAACTCATCGACGGAGCACTCACGTTACCCGGCGTTTCACTCAACGGCCCTCGACACGAGCGCGTCCCCAATAATGCCAACCTGCGGTTCGAAGGCATAGAAGCACAAACGATGGTCCTCGCGTTGGATCTCGCCGGCTTCGAGGTTTCAACAGGCAGCGCGTGCACGTCGGGCTCGCTCGAGCCATCGCACGTCTTGAGCGCACTCGGCCAATCCTCGGCGCACGCGCGCGGCGCTGTTCGATTCACGCTCGGACGCACGACCAGCGCAGACGACATCGCGTGTTTGCTTTCGCGCCTCGGGGGTACGATACAGAAGTTACGGGCGCTGGCAGGCGCGTTGGAACCTGGGGGAGGTCTCACACGGGTCAGAGAATGACTCCGGTCCTCGCATGACCACCCAAGATTTTATGTGGCTCGCCATCGGTATCGCCGCGCTCGCCATCGCGGGCGGGCTGCTGTACGTCTTCATCAGATTAGGAATGCTCCTGACGCAGACGCAGGCGACGCTGACGAAGGCGGATGCGAAGCTCGACCAATTCGACGTGCCGGTCATGAAGACGATGGACCACGTCGGCAACATCGCGGACAGCGTCGACAGCATGGTCGCACGGGTCGACCGCGTCACCGCGGTGGCCGAGCGAGCGGCGGGAGCGGTCGACAAAGCGACCGATGCCGCGAGCGCCACGATCGCTCCAACCGTCGTGAAGATCGCCAGCCTCATCGCAGGCGTGAGCGCGGGGGCGCGTTCATTTTTGAACAAGGCGCGCGGCAAAGACAATGGATCGAATGTGAAGGAGACGCAGACAGATGGACAATGATCGCAGCAACTCCGGAGTCGGGTTTCTCTCCGGGTTGGTGATCGGCGCCTTCGCAGGCGCCGTGCTCGCTCTCGTGCTCGCGCCGCAATCCGGTGAAGAGACGCGCGAATTGATTTCCGGCAAAGCGCAAGAAGCGCGAGGCAAAGCGCTCGACCTCGCTTCCGATCTTCGCGACCTTGCAAACCAACTCGCCGAGGATCTGCGCAAGCAGGCCGACGATCTGGCCAAGCGCACGCGCGCGGCCTACGACATGACTGCCAAACGTGCCGGCAATGCGGTGAACGCCGCCAAGCAGGCTGCGCAGTCGAAGATCGACGAGCTGCAGAACGGATAGGCGGAGCGTGGATATCACTGTAGACGTCAAGGAGCTTCCTGGCAAGAATGGCGTGCGCGTCGTCGACCTCAATGGCGAGATCGACGTATACACCTCGCCGCGTGTCAAGGAGACGATCGGCGAGCTCATCGATCAAGGCCACTACGACCTGATCATCAATCTCGAGAACGTCCGCTACATCGACTCGACCGGCTTGGGCGTGCTCATCGGCGGCCTCAAGCGCGTCCGCGAGCATTCGGGCACCGTCAGCTTGGTGTGTACGAATCCGCAGATCAAGAAGATCTTCGACATCACCGGCCTCGTCAAGATCTTCGGCATCTACGATTCCGAAGCGAGCGCAGGAGCAGCGCTATGATCTCTCCGCAACATCAGCCGCCGTCGAACGTCATCGAGCTGCGGCTGCCAAGCAAAGCCGAGTGGGTGGGCGTCGCTCGTCTCGCGATCGCCGGCATCGCCAGCCGCCTCGACTTTGGCATCGAAGATATCGAAGACCTCAAGCTGGCGGTGGCCGAGGCGTATACCAACTGCATCCAGCACGCGGCTGATGACGGCGAGGTGCGCATCCTGTGCGGCATCGACCCGGACAAACTGACCGTGACAGTGACCGATGACGGCAAAGGTTTCAGAGGGCAAGGAACGGATCCGCGGCTCGCTGACGAGCCGCAAGAGAGAGGACTAGGAGTGTTCTTGATCCGGACGCTGATGGACGATGTGAGCTATGACGTCGATCCGCGCCGCGGCACCAGGCTGACGATGACCAAGCATCTGCGGCCGCTGACGCAGGACCGATAGCAGCTTTCCCGAGCGTTCGGACGCAAGACGATATCGTGGGAGCACAACCACGCCCGTCCAATGATTCCCGTTCGGAGCGATTCGATCGGCAGCGCACGCGCGCGCTGTTCGCGACGTTCGCTGAGACACGTGACGTGGACTTGCGCGAGCAGCTGGTCATCGCGCACCTCAACCTCGTGCGCTATCTCGCGTCGCGTTTCGCCAACCGCGGCGAGCCGCTCGACGATCTGATCCAGGTCGGTACGCTGGGCCTCATCAAAGCGATCGACCGCTTTGAGCCGCAGCGCGGCTTAGAGTTCACGACGTATGCGACGCCGACGGTGATCGGCGAAATCAAACGTCACTTCCGCGATCGCGGGTGGGCGATCCGCGTGCCGCGCAGGCTGCAAGAGCTCAACGCCGCTGTCAACCGCGCGCTCGATACGATGTCGGTGCAACTGGGGCGCTCGCCGAGCGTCGCCGAGCTTGCCGCGGCGCTGAACGCGAGCGAAGAAGAGATCATCGAGGCGCACGAGCTCGGTCAAGCCTATTCGCCGCTGTCTCTCGACGTCGAGCTGGCCGGCGAGAGCGAAGGCAAGGCGGCGACGCTGCTCGACTACCTCGGCCGCGACGATCCCGACATGCGCGCGCTCGAAAACAAGGACCTGCTCGAACGCGCCTTCGAGCGCCTTGACCGGCGCGAACGCGTCATCGTCTACCTGCGTTACTACGAGAACGTGTCGCAATCGGCCATCGCGCGCCGGCTGCAACTCTCGCAGATGCACGTCTCGCGCCTGCAACAACGCGCCCTTGCGAAGATGAAGGGCCTGCTCCAAGAAGAGTCGCGACCCGAACACGCAAAATAACCACCCGGTATGACATCCGCGGACATCCGGCGGTCGTTCGTCGATTTCTTCGTGGCCAAAGGCCACCTGCATCTGCCCGGTGCGAGCCTCGTGCCCGACGCCTTGTCGACGACGTTATTCACGATCGCCGGCATGGAGCCGTTCGTGCCTCAGTTCCTGGGCGAAGCACCGCCACCGGCGCCGCGCGTCGTGACGGTGCAGCGCTGCCTGCGAGTCGCCGGCGGGAAGAACGACATCGATTCGGTCGGTCGGAGCGGGCGGCACGGTACGTTCTTGGAAATGCTGGGCAACTTCTCGTTCGGCGACTACTACAAGCGCGAAGCGATCGCGTTCGCGTGGGAATATCTGACGCGCACGCTCTCGCTGCCGGCAGATCGTTTGTACGCGACGGTCTATGTCGACGACGACGAAGCGGCGGAGATTTGGCAGCGCGATATCGGCCTGCCGCCGGAGCGCATCAGCCGTTTTCGCGAGGACAACTTCTGGGATATGGGGCCGACCGGTCCGTGCGGCCCATGCTCTGAGATCTTCTACGACTTGGGCGAGTCGGTCGGCTGCGGTAAGGAAACGTGCGGCGTCGGCTGCCCGCACTGCAACCGTTACATCGAAGTCTGGAATCTAGTCTTTCAACAATATGACCGCGACTCGGACGGCACGCTGCATCCGCTGCCCAAGCAGGGCATCGACACAGGCATGGGCTTCGAGCGCTTGTGCATGGTCCTCGCGGGCAAGACGTCGATCTTCGACACCGACTTGTATCAGTCCATCATCGACAAACTGCCCAAGGACGGCCCAACGCGCTTGTCCGCTGAGGATCGCGGCGTGCACCGCCGCATCATCGCCGATCATGCTCGGTCGTGCGTGTTCCTGGTCGCCGACGGTGTCACGCCGTCGAACACAGATCGCGGGTACGTGCTGAGATTTCTCGCGCGCCGTGCGATCCGCAGCGGCAAGCTGCTCGGCTTTCCGGACGGATTCTTCTCGCGTCTCACGCCGGTGGTCGTCGATTCGCTCGCGAGCGGCTACCCCGAGTTGCGCGACGCGAGCGAGCGTGTCCAGCGCACGCTGGAAGCGGAGGAACGTCAGTTCGGCGCGACGCTCGCGCGCGGCTCGACGCGGCTGTCCGAGCGGCTCGACGCGCTGCGTAGCAACCAACGGCGCGAACTGTCCGGAAAAGATGCGTTCGAGCTGTACGATACATACGGATTTCCAGTCGATCTCACGCGTGAGATCGCGTCTGAGGCCGGCGTCTCCATCGACATGGTGGGTTATCACGCCGCCATGGACGAGCAGCGCGAGCGCGCACGCGCCGACGCGCTGGCAAAACGCGGTGAAGTCCGCGTCGCGCGCCCGACGATCGAGACGTCCGAACGGTCGGTCTTCGTCGGGTACGAAGGCCTCGATGCAAAAGCGACGATCGTCGCGCTCTTCGATCGCAATGGCGCAGCCGTGCAGCACCTCGAGAACGACGAACATGGCGCGATCGTGCTCGATCAAACGCCATTTTATGCCGAGCGCGGCGGTCAAAGCGGCGATCGCGGCGCGATCGCTTCGACGGTGTCGTCGTTCGATGTCCGCGACACTCAATACGAGGACAAAGCGCAGCGCCGCATCGTGCACCGGGGCGTCGTGCGCTCGGGCGCCTTTGCGGTGGGGGATCAGGTCGACGCCTTGGTCGATCCGCACTGGCGGCGCGAGATCCGCCGCCATCACACCGTGACGCATCTGTTGCAGCGCGCGCTCAAAGAAGTGCTCGGCGATTCGGTCGTCCAGCGCGGAAGCGCGGTCTTTCCCGAGCGCACGCGCTTTGACTTCGATTCTCCAGTCGGCGCCCTGTCGCGGCCGGTACGCACCCAAGTCACCGATCGCGTGAATGAGCTGATCCGCAGCGACTATCACGTCAGCGAGGAGACGATGCCGTTCGCGGCGGCGATCGCCCGTGGCGCAGTATATATGAAGGGCGAGAACTACGGCGACGTCGTGCGCGTGGTCAGCTTCGGTCCCAGCGTCGAGCTGTGCGGCGGCACGCACGTCGACTCGACGGGAGAGATCGGGCATTTTGTCTTGCTGGCCGAATCGGCGATCGGCGCGGGTATCCGCCGCGTCGAGGGTGTCGTGTCCGAAGCGGCAGATCGCTATGTCCTGTCGGTGCGGGATCGAATGGACGAAGTCGGCTCGGCCCTGTCGACCTCGGCCGAGCACGTTCCAGAAGCGGTTGAGCGCTTGACAGCGCGCCAGCGCGAGCTCGAGCGCCGCATCGAAACGCTGCAGGCACAGCTCGCCGCGCAACACGCCGGCGAATACGCCGCCGCCGCCAAAGAAGTCGCAGGCGTCCGGTACGTCGCGCTCGAGCACGATGATGCAACGGTTGGAGCGCGCGATCTAGCCGAGTCGATCCAGCAGAAGCTTCCGGACGGAGTCGTCGTCATCGCCGCGCCCTCCAACGGCAAGGTGTCGTTGGTCGTCGCGGCCGGTGGTCAAGCGGCGAAGAAAGGCGTCTCCGCAAAAGACGTGCTGGCGGCACTTATGCCGCACATCGACGGCAAAGGTGGCGGCAATCCGGCCATCGCGCAGGGTGCCGGTAAGAACGCGGCCGGCATCAACGCAGCGCTCGCCGCGGTACCGGCTGCGATCGAAAAGGCCGTTCGTGGCTGAGCGCCTTTTGGCGCTCTCGGTCGCGGTTGCGCTTGCGGCTCTTGCGAGCACGACGGATGCATCTGCCGCATCCGCACCAACCGGCGCCGTCGCGAAGACGTTAGCGAAATACCGCACGATGATGGCGACGCTCGTGCAACCGCGCAACATGGTGTTCGAGTACAGCGAAGTCCGCACCGGGCCCACGCGGATGATCAGCACAGTGCACCGAGTCTATCGCAACCAAGCCGGCGAACAGCGCAACGACACGATCTCGATCGACGACTCAAAGCTGCGCCCGCCGCACACGCAGACGTACAAACGGGCGACCTGGCCCTACGCCGCCGATCAATTCGCGGTGATGGCCGCTGACTACGAAGCGACTTTCGCCGGTCTCGCAGTCGTGAACGGCCGTAAGGCGTACATGTACGACACGAAGCGCACGAGCCCGGGGCCATTCGCGGTCATCCAGCTCGCGCTCGATCCCTCAACCGGCATGCCATTGCGCGTGCGTTACATCGCGTCGTCCAGCGATTGCGATGGAACCGGCGAGATCGATTTCATGCAGGTAGGGCAGTACATACTCCCGTCGGTCGTAGCGGCGCAGTGCACGATTGCAGGCAGCGGCGAGTTCAGACACGTCATCCGCTTTTCGAACTTTTCGTTTCCAGCGGTCATTCCGCAGGACGTGCTCCACCCGGCTGGCGCGTCGTGAGGACGTTTGTCGAGCGCTGGTCTGCTCCGATCGTATTCGTCGTGGCGCTCGTGCTCTATCTCGTCTCGACGGGGTTCATGCACGCGTATTATGACAATTTCATTCGGCTTGCATATGCGTTCACACACGGCCGTTTATGGATCGATTGGCCCGGACCGGCGATCGAAGCGCTCGAGTTCAACGGTCAGCATTACGTCATTGAAGGCCCCATCCCGGCCATTCTCTGCATCCCGCTCGTGCTGTTATTCGGGCTCGATGCCAATCAAGCAGTCGTCTGCGCAATCGCCGCAGCCATCGGGGTTTGCGCGACCTGGGTCATGCTCGGTCGCATGCACGTTTCGCGCGGCGTGCAGATCTGGACGACGGTCTTTCTCGGTTTCGGCACGGTGTACTGGTGGTGTGCATCCTTTGGGTCGCTCTGGATGTTCGCGCACATCACCGGCGCGATGTTCGCGCTGCTCGCGCTTGCTGAGTGGTATGGCAAACGACGGCCGTGGTTGCTCGGCGTACTCTTCGCGTGCCTTGCACTCTCGCGTTTCCCGATGGCGCTGGCAGGAATTCCGTTTGCGATTTGGCTTGCAATCGAGACGCCGAAAGGCGAGCGTTTGCGCGTGCTCGCACAGACCGCGCTTGGCGCGCTGCCGTTCTTCTTACTGTTCATCGCCTACAACTATGGTCGTTGGGGCACGCCCAACGACATCGGATACACGACGTGGTTCCATCAAGACGAAGTCGGATCCAAAACCGGCAGCCCGTTCCAGTTGCAATTCCTGCCCGGCAATCTGTACAGCTTCTTCTTATTACCGCCCGAGTTCATCACGTACCCGCCATGGCTGAAACCGACTGGCGCGGGTGTAGCGCTGACATTCACTAGCCCCGCGTTGCTGCTCGCGTTCTTCGCATCGGCTCGAGCGCGCGAGACATGGTTCCTGTGGGCCGCGACCATTTTGACCGCGATCCCATCGGCGCTCTACTATGTCAATGGCTTCGAGCAGTTCGGCATGCGTCACTCGATGGATTTCGCGCCGTTTCTGATCCCGCTGGTCGCGCGCGGGCTCGAGCGTGCGAAGTACGCGATTCTCCACGCGCTGATCGCATGGTCGGTGCTGGCAAACGCATATGGAGTGTGGTTCTCCTGGGCATTCCACGCCTACGCCGTAGTGCCACGCTACTGACGCACAGGCGCCAGCGGGCACCATAGCCGGGGCGTTTGGCGTCGGCAAAAGCCGACGCCACCGAGGCGCGCGTTCTTACTATCCCTATTGCCCGCGTCCCCGGCGAGGTGCAGCGCTGGCGCGGGTGCGTACTGTCTGCGTGCACAAAGGTCACGCTGGGGGACTCCGGCGAACGCGCGCGCGGAACGATGACCGAATTAAAAGCTGCGCAAAGCGCAAAGATCCTCGTCGTCGACGACGAGGCGACCATTCTGCAGACGCTGCGCTATAATCTCGAGAAGAACGGGTACTCGGTGTGCACGGCCGGCGACGGACGGCGCGCGCTTTCCGTTGCCGAAGTGGAAAAACCGGACCTCATCGTGCTCGATATCATGCTGCCGGAGTTGGACGGCATTGAAGTTTGCCGCGAGATCCGCAAGCGATCGACGACGCCGGTGTTAATGCTCACCGCCAAAGATCAAGAGATCGACAAAGTGCTTGCGTTGGAGATCGGCGCGGATGACTACATCACCAAACCGTTCTCCGTCTACGAATTGCTCGCGCGCATCAAAGCGCACTTGCGTCGCTTGCAGACGACGCACGCGCCCGCAGAGACGGGTGTCGTGAAGGGCGGTGACATTGAACTTGACGCAGGCCGCCATCGCGTCACCAAAGCCGGCCGCGTGATCGAACTCGCTCCCAAAGAATTCAGGCTTTTGCAGGTCTTGCTCGAAAACCGAGGCCGCGTGGTCACGCGTCAGGCCATGCTCGATCGCGTCTGGGGCTACGATTTCTACGGCGATCTGCAGACCGTCAACGTGCACATCCGTTGGCTGCGCGAAAAGATCGAAGACGACCCAAGCGACCCGCGCTACATCCTCACGGTCCGCAGCCGCGGGTATCTGTTCAAGGACTAGCCAAACCGAAAGCGGATGCCGCTCTTCGATCAGTTCCGGGGTCGGCGCAAGTCGGACTCGGATCCGCTTGCGAATGCGCTTGCCGACCGCAGCGCCGCGCTGCTCGAGCGTTTCGACGCGCTCGTCGACGCGCTTCCCGTCGGCGTCATCGTCGTGGGCGACGATGGCCGCGTGACGGTGTTCAACCCCGCAGCTGCCGAGATATTCGCGGTACCCCGCGAACGCGCGATCGGACGAACGCTGATCGAGAGCGTGCGTAGCTTCGAACTTGACCGGCGTCTCTCGAATGCGCTGCGTTCTGGCATCGAGCAGACTGCCGAGCTTACCCACAACGTCGGCAGCGAACGCCGGCTTGAGGTCACGACTCGCCCCTTGCGCGGCAGCGAGCTGCCGCGCGAAGCGGTCGCGGTCGTACACGACATCACGCGCGTGCGCGAACTCGAGTCGATCCGCCGTGACTTCGTCTCCAACGTCTCGCACGAGCTGCGCACGCCGCTCACGTCCGTGAAGATCATCGTCGAAACACTGCAAGGCGGTGTCGACGCGGCGACGCAGGCTGAATTTCTCAACGACATCGCGCGCGAGACCGATCGCATGATTGCGCTCGTCGGTGACCTGCTTGGGCTGGCGAAGCTGGAGAGCGGCGCGCCGGCGAGCCCCTTCGGGCCTGTTGATCTGTGCGAGGTGTGCCGCGAGGTCGTGGCCACGCAAGCACTTCGCGCGAAGCAGCTCAACATCGACCTGCAAGTGCGCACACCGGACGATCCGATCGAGATCGAAGGAGAGCGCACGCGACTCGTCCAGGTCGTCGTCAATCTGCTCGACAACGCGCTGCGCGTCACGCAGCCGGGCGGGCATGTGAAGGTCGGCGTCAAGCGTGATGATGGTCACGCTCAGCTGTATGTCAGCGATGACGGCCCGGGCATTCCGTCGTCTGCGCTGCCGCACATCTTCGAGCGCTTTTACGTGGTCGATCGCTCGCGCGCGCGCTCGGCGACCGGCACCGGATTGGGCTTGGCGATCGTGAAGCATATCATCGAACTGCACGCAGCCAGCGTGACCGTCGAAAGCGAGCTAGGGGTGGGAACCACGTTCCGCTGCCGATTCAAGATCAAGATTTAAGCGGCCGATAGTTTACAAATGTCCCGCGTCCACCTATAATGCAGGGGAATCTTCTGAAAGGGAGACCGCTTTTTTGGGCCGCGAAAATTTCCACCGCATCCTAGATGAAACGCAGCAAGACGTGTTGCGATTGGGCAGCCTTGTCGAGGATGCGACTGCCAAATCCGTCGACGCGCTCACCCGCTCAGACGTCAAGCTTGCTGACGAGATCTGCGAGGGCGACGACATCGTCGACGACCTGTGCGTGCGCATCGAGACGAACTGCCTCAACCTGCTCGCGTTGCAGCAGCCGATGGCGTCGGATCTGCGTACCATCGCGGCGATGCTGGATATCATCATCGATCTCGAGCGCATCGGCGACCACGCCTGCGACATCGCGCAGATTACTAAGAACCTGGCGACGGAACCGCAGCTCAAGCCGTTCATCGACATCCCATTGATGGCGACGAACGCTCGCGAGATGCTGCGTGAGTCGCTGGACGCATTCGCTCAGCACAACGCGGACATCGCGCACAAAGTGCCGCAAAAGGACGACGAAGTCGATCGCCTGTACCGAGCTGTTTTCAAAGAGCTCATCGAGTTCATGGCCAAAGACCCACGCGCGATCGGCCGGGGCAGCAATCTTATCCTTGTCGCTTTATACCTCGAACGCATCGCCGACCACGCGACCAACATTTGCGAACGCGTGGTCTACATGGTCGAGGGCGTTCCCAAGCACCTCAAACGATCGGTCGTCGAGATCAACCAGGCAATCGGGCAGTCTGAGGGTTTGAGTACGCGCTCGCTCGGCGAAACCGCAGCCTCTTAACCGCTCACTCGGGACGTTCTCGCGCTGGCTTGCTCAAGTTTCAGGCCTTAATGCTGCGTTAAGCCTCTCTTAACATAGGCTTGAGGCCCCTGCGTTACCGTCGGGGAGGTGCATTTCCCACTTCTCAACCTCGCGATTCTCTCGCGTGCAGGAGCGCTCCAAACGTGAAGATCTCCCCTCTGAAGTCGCTCGTCACAGCCGGCGTCATCGCCGGCTTGCTCGTCCCAGTGGTCGCCGCGGCCGACACCCAATTCCTCGGCGCCGGTGCGACATTCCCATATCCGTTTTTCTCACGCGCGTTCTACGCGTACAGTCAAGACCACTCGGGCATCACCGTCAACTACGCGAGCATCGGCTCGGGTGGCGGCATCGCCCAGTTCACCGCGAAGACGGTAGATTTCGGCGCGTCCGACGTGCCGATGAACAAAGCTGAGCTCGACGCTGCGGTTGCAGCGAACGGGACGGTCGTCCAGATCCCCGATACGCTCGGCGGCATCGCCGTCGCATACAACGTCCAAGGCGCGCCCAAACACATCAAGCTGACGCCGAAGGTGATCGCCGACGTGATGCTTGGCAAGATCACCAACTGGAACGATCCCGCGATTGCCGCGCTCAACCCAGGCGTCAAGTTCCCGAATCTGCCGGTCCTTGTCGTGCATCGCGCGGACGCGAGCGGCACCAGTTATCACTTCACCGATTATCTGTCGAAGATCAGCCCCGACTGGAACTCGAAAGTCGGCCGCAGCAAGAGCGTGAACTGGCCGACCGGTGTCGGCGCGAAGGGCAATGAAGGCGTCGCCGGTCAGATCGGCAACACACCAGGCGCGTTCGGTTATGTCGAGCTCGCGTACGCGCTACAAAACGACATGTCGTATGCCGCGGTCCAGAACAAGGCGGGCGAGTTCGTGCTGCCATCGCCAGACTCGATCCGCGCGGCGGCATCGCAAAAGCCGAACGTCAACCCCGAAGACTTTTCGGTGACCGACATGGGCGGCAAGGACAGCTATCCGATCGCCGGCTATTCGTGGCTGCTCGTGTGGAAGAATCAGGCCGATCCGACGAAGGGCAAGGAATTGACCGCGCTGCTCAAGTGGCTCGTAACGGGCGGACAGCAGTACGCAGCAAAAGTCAACTACGTCCCACTCCCCGACAACGTCCAGCAAGAAGCGCTCAAAGCGATCGCCTCCATCCACAACTAGACTCGCTTGTATGAGACTACAAAGGCGGTGCGGGGTCGGGTGACAAACCCGCCGCCGCAACCGCCTCAATCATTCGACGCCGGTCAGACAAGGACGATGTCGCAAGAAACCGCTGAACTCATCACCGCGACGGCCGGCGTGGGAACACGCACCGTTCGACAGCGGACGTCGCCAGCCGGCGATCGCGTGTTCATGTTCCTGCTGTATGGCTCTGCATGGTTCGTGCTGGCGATCGTCGCCGCACTCTTCCTCGTCTTGCTGCAACGCTCGTGGCCGGCGATACAAACGATCGGACTGGGCGTTTTCACTACGCTTTGGGATCCTGGCGGTGGCCACTTCGGCGTCCTGACCTTTATCTACGGGACCATCGTCACGTCGGCAATCGCGTTGATCATCGCCGGCCCGGTCGGCATCGGCGCGGCGCTGTTTCTCGCGGAACTTGCTCCTAAGCGGCTCGCAACTCCGGTCGCCATGCTCATCGAGCTGCTCGCCGCAGTGCCCAGTGTCGTCTACGGCATCTGGGGTCTCTTCGTGATGGTGCCGGCGATCCGCGTGTATATCGGTCCGGCCCTGCAGCACGTGTTCGGCTTCCTTCCGCTCTTTCAAGGTCCGATCTACGGCGTCGGTATGTTGGCCGGCGGGCTTATCTTGTCGATCATGGTCGTGCCCACGGTGGCAGCGATCTCGCGCGACGTCTTCGAGGCCGTGCCGAACGATCAGCGAGAAGGCATGCTCGCGCTCGGGTCGACCAAATGGGAGATGATGACCAAGTCCGTGCTTCCGTATGCGCGCTCGGGCGTCATCGGCGCACTCGTCCTTGGGCTAGGACGAGCGTTGGGCGAAGCGATGGCGGTCGTCATGGTAATCGGGAACAAGCCGCAGATCGTCGCATCGCTGTTCCAACCGGCGTACACGATGGCCGCGGTGCCGGCCAACGAATTCTCCGAGGCGACCGGTAAGTTATATATCTCGGTGCTGATCGAAATCGGGTTGTTGCTGTTCATCGTGAGCCTGCTCGTCAACATGTGCGCGCGCTTCCTCGTGTGGAACGCAAGCGGTCGGGGTCGGCGCTAATGGGTTTGAAATCGCCGAGCTTCCGCAAGTTCTGGAACGTCTTCATGATCCTGATCTCGGCGCTGTGCTGCGTGGTGTGCGGTATCGTCCTCGCGATCGTCGTGGCGTTCGTGATCTCTAAGGGCTATAAAGCGCTGAACTGGAACTTCTTCACGAAGCTACCGCTGCCAGTCGGCATGAGCGGCGGCGGCGTCGCGAACGCGATCGTCGGATCGATCGAGATCGTGTTGATGGCGTCGCTCCTCGCGGTTCCGATCGGCGTGTTGGCCGGAATCTACCTCGCGCTGTTCGGCCGCGGCCACCTCGCGGCGAACGTCCGTTTTTTCAGCGACGTACTGACTGGGATGCCGTCGATCGCGATCGGCATATTCGCATATTCGCTCATCGTGATTCCGACCGGTCACTTCTCCGCGTATTCCGCTGCCATTGCGCTAGCGGTGATCATGCTGCCGATCGTCGTGCGCACGACGGAAGAAGCGGTGCGGCTTGTGCCTGGCGTGATCCGCGAGGGCGCGCTCGCGCTGGGAATACCTGCCTGGAAGTCGACGCTGCTCGTGACCGTACCCGTTGCCCGAGCGGGCATCGTGACCGGCGCGCTGCTCTCGGTGGCGCGGGTCACCGGTGAATCGGCCCCGCTGCTCTTCACAGCGTTTGGCAGCCAGTTCTGGACCAAGGGGTTTTCATCGCCGATCGCTGCGTTGCCGCTGGTAATATTCATAAACGGGATTTCTCCATATCCCGACTGGCAGCAGCTCGCGTGGGGTTGCGCGCTGGTGCTGGTCGTGCTGGTGTTTGCGCTCAATCTCATCGCGCGGCTTGCGTTCTCGCGGCGCGTTTCGGCGAATTAGGGGAGACCATGCAGACGATTGAAAACGGGCAGCCCGCGCAAACCACTGAGACAACGGCGACCAGCCTTGAGGTCAAGAATCTCAGCGCGTACTACGGCAAACATCTCGCCGTCAAAGGCGTTAACATGAACTTCGAGCCCGGCGCGATCACGGCGCTGATCGGGCCGTCCGGCTGCGGCAAGTCGACGCTGCTGCGCTGCCTGAATCGCATGCACGAGGTCATCCCCAACGCGCGTGCTGAAGGCGAAGTGCTGCTCGATGGCCAGAACCTATACGAGCCGGGTGTCGACCCAACCGACACGCGCCGGCGCATCGGCATGGTCTTCCAGCGGCCGAATCCGTTCCCCACGATGACCATCGTCGACAACGTGCTCGCCGGCGTCCGCCTTGCTGGCAAGCCGCCAGGAGACGCGACGATGGAAGAGATTGCTGAGAAGAGCTTGCGTCGCGCGGCGCTCTGGGATGAAGTCAAAGACAAGCTCCACAAGGCGGGCACATCGCTCTCCGGCGGCCAGCAGCAGCGCCTCTGCATCGCACGTGCGCTGGCGGTCGATCCGGAGGTACTGCTGATGGACGAGCCGGCATCTGCGCTAGATCCGATTTCCACCGTGAAGATCGAAGAGCTCATGCGCGAGTTGCGCGGCGCCTATACGATTATCATCGTGACGCACAACATGCAGCAGGCCGCTCGATGCTCCGATTACACCGGCTTCATGCTCGCGGGTGAGTCAGCGACCGGCGAATTGGTCGAGTTCGACAGCACGTCGAAGATGTTCACGACCCCCAAAGAAAAGCGAACAGAAGATTACATAACCGGCCGTTTCGGTTAATCAAAAGATAACAGCGGCTTAATCAAGCGGGCTTAGCATGGGCCAAGGACGGACGCCGCACGCGTCTCGTTGCTCCTTGCCGTGGACCATTTATGAAGGCCGGCAAGGTAGATGCTTTATCGCCGTCCATGGAGAGCTCAAATTGCGTAAAAGGATTTCTTCGACCGCGGGCGCGCTGGCCGCGGCCTTTTTGTTCCTGGCGCCGTACGCAGCGTTCGCGGATACGAACGCGAGCAATACGTACACCATCAAAGGCATCGTCGTGGACGCAGGCACCGGCCTCGGGTTGGCAGGCGTGAAGCTGACGACAAACGGGCCGACGGTCAAGACCGAGACTTCGAATGCCGCGGGGCGCTTCGAAATCAGCGGCCTCGCGCCTGGATTTTACGCACTGCAGATGGTGCTCCCAGGCTACGACAATACGCTCTCCGAGCAGTTCAGCGTAGGCGGTGGTTATTCGCTGCCGCTGACGCTCGCGCTGCAGCGCACCACCGGGAACACCCAGATCCGCACGCTCGGACGCACAACCGTGACTGCCGCCGCGTCGCTGCAAAAGTCCGCGGTCATCTATCGACAGGTTTCGGGCAACACCATGCAGCGCACCGGAGTCACGCGCTCGGCTGACGCAGTTCAGGTGCAGGGCGGCGTCGACAATACGAGCAGCAACACCGCGACCTTCGGCGATGACGTGCACCTCGCGATCCGCGGCATCGGCAACCTCGAGACGGTCACGCTGCTTGACGGACACCCTGTCGCGTTGGGCCTTCCAGGCGGCCTGAACTGGGAGATCAGCCCGTCGTTCGGCTTGCGCGCGGTTAACACGGTGTACGGCGCGGGCGGCGGAGATTTGTATGGCGTTGACGCGATCGGTGGCGTCCTCGACATGCAGACGCTCGATCCCACGCTGACACCGCAACTCGTGCTCACGCAAGGCTACGGAACGTTTTCGAAATTGACGTCAGCGCTCACCGCGACCGGCACCTTCGAGCAGCGCTGGGGGTACGCGCTCGCGCTCGGCACGACCGGATCGAACGGCTCGATTCCCCACGCGATCTTCACGCAGCCGGCCGCGGCGTTCGACGCGTCGGCAACGGATCCGGCGGTCGTTGCGCTGCAGAATTATCCGGTGGAGTCGCAAGTGGCGAACCGCTCTGCGCTCTACAAGGTTCAATATGGCCTCGGCAACAACGCGCGCATCAGCGCGGTTGCCGTCAACAGCTATTATTGGGATAACAAGACCGGCAATGGCGACGGCGACTATCTCCCGTGGAACACCGCGCTCGCGATCGGCAACCAGAAACTCGCCAACTACACGCCGTCATTTACCGGCGGCACCGTTTCGGCGCTCAACCCGCCCAATTGCCCGGCCGGTCAATTCGTCGGCACGGGGACGGGCGGCAATGCCTACGGCTTCGGAACGGACGGCCTCACGCCCGATGGCGGCACGACCTGCGTGACGCCGAGCCAGTGGGCGATTCTCAACACCGGCTGGCAGGGCGCGGGCCCGGCTTGGCAAGCATTCACGAACCAGGATTACCAGGTTCGCTTCAATGCGAACATGGGGCCGAACACGATCAACGTCGACACGTTCACCGATCTCTACACACACACGTACGACCGCACGTGGGAGCTGCCGTACCTGCTCGTACCTGGCGGCACGGATCCCGTGACGGGTAATCCGAACTGCTTGCTCGCCGCACCATGCACATTGACGTCGAATCCCTTCTGGTACAACGAAGCGATCAACAACGCAGGCGTCGTCGGCACGTACTCCATCGTCGGGCAGAACAACGAGTTCGGTATCGGCGGCTACTACGACAATACGACGACGCGCTTTTCGACCGCCGGCGTCGACTCGCCGGATCCGGCGGCGCACGAAACGAGCGCCTTCTTCCGCGATGTCTGGCATCCAATCAACTCGCCTCTGTCGACGTACATCAGCGCGTACTTCAAGCACTCAACCGTTACCAACACGTCGTTCGTCGATCCGCGTATCGCGTTTGTCGCGACAAGACCAAATGACGTGTTCCGCGCGGCCTTCGGCTACATCAGCACGCAGCCAGCGCTCACCGACGTGTTCACGCCGTTCACGCCAAACGCTCCAGGTTCACTCGCAGGCAACGTACGGTGCGGCACCCTCAATTCAGTCGGCGGCGGCGGCAACCCGAACGCGCTGCCTGAACGGGCGAGCGATACGGAGTTCAGCTGGGGCCACCGCTTCGGCGAAGACTCCACGATGCAGCTCTCGCTGTACTCAGAGCCGATCTGGAATCAGCTTTACACACAGACGATTCCGGTGTTGAGTTTCCCGGCAAGCTATTTCGGTCCACAGGGTTATTCGTCGCTCAACACCTACGCGAACATCTACGCTTCGACGTGCGGCGGTACGACCGCGCAGGCGTTCCCGTTCTTGGGCGCGGACGGTATCCTCAACATCGGCAATGGCTACGCGGAGGGCATCGATTTGCAGGGGCGCCAGCATATCACGCCGTCGTTCTTCGTCGACTACTCGTACGCCACGAACTCGAGCGTTGCGCAAAGCGTGCCGGATAGCATCCTCTCGGGCAACCTGACGCTCGTGCCCGGTTCGCAGCTACCCAATATCCCGCTGCACAAGTATAACTTCGCACTAGACTACACGTTCGATAAGATGGTCGAGCTTCGCAGCGAGACGTATTTCATCTCCTCGAACAACGACAAGAACCTGCCGGCCTACAACTACACGAACTTCATCATCACGGTGAACACCGGGCACCGCGGACAGTTCAACGCGATCATCAACAACTTGTTCCAGCAGAACACGTTCGCGCAAGGCCTGATCGGCGACGGCGTGCCGCTTGCGCTCAACAAGTTTGCGGCGCCCTCTGACTACCAACCGCTGATCGGTGCGGGCGCGACCGAACAGTTCGGCCTCCTACCGCGCAGAGTCGAGTTCATCTACAGCTACCGGGTTCGCTGATACTACAGAGAGTGCTACGCCGGCGCCGGTGGTTGCGACCCGCCGACGCCTGCCCTCCCGCCGCAGCCGGCGATCCCCCCGGCAGCGGCGGATTTTTTTGCGTCACCCGTCTCTATAAGGAAGAACGATGCATCGAACGGCGCTTCTGACGATGACTTTCGGCGTTCTGACCACCGTGATGCTCATCGCGGCGTTAGGCGAGGCCCGGGCGGCGCTGCCGGACGGCCGTGCCGTAACGCCCGTCGGTTTCACAGTCCCCGTCGAAGGGTTCGCTTCGACGCTTGCCATGTCGCCCGATCAAAAATGGCTCGCGGCACTGTCACAACAAGGTGGCGCGGTCGACA
The DNA here is from genome assembly GCA_035654355.1 of Binatus sp. (SeqCode). Lineage (GTDB taxonomy): Bacteria > Vulcanimicrobiota > Vulcanimicrobiia > Eremiobacterales > Eremiobacteraceae > JAFAHD01. The sequence goes on from DASRXC010000092.1 coordinate 28,170, forward strand.
TCATTTCGGTCGGCGAAGACTCGGCGCTTGTCACGCGCCTGTCGGTTCCGTGGGCCAGCGGCATGACGTGGACAACGGACGGGCTGTACGTCACGCGTGGGTTCAGCGGTGCGGTCTCACGCTTTACTTACGACGCTGCAAGGTCGGTCGACGCTCCCTTATTCGTCAAGCGTTCGGATCTTCAACTGGATGGGCTCGTCAACGGCGTGGCGCAAGATCCGGTCACGCACCGGCTCGTGGTCGCGCGCACGGCGATGCGCGAGGTCGTCGTACTCGACGATAAGAGCGGCAAAGTCATCTCGCGCCTGCACGCCGGCGGCCAGCCGTTCTCGGTCGGCATGGCGAACGGCGTCATCTTCGCGACGCTCTTCGACGGCGACCGCGTCAACGCGTGGCGCGCGGGCGCGAACCAGCCGGTCGCGCTCCAAACCGGACTCCACCCGACGCAGCTGCTCATCAACCGTGGCACCGCGTACGTCGCCAACGCTGACGGTCACGACGTCGTCGCGATCGACGTCGCCTCGCTGCGGATCATTCGGCGTTTCGATCTCGCGCTTGCGCCGGGCGCGCTCGTCGGGCAAACGCCTTCGGGCATGGCGATCTCGAGCGATCAGAAGAGTCTTTTCGTCGCAGAATCCGGATTCAATGACGTCGCGGTGGTCGATATGGCGACGGGAGCGGTTGCGGGCCGGATTCCAACGGGGTGGTACCCGATGAGCGTCGCGTTCCTCGACGCGCCGAGCATCGACAAAGATCCACGACCCAAACCACAGCTGTGGATCTTGAGCGCACAAGGCTTCGGCACGCAACCCGATCCCGCGGCTGAGTGGGATGGCCTGTACACCGGGCTCGTGCAACACCTCATCGTCGAGCCGAGCCGACTAGCGCAATGGTCGGCAGCCGTCCAGAAGAATAACCAGCCGGCACCATCGACCTTACCAAGCCCCTTGCCGCCGATCAAACACATCGTGTTCATCGTACGCGAGAACAAACATTTCGATGAAGAGTTCGGCGACGAAGCGGCTGCCGAGTCCGACCCGAACTTGCTGCTGTACGGCCGCTCGTTCACGCCGAACATCCACGCGCTTGGCGAACGGTACACGATCTTCGACGAGTTCATGGGCAACGGCGAGTCCAGCGATTACGGCCACTCCTGGACCACGCAGGGTATGACCAATGATTATCTCGAGCGCAGCGTGCACACGCCGGATGACCCAGCTCCACCAACCGTCGTTCGGATCGCGGGCAACATCTGGCCGCTCTCGACCGCCGGTGAGGACACGCTGACTCCCGCGCAGATGGATTTTGACTGGTTCAAGGATCTCGGCGAGCTGCCGCACCCGCCCCGCGTCAACGTGAGCGCCGTATTCGGCCCGAATGGAGAGTTGATCGACGAGCTGCAGCACAAGGGCGTGTCGTATCGAGTGTACGGCGAACAGATGACGATGTTGCCGGATGGCCGCATCGCGCCGGGCCTAGCCGCGCACGCTGATCGCGAATTTCCCGGTGCGCACATCAACTTCCAGGTGCTCGACACGACGCGAGCCGCGCTGTTCCTCGCGGATGTCGCGGCGCATGGGTTGGCCGCGTACTCATATATGACGTTGCCGACGGATCACACCGCGGGCACGAAGCCGGGGTTCTACACGCCCGCGTCTTACGTCGCGAATAACGACCTCGCGCTCGGACGCATCATCGAGGGTCTGTCAAAGCGTCCGGAGTGGGTGTCGACGGTTGTGATCGTCAGCCCCGACGACCCGCAAGGCACGGGCGATCATATCGACTCTCACCGCATGCCCGTATTCGCCGTTGGCCCGTACGTGCGTAAGAACTTCGTGGACCACACGCACTACAGCATCCCCTCGGTTCTGCGAACGGTCGAAGTGCTCTTCGGCGCCTCGCCGCTCAACATGTACGACGCAGCTGCGACGCCCATGTTCGCGGCGTTCAGCGACACGCCGGACACAACCGGGTACACCGCGTTGCCAGAAACCGTCGTCATGCAAAAGAATCCGGGCAAACCAAAGAGCCTTTCTATCGAGCTCGATGGGCCGGATTCGCGCATGATCCCGGACCAGGAGTGGGAGTCGATTCGCGGACCGCTCTCGTTGCTGGCCCACGAGTCGTATCTGCACGGTCTCTCAGTGGTCGCCGCCGCGTGGCCAGCACCGCTGTGGGATCCAGTGAGCGCTGCACGGAGGTCCGGTCACGGAGCCCCGCTAACGCCATAGCGTGTCCTCCGCCTCAGAACGGTTTTTCGTCGCGGCGGCTCGCGTATGCGCGGTCGCCGTCGTCGTGATCGCTCCCCTCATGTTCCTTATCCTTTTCGTGGCCACCGTCGCGGCGATCGGGCGCGGCATGCACTTCGCCTGGGACTACCTCTCGATCTTGGCCGCCGCGACGATCGCGCTTGGGCTTGTCGGCGCGACGCTCGGAACCGCGTTGGGAGTTGGGGCCGCACTGTTCGCGATCGAGATCGCCGGTCCGGCGATGCGCCAGACGATCAAAGCGCTCGTCGGCGCGTTGCATGCGGTGCCTGCCGTCGGCTATGGCGTCGTCGCTGCCGGCGTCATCTTGCTCACGCCGCTCATTCCGAATCCGCTGGTGTCGTTCGCCATCGCCGCGATCGTGCTGACGGTCATGATCGCGTCGGTCGTGTTCGTGCAGATGCGGCGCGCGCTGGGCGCGGTGCCCGATGAGTTGCGCGAGGTTGCCGGCGCTGCCGGCGCGGATCCAGTCAACACGGCCGTGCGCGCCGTGCTGCCGGCGCTTCAGCGCAGCATCGCCGGCATTTGGTGGTCGGCGTTCGCGCTGGCGCTCGGCGAAGCGACCGCCCTTTCGATGGTGTTCAGCGCGTCGCAAGCCAAATCGGTCGTCGCCAATGCGGTGGTGTTGCCTGGCACGCTCGCGAGCACGCTGCTTCAGGCCGGCGCGGCGAGCAAAGGAATGGAGACACTCGGTCTGGCGCCTGCGGCGATGCTGCTGTTCGTCATGGCGATCGTTTCGGTCATCTTAGGACGGCGCGCCGCCGGTCACGTGCCGTGGCCATAAACGCTCTTCCCGCGCAGGAATCCGCGCAGCGGCTCGCGCCGCCGATGCCGGCAGCCTTGTTCGCCGCGTGCGCAGGCGTGCTGTGCGTGTCGGTCGTGGCAATCGTCGGCTGGCTTATCGCCACTGGCGTACCCAATGCGATCCGCGTCTTCAATCCTCACGATCCTGCAGGCGTAGTGCGACCGTTGCTTGCCACGGTGTACGTTGCAGTGCTTGCGCTGCCACCCGCGGCGATTGTCGGGGTGTTCGCGGCGATCGCGGCCGCTGACGTCCGCATGTTCGGTCCCGTCGCGCGCACGATGCGCAACGCGCTCACACTCGTCGGCAGCGTGCCGACGGTGGTCATCGCCTTCGCGCTCCTGCTCGAGTCCGCGACGTTCGGCTGGCATCTGTCGCTCACGGGCGCAGCATTCGCGCTCTCCGTCATCAACATGCCGCTGATGACGGCCCTTGCGCTCGGTGCGCTCACCAATCGCGCTGCGAACATCCGCGAGGCGGCAACTGCGCTCGGCGCGTCGCCGATGTACCTCGTCATACGCGTGCTGCTGCCGCGCGCCTACGATCGGTTGAAGGCCGCACTGATCCTTGTCGCCACGCAGATCGTCGGCGCGGCGGCAGCGATCGCCATCCTCACCGGCGCAGAAGTCGCTCACAGCCATGGCGCTGCGCCCATCGGCGGGTGGCCGCTGGCGGTGCACGTGTGGATGCGCGGCTCCTCCGCCAACGGCTATGGGGCGACGGCCGCCGCAGCGTTGCTGCTCACCGTCATGATCTGGGTGCTGCAGGGCGTAGCGCAATTGCGTGCGAGCACCGAAGGCGTGCCGCAGGAGGGTCGCTGATGCCCGACCGCGCGCCGCTTGAGACCAAGATCGAAGTCAGCAAGCTCTCCGTGTGGTATGGCAACGATCAGGCGCTGCGCGGCGTGAGCTTCGACGTCGCGTCGAAGACGACGACCGCACTCATCGGCGCGGGCGGAAGCGGCAAGACATCGCTGCTGCGTGCGCTCAACCGGATGCACGATCTCAATCCGGACGTTCGCGTCCAAGGCAGCATCAAGATCGATGGCGCGGAGATCCTGGGCCCCGGCGTCGATACCGCACGGCTGCGGCGCAACGTCGGGATGGTCTTCGCGCAGCCGACGATGCTGCCGAGCAGCATCGGCGACAACGTCATGTTCGGTCTGGCAGCGCAGGGCATTCGCGAAGAGCATGCGATGCGCGACGCCGCTGAGAAGGCGTTACGGCGCGCCGGGCTATGGGATCAGATGGCCGACCGGCTCGACGAGCCGGCGGCTGGGTTGTCTGAAGTCGAGCGGCAGCACGTGTGCATCGCGCGCGCGCTGGCGGTCGACCCAGACGTGCTGCTGTTCGATGACCCCACGGCGTTGCTCGATCCCATCGCGGCGCTCGCGATTGAAGACGTGATCTCGCGGTTGCGCCGCGATCACACGCTCCTCATCGCGACCAACGACTTGCAGCAAGCTGCGCGCCTCGCGGATATCACCGTGTATATGGCGAACGGCGAAATCGTCGAATCCGGCGACACACCATTGCTCTTCAATAAGCCGGCTGACGGGCGAACCGAAGCGTTCTTGGCCGGCCGCCACCCGTAAAGGCATCCGCGTGAAGACCGAACCGACCGTAGGCGCCTCGCTGGGCCCGCTGCATGCGGATGGCATGCAGTATTACGACAACGCGCTCGAGACGGTCGGCGCGACGCCGTTGATACGCTTGAACCGCGTGATCGACGCGCGCTGCCTCGTTCTCGCGAAAGTCGAACTCTTCAATCCGGGTGGTTCCGTCAAGGACAGGCCTGCGTTGACGATGGTCGCGGACGCTGAGGCGCGCGGATTGCTCAGACCCGGCGGCACAATCGTCGAGGCGACCTCGGGCAACACCGGCACCGGCCTCGCGATGGTAGCAGCGATCAAAGGATACCGCTGCATCCTGGTCATGCCCGACAAAGTGAGCGAAGAGAAAATCCGTCTACTGCGGGCTTACGGTGCAGAAACGGTCATCACGCCAACCTCGGTTCCCGCAAGCAGCCCGGAGTCGTACTACGGCGTCGCTGCAAAACTGGCAAGCGAGATCCCAGGCGCGTTCCAGCCCAATCAGTTCGCCAACATGCAGAACCCCGCAGCACATGAGGCGACGACGGGCCCTGAGATCTGGGACGCGACCGCCGGCAAGATCACGCACTTCGTAAGCGGGATCGGTACGGGCGGGACGATCTCGGGCGTGGCGCATTATCTAAAGAAGAAAAAACCTTCGATCGTCGTCGTCGGCGCCGATCCGGAAGGCTCCATCTACTCCGGCGACACCGCCAAGTCATATAAGGTCGAAGGGATCGGTGAGGACTTCTTGCCGGCGACCGTCGACCTGCGCGCGATCGACCAGATCGAACGGGTTTCCGACAAAGACTCGTTCCTCATGGCACGGCGCACGTGCCGCGAGGAAGGACTGCTCGTGGGCGGGTCGTCGGGTACGGCGCTCGTGGCCGCCGCGCGCGTCACGCCTGATTTGCCGTCGGACGCCGTCGTCGTCGTGCTGCTGCCCGATGACGGTCGCGGCTATCTCACCAAGATCTTCAATGACGAGTGGATGCGCGCGAACGGCTTCTTAGGCGAAGAGGGGGTCGGCGCGACCGTCGGCGACGTTCTGCGCGGCAAAGGTGAACTGCCGCCGCTCATCACTCTTGCGCCGGGCGACCCGGTCAAACGCGGTATCGAGCTGATGCGCGAGTTCCAGATCTCTCAGATCCCAGTGGTGGAGCATGGTGAGATGGTCGGCAGCATCAACGAAGTGGCGGTCATGCAACTCGTCTACGACCACGCCGACGTCGCGCACAAGCCGGTGAAGGACGTCATGGCGCGGCCGTTTCCAGTGCTCGACGAGCACGACGAGATCAGCCGGGCGTACAAAGAGCTATCGCTCGGGCATGGGGCAGTCGTCGTCGCGCGCAAAGGGTCGCCAGCCGGCGTACTCACGAAGATGGACATCATCTCCTACCTCTCTGGAAACCAGTAGGGAGCTTCATGGAATTCGCGACCAAGGCGATCCACGTCGGTCAGGATGCCGATCCGACGACCGGCGCAACGATCGTGCCGATCTATCAGACGACGACGTACACGCAAGCTGCGCCTGGACAGCATAAGGGCTTTGATTACTCGCGCACGGTCAACCCAACGCGCGTCGCGCTCGAACGCTGTTTGGCGTCGCTTGAGGACGCGCGCTTCGGGTTGTGTTTCGCGAGCGGCATGGCGGCGACATCGGCGGTGATGAATCTGCTGTCCGCCGGCGACCACGTCGTCGTGAATGAGGACTTATACGGTGGCACCTTCCGGTTGTTCGACAAGGTGTTGACGCGCTATGGCATCTCCTTCACGTACGTCGATGCGACCGATCCTGCGCGCGTCGGCGCGGCGATGCAGCGAACGACGAAGATGGTTTGGCTCGAGACGCCGACCAATCCGCTGCTGCATCTCGTCGACATCCGCGCTGTGGCCGGGCTCTGCAAATCGCGCGCTGCGCTGCTCGCGGTTGACAACACCTTTGCGACGCCTTATTTGCAGAATCCGCTGGCCTTGGGCGCAGACATCGTCGTGCACTCGACGACGAAATACATCGGCGGCCACTCGGACGCGCTGGGCGGCTTCATCGCGGTGAACAGGCCCGAACTGAACGACGTGCTTAAGTTCCACCAGAACGCCGTCGGTGGCGTACCGGGACCTTTTGATTGCTTTTTGACGCTGCGCGGCGCGAAGACACTGGCGATTCGTATGCGCGAGCACGAACACAACGCGCGCGCGATCGCCGCGTTCCTGGCCGGTAGGGATGACGTCGAGCGCGTCTACTATCCGGGACTGCTTTCGCATCCGCAGCACGCGCTCGCGAGCTCGCAGATGCGCGGGTTCGGCGGGATGGTCTCGTTTGTGGTGCGAGGCGCACCCGAGCGTGCACGTGCTGTCGCGGCGAACACGAAGCTTTTCTCGCTCGCGGAGAGTCTGGGCGGCGTCGAGTCGCTGATCTGTCATCCGGCGACGATGACGCACGGCTCGATTCCCAAAGATGTGCGCGACGCGCGCGGCGTCACGGATTCCTTGCTGCGCCTCTCTGTGGGAATCGAGGAGCAGCGCGATCTGATCGCGGATCTCGAAACCGCGCTCACTGCGTCGCCCGCCGGCGTGCGCGCACCGGCGCGCTAACGCGTTTCGCCAGCAAGTGGTTGAGCGCGCAGGTTGGGGTAGCTGCTAGCCGCCTAACACGCGGCTGATGTCGGCCGCCTCACGCGCGACCTCTTTCGCCATTTCGGCGAGCCGATCGCGATCGACGTGGCGCGAGAACCCCGCGACCCAGATCACCGCGGCGAGCTGTCCGCCGGGTCCGAGAATCGGCGCTGCTGCCGCCCGCATACCGTCGACGTACTCGTCGATGTCGATGGCCGCACCCTCGACCGCAGCCGTATTGACCGCCGCCATGAATTGCACGGGATCGCGGATCGTGTTCGCAGTGAACGCCGGCAAGCGGCCCTCGCGCGCGAACTCAGCACGGCGCTCCTGGTCCCACGCTGAGACGATCGCCTTGCCAACGGCACCCGCGAGCAAGGGGATCGCCGACCCGATGGGCGCCGAGATGGACATTGTCGGCCGGCCATGGATGAGATCGAGGATTGTGACGTGATCCTCGGCGGGCACGCCAAGGAAGCTGGTCTGCTCGGTCGCCGCCGCTAGCCTTTCGAGCGCCGGCCTGGCGACATTGCGCAAATCGCGCTGGCCGGCCGAACGCGAAGCCAGTGCGAACAATCCCGGAGCAAGGCGGTAGCGTTTCGAGGCGCTCGGCGACTCGATGATGCCAAGGCTTTCGAGGGTCGTGACGAGACCGTGCACCGTGCTCTTGCCCAGGCCTAATATCCGCGAAAGCTGCGAAACTCCGAGGGGCTCGGGCGAGTCGCCCAGCGCGGCGAGCAGTCGGAACGCCTTGTCGACCGCTGGTACTAACGTTTGGCGAGGCTGATCCGGGGCGAGCTCCACGACGACGTTCAAGGGGCTAGCCTCGCCGTTCTCTGGCTTGAACACCTATGTATTCCTTAGTTGCCGGGGGACCGGCGGCCTGCGCGCCCGAAACGCGCCCCCCGTTGGGGAGACGGCGACACTCGCCGTCTTCGATATAGAGGTACCCTTTGGACTTCGAAAACCACGCGCAGCGCGCGCTTGATACGGCGACTGCCAAGGGCGCGCAGTACGCAGATGTGCGTTTTGGGACCACCCGAGACGAGCACGTCGAGGTCAGGAACGGGGTCGTCGCCGGGCTGAGCGACGCCGAAAGCAGCGGATTCTCGGTCCGAGCGCTTGTGGACGGGAACTGGGGCTTCGCCTCGAGCGCTTCTCTTGATGACGATGAGATCGATCGGGTCGCGGCCTTGGCGGTCGATATCGCAAACGCCAGCCGAGCCGTGCAAACGCACCGAATCGAGTTGCTCCCGGCGGGCAAATTTATCGACAGTTATCAGACGCCGACGCAGATCGATCCGTCGACCGTGTCTACGAGCTCTCGCGTCGAGTACTTGCTCAACGTCGACAAGGAGATGCGTGCGGTTCAAGGCGTCACTGTTTCGCGTTCTTGGATCGACGTGTGGCATACCGATAAGCTGTACGCCAGCACCGAAGGCAGCCGCATCAAGCAGAGCCTCGTGCAATGCGGAAGCGCACTGACGGCGCTCGCGGTCGGCGACGGCGACGTGCAAGACCGCCAGTATCCCGGCACCGCCGGCTTGTATCAGACCGGCGGGTATGAAGTAATCAACGACGCCAAACTGCTCGAGAACGCGCGGCGCGCGGGTGAAGAGGCTGTCGCCCTGCTCACCGCCGATCAAAGCCCGAGCGGCACCAAAGATATCGTGCTTTCGGGCGATCAGGTGTCGCTGCAGATCCACGAATCGATCGGCCACGCGCTCGAGCTCGACCGCGTGCTCGGATGGGAAGCAAATTTCTCAGGGCTGTCGTTCGCAACGCTCGATAAGCTGAACACCTTTCGTTACGGCAGCGACATCGTCAACGTCGTTTGCGACATGACGTGTCCGAAAGCGCTCGCGACTGAAGGCTACGACGACGAAGGCACGCCTGCGAAAAGCGTCGATCTTATCCGCAACGGCGTGCTTGTCGGCTACATGGCCGGCCGCGACACCGCCGCCGCGGCGAACGTCGGGTTAGCAGGCGTCGTGCGCGCCGAGTACTGGGGCCGGCTGCCGATGATCCGCATCGGCAACGTCAATCTTGTGCCCGGCAACGCCACGTCGCTTGACGAGCTCTTCGACGGCATCAAAGACGGCATCTATATGGAGAGCAACCGCTCGTGGTCGATCGACGACAAGCGGCTCAACTTCCAGTTCGGCTGCCAGATCGGTTACGAGATCAAGAACGGCAAGAAAGGCCGCCTGCTCAAGAACCCGACGTATGCCGGCATGACGCCCGAGTTCTGGGCATCGTGCGATGCGATCGGCGACCAGTCGACCTGGGTTGCCTGGGGCACGCCGAACTGCGGCAAGGGCGAGCCCCTGCAGACCGCGCGTTCGTGCCAGGGCGCATCGCCCGTGCGTTTCCGCAATGTCAACGTCGGAGTCGGCTATGGCGGTTGACTTCGTCGTCGATCAAACCGAAGTCCAGCGCGCGCTCGATATCGCGCTTGCCGCATCGAAGGCGGACGAGACCGAAGCCCTGATGATGGGGAGCGAAAGCGCGCTCACCCGCTACACGCACAACTACATCCATGAAAGCATGGTCGAGCGCAATTGGCAGCTCTCGGTGCGCGCAGTCGTCGGTAAGCGCTCGGGAGTCGCTTCGACCAACCGACTCGACGCAGACAGCATCGCGGGGGTCGTCGCCCGTGCGCTCGAGATGGCGCGCCTTGCGCCTGAAGATCAGGACTTTCCAGGCTTACCGGGCGACGCCGGTCCGCTTCAGGACGGCGGTGACGCGTACGATGCGGCAACCGCGGAGTTACCGCCGGAAGCCCGCGCGGAGGCGGTCGCTTCAATCGTTCGCGTGATGCGGCGCAGCGAGTTGTACGCAGCCGGCTTTGTGAGCAGCCGCTCGGATACGATCGCCATCGCCAATTCAAAGGGTGTGCACCGCTTCTTCCGTTTCGCCGACAGCGCGATCAACATCAAAGCGATCGGACCGTCGTCGAGCGGTTATGCCGAGGGACATGCGCGTCGCTTTAGTGACCTGAGCCCCGAGGCGCTTGCGCAAACCGCCGCCCGCAAGGCGAACGAGGGTGCAAATCCCGAGGTCCTCGAGCCTGGCAAATACACGGTCATCCTAGAACCGCCGGCGTTTCGAGAATTTCTTGGCTACCTATCGTGGATCGCGTTCGGCGCGCAGTCGCTCGATCAAGGTTCGTCGTTCATGAGCGGCAAGATCGGACAGCCCGTGATGGGCGCGAATGTCACGATCCGTGACGACTTCGCGAACCCCAAAGGATTAGGCGTTCCGTTCGATTTCGAAGGCGTGCCGCGCCAGCGCATCGCGCTTGTCGAGCGCGGCATCGCTCGCGATGTCGCATACGACTCGTACTATGCCGCCAAGCTTAAGCACGTGAACACCGGTCATGCGCTGCCGGCGCCCAACTCATACGGCCCGCTGCCCCTCAATATCGTAGTCGATCCTGGCTCTCGGACGCTCGAAGATATGATCGCGAGCGTCGAGCGCGGCGTCCTCGTCTCGCGCACGTGGTACATCCGGCTCGTCGATCAGAAGCAGACGGTCATCACGGGCATGACTCGAGACGGCCTGTTCTTGATCCAGAACGGCCGGATCACGCGCGGTTTGAAGAACATGCGCTTCAACGAATCGATCGTCGGCGCGCTCAACCACTGCGAGCTGGCCAGCGAGCTGGTGCGCAGCGAGTCCCACGTGCTGCCGGCCGTGCGCATCGAAGACTTCAACTTCACGAGCGGCACGGAGTTCTGAAGAAGAACTCCGTTCGGCGACGCTAGCTCGGCGATACGCTCGGCTCGGGCATCGGGCGGCGCGGCTCGTTCGGCAACGGGATGACGCGCTTGCCGATCCCAAGTTCCACAACAACCGCTTGGATGCTCGAATAGAGCGCGGTGGCGTGCGCATCGGCGACGCATTGCAGGTCAGGCGAGCGCTGGTGCTCCCAATACGCGAACGTCGAGGTGCCGAACGACGCGCTCTTCATGCAGTGCGCAGATTGCAGCTGCGAAAGCGGCATCGCCGCTTTCAGATCGGCGAACAGCGCGTCGGTGCTCTCTTTCGAGAGCTGCGCGCTTTGTCGAGTCGAGCCCATCACCCATTGCGCTGAACCATCGCGTGCGATGACGATGCGATAGCCAAGCGAATTCGTCGATCCAGTGTTGAGGATGACGGCGGCATGATGCGGCACCGGAAGATACGGTACGGGTGCCGATGCTGCGGATGCAGTTGCCAGACAGAGAAACACCAGCGCTGCGCCGCCTGCGACGCGGTTGATCATTGTGCGCAAACCTTCCATGTCATAGACAACGTGATGTGCCGTCACAGCGTTGCTGGCAGGCGTTAAAGACCGATGAGCGAAATCATGCCGGCCCGAGCCGAAGTGGCGAAACTGGCAGACGCGCAAGTTTCAGGTACTTGTGTCCGCAAGGACGTGCAGGTTCAAGTCCTGTCTTCGGCATTGCACGTCGTTTTACGAGGGGAACGCATGTCGTCTATGATCGACCGCTCGGCGGTTCAGTCGCAGCAAAACGTCTGGCAGATGGCACAACGCCAGCTCGACGAGGTTGCGCAGCTTATCGGCCTGGATGAGAACATCCACGCCTTCCTGCGCGAGCCTAAGCGCACTTTATCCGTCTCGGTGCCGGTCGGCATGGACAACGGCAAGCTCAAAGTTTTCGAGGGCTACCGCGTGCAGCATAACCTATCGCGCGGTCCCGGCAAGGGCGGCATCCGCTTCCATCCAGACGTCACGCTCGATGAAGTCAAAGCGTTGGCGATGTGGATGACCTGGAAGTGCGCGCTCGCGAACATCCCATTCGGCGGCGCCAAGGGCGGGGTTATCTGCGATCCCAAGGCGATGTCGCTCAAAGAGCTGGAAAATCTGACCCGCCGCTTCACCAGTGAGATCTCGATCATCATCGGTCCCGAAAAAGACATCCCTGCCCCCGATGTTTACACGACTCCGCAGATCATGGCCTGGATCATGGACACGTACTCCATGCAAAAGGGCTATTCGATTCCGGGCGTCGTCACGGGCAAACCGGTCGCGATCGGCGGCTCGCTCGGCCGCGATAAAGCGACCGCGCGGGGCTGCCTGTACGTGACAAACGAAGCGCTGAAGGAGCTCGGCATCGAGCGCAAGGGTGCGCGCGTCGCGATCCAGGGTTTCGGCAACGCCGGTTTGCACGCAGCCGAGCTGATGGCGGCCGACGGCTATCTCATCGTCGCGGTGTCCGACAGCCACGGCGGCGTCGTGAATCCTAAAGGTTTGGACGTCGCGGGGCTCACCGCGTTCAAGCAAGAGACGGGAACCGTCGCCGGCTTCTCAGGCGGCGACCGCATCAGCAATAAGGATCTGCTCGAATACGAATGCGACGTGCTCGTCCCTGCGGCTCTCGAAAAGGTGATCACGCGCGAGAACGCTTCGCGCATCAAGGCCAAGGTCATCGCCGAGGCCGCCAACGGTCCGACGCTGCCCGAAGCCGATCACGTGCTGCACGACCGCGGCATCATGGTGCTGCCCGATATCTTGGCCAACGCAGGCGGTGTGAGCGTTTCGTACTTCGAGTGGGTGCAAGACCTGCAAGAGAACTTCTGGGAAGAGGACGAGGTCAACGAGCGGCTGCGCCGCAAGATGGTGCGCGCGTTCCGCGAGACGCTCGAACAGGCGCGCAAGTATAAGACCGACATGCGCAACGGCGCGTACGTGGTGGCCGTCGGACGGGTCGCCGAAGCGACGAAGCTGCGCGGCGTTTACCCCTAGACACACGACTCAAGTAGGCGGCGCGCGTGGCTACGATAGATGTCCGTCTAGCGCAGTCCGAAGAGGACATCAGCGCGGTCGCGCCGTTGTTCGACGCGTATCGCATCTTTTACAAAGCGCCCTCGGACCCGGATGGTGCGCACGCGTTTCTCCTTGCGCGCTGGCGCGGGCGTGAGTCGGTGATTTTCATCGCGTTCGAAGAGGACCGCCCGGTCGGGTTCGTTCAGCTTTATCCGATCTTTAGCTCCGTTTCGATGACGCCGTTGTGGTTGCTCAACGACCTGTACGTCCATCCAGGAACGCGTCGCAGCGGCGTCGGCCGGGCGCTCATGCGCCGCGCAGAAGAACATGCGCGGGCGACCGGCGCCGGCGGTCTCACGCTCTCGACCGCGACCGACAACAAAACCGCGCAGTCGCTGTACGAATCAGAAGGCTACGAGCGCGACCGTGAGTTCTACGTGTACAACAGGCATCTCGAGAACGAGCAGGCGTAAAACTCGGCCTAGATCGGGGATGGAGCGGGCGGCTCTTGCGCGAGGTCGCTCGTCGATGACGGGATGACGGGCGGTCGCCGGCGCGAGCGGAAGTCGCCGCCGAACCGGCGCGCGGTCCACAAATACAGCGTCGGCACGACGAGAAGCGATAGGAATGTCGAGGCGACTAAGCCGCCGATCACCACGGTCGCCAGCGGCGCTTGGGTCGAGCTGCCCGCTTCGATACCGATCGCGAGCGGCAACATGCCGCCGATGGTCGCGAATGTCGTCATCAGGATGGGCCGTAGCCGGATAGGCCCGGCTCGCAGCAGCGCGTCGCGGGCGTCCACGCCCTCCTCGCGCAGCTGCTTGGTGAATTCGATCACGAGAATCGCATTCTTCACGGCGATGCCGACCAGCATCAAAGAGCCGATAAACGCTGGAAGCCCAAAGGCGCGATGCGTCAGCAGCAGGGAGGCGACAATGCCGACGAGCGACAGCGGCACCGACACCATGATCACGAGCGGATCGAGATACGATTCGAACTGTGCGGCCAACAACATGTAGATCAGCACGACTGCAAGTCCGATAGCAAGCCACATCGCGTTGAAGCTCGTCTCGCCACGCTGGATCTCGGGCCCGTACTCCCAGCGATATCCCTGCGGCAAAGGGTAAGAGCGCATGACCTTGCCGGCATCGGCGATGATCGGCCCAAGCGGCCGGTCGCTGATCGGCGCACCGATCTCGATGCGCCGTTGTCTGTCTTCGCGGCTGATGCCGGTTGGCCCGTAACCCGCAGTCAGAGTGGCCACGTTGGCGAGTGTTCCGAAGGCCGGCAAACCGTTTGTTGTCTGCGGCGTGAATTGCATGCCTTGGAGAGCGGAGAACGACCGGCGCTGCGATGGCGCGAGTTCGACGATTATCGGGTATTGGATGCCATTGATCTGGTAATAAGACGCGATCGTACCGTTGGTCGCCGTGCTGAGTAACTGCGCGAGATCCCCGGTGCCTAGTCCCGACATCATGAGACGCGTACGGTCGATCGAAACGTTGATCTCCGGCTGAGAGTTGTTCACGTTCTTGTCAGGATCGCCGACGCCAGGGATCTGCGCGATCGCGGCCATCACGCCATCCGCGATGGTCTGCAGCCGGTTGATGTCCGGCCCGAAGATCTCAAGTTCGAGTGCCGTCTGATGCTGCGATATTTGACGTTGGACGATGTCAATAGTCTGCCCGCGCGCGATCGTGCCGATCATTGCGAGCCGCACGTCAGCGTGTTGCTGCGGCGAGAGATATTGCGCCGTACGTCCCTCCCCTCGGTTGAGGAGCGCGCGCCACTCGCGGACGAACGCCGATGCCTGGGGGCCGGTCGTTCCCGGCCGCAGCGCGACCTGAACGCTTGCTCGATTCGTGATCGACCGCGTATTGTTGCCGCTTCCAGTCTCGCCGACGATCGCGGCAACCGCGACCACGCGTGGATCTTGGCGGAGTGCGCTTTCGACTGATCGCGAGATGTGATCCATGTTCGCCAGCGCGATTCCGTTGGGCGCTTGCAGATCGAACTGGACGAAGCGCGAATCCGATGGTGGGAAAATTTCGCTGGGAACCACGCCGAGCGCGAGCGCGCCGACGGTGACCGCCAGCACCGCGACGCCGGCGCCAAGAATCAGTCCGGGACGATCGACGCAGTACGCGAGCGCTCGCCGGTACGCGTCTTCGAACCGGCGATACGCGCTTTCAAAGCGTCCTGCAAATCCGGTGGTTTCCTGCGCCCGAGCGGCTTCGCTCACATCAACGCCTTGGCGGCGCAGCATTTCGGTCGACAGCGCAGGCACGGTGGTGACCGCGACGATCAGCGAGATCGCGACCGCGCTCATGACGACAAGCGCGAACGGGCCAAAGATGAGGCCTTGCTGACCCGGTACCATGAGGAGCGGAAAGAATACCGTGACGACCGTGATCGTCGACGCGACGACCGCTCCGATGATCTGCGAAGTCGCTCCTTCCGCCGCATCTTTGGGCGACATACCGGTGCGCAGGAAGCGCGAGATGTTCTCGATTACGACGACGGCGTCGTCGACGATTAACCCGACCGCAAGCGTCAGGCCTCCCAGCGTCATGACATTGACGGTTTGGTGCGTGGCGTACATGACGAACAGCGTCCCCAGGATCGAGATCGGCAGGGACACCGCCGCGATGATCGTCGCACGCCAAGAATGCAAGAAGATCAGGATGATCAGCACCGCGAGGATGGCGCCGTAAATCGCGGTGTGGCGCAGCGACGTCAGCGCGGTGAGGATGAACTCGCGCTGGTCGAGCAGCGTTGAGAAATGCATGCTCGGATAGCGATCCTGGATCTCGACGACCTTCGCGTCAAGGCCCTGCGCGACCGCGACGATGTTGGCGTCAGGTTGCGCCGTGATCGTCAGCGCCACTGATGGGCTGCCATTGACGCGCGCGAAGATGCGCTGTTCTTGGATCGAGTCGGTGACACGAGCGACGTCGCGTAGCTGGATGGGCATGCCGCCCGACACTGCGACGATCGTATTTGCGATCTGATCGGGTGCGGCATAGAGCGCGTTCGTCCGTATGCCGTATTCGGTTGGCCCGATCTTGATGACGCCGGCAGGAAGGTCGACGTTCTCGTTCTTGATGCGGTTGAGCAACGCGTCGATCGGTAGGCCGAGCGCCGCCAGGCGATGCTCGTCCGGTTCGATCATCACCGCGCGTTGCGTGATTCCATCAACGCCGACGCTGCCGACGCCTTGCACGGATGCGAGCTCGTCGGAGAGCTGATTGACGATGATGTCGGAAAGATCGCGCGAGGTCCGAGTCGGATCGGCGACGTGAAGCACGAGAACCGGCGTCGCATTCGGATCTGCCTTGATGATCTGCGGTTCTTGCAAAAGCGGATCGTTCGGCAGGGTCGCTCGGATCCGCGCGACCTGCTGCTGCACGTCGACGGCCGCAACATTGATGTCGGTGCCATAGTTGAATTGAACGCGCACGGTCGACTGACCGCGGAATGAGTTCGATTCGAGAATATCGATGCCCGAAACGCGGCTCACTGCGTTTTCGATCGGCCGAGTGATCGTGCTTTCAATCGTCTCTGGTGACGCGTTGCCATACGTCGTGCTGACGGTGACGACGGGCGGCGCGAATGCCGGCAGCAACGCGACAGCCAGCCGGGGCAGTGCGAACAGCCCAAGAATGATGATCGCCGCGGATAGCATCGTAACGGCGACCCGACGGTGAACGGCAAAGCTGGCTATCGACATGTGTTCAGGTTGACCTACAAGCGGTTACTTTTATCTCCGGAGTAGGCTATCCCACAAGTTCGGTGCGACGTTAAGGATTGATTGTCTCCAATACTCGTGCGTACACGTCTAGATCCGCAGCTGAGAAAAGCACAAACGTGACCTGCCGCGTTCGTCCATCGCGAGCAAGATCCATGACGGCTTGCAAGGCGATCGGCGCCGCTTGCTCGATTGGGTAGCCATAAACCCCAGTGCCCAGAGAGGGAAACGCGATCGAAGAGACATCGTGCTCGTCGGCAAGTTTGAGACTGGCGAGGTATGCGCCGCGCAACAACCGCGCGTCATCCGCTGAGCCTTCGTAGATCGGCGCCACTGCATGGATGACATATTTCGCAGGAAGTTTGCCGGCGGCGGTGACGACGGCGCTGCCCGTTGGACATCCACCTAAACGCGCACACTCATCGAAGATCTCACGTCCACCCGCGCGCAAGATCGCACCGCAAACACCCGCACCGGGCGCGAGCGCGCTGTTCGCGGCATTGACGATCGCGTCAGCGGCTACGGTCGTGATGTCGCCTTTGCGTAATTCGATCTCGGTGTTGGCGATTCGCATAGCGTAGGCCGGTCGGTTTCTTGGGTACAAGACTTCTATGAAAAAGATTGTATTTGCGATGCTGGCCGGCCTGGTGCTGGCAGCGTCGCTTCCGGCCGTCGCGCGCGCCACGAACGACCCGTCGAAGGGCTGGCAGGACGTGCGAGCTCTCGTCGTACGTTTCAACGATGCGCAAAATGCGCATAACTTGGACGTGATCGGCGCGTTGATGACGGACTCGCCCACGTTTGAGTGGTCATTCGGCCAGTACCAGCAACACGGTCGCGACGCGGCGCTTGCCCAGTTGGCGGGCATGTACCAGCGCGCGGACTGGAGCGTTCTCCCGGACTACGGGAATCTTGACATACGTATGACAGGTTCGTCATCCGCGGACATCAACGTGCCCGTTCAATACAAGGTGTCGACCACTGCGCAGGACTCGACCCTGACAGCTCTGGTGCACGAGCAGGCCGTCAAGACCCCAGACGGGTGGCGGTTATCGAGCGTGCAGGTTCAGCCGGTTGAATCTACGGTTCAGTAGCGTCCCGCGCGCGAAGCGAGTTCAAATGGACAGGCGAGAACCAGCGGCGATGGATTTTGCCGCCGAGGTCCGAGCGGGCCTCAGCGCTCACCCGAAGACCCTCCCGACCAAGTACCTCTACGACGACCTCGGGTCGGCGCTCTTCGAAGTCATCTGCCTGCTTCCTGAGTACTATCTCACGCGCGCCGAAGCGGCGATTTTGCGTGCGCACGCGCGCGACATCATCGATGCGGTCGGCGACACGCTCGAGATCGTCGAGCTCGGCAGCGGGACTGCGACGAAAACGAGGCTGCTGCTTGACGCTGCGCTCACCCGTCAAGGTTCGCTGCGGTACAGCCCGATCGACATCTCGCGCGGCGCGTTAGACCAAACGGTGCACGCGCTCAACGCCGAATATCCCGCGATTGAAGTCGATCCGCAGGTCGCCGACTATTACGAAGGCCTTCGACGCTTTTCGCGCAACGGCGTGGCGCGCGCGCTCGTGCTCTTCTTAGGATCGAACGTCGGCAACTTCGAGCCGTATGAGGCGCGACGCACGCTGCGCGCGGTGCGCGAAACGCTCAGGCCAAACGATGCGCTGCTGATCGGCGCGGACATGAAGAAGGACGTCGCAGCGCTCGAGGCAGCGTACAACGATAAGCTGGGCGTGACCGCCGCGTTCAACAAGAATCTGCTCGCTCGCATCAACCGGGAACTCGGCGGACACTTCGATCTCGATCAGTTCCGGCATCGCGCCATCTTCAACGCGCCAGAAGGCAGAATGGAGATGCATCTGGTGAGCGAGCGGCAACAGGACGTTTCGATCGATGGGATCCCGATGACGGTCCACTTCGAGCTGGGCGAGAGCATCCACACCGAATCATCGTACAAGTACGAGCAAGCACAGCTCGACGCGCTCGCTCAAGAGACCGGCTTTGCGCTCACCGAGACGTGGAGCGATCCGACCGGCGCATTCACTTCGAACCTGCTGGTCGCTCGCTAGCTCAAAACGCGCGCGCGAATCCCGGAGGATCCTACCCCACGAGTGGTCCGGGCTTTTTGACGTAGCGTTTGATCACCGCATCTGACGTGTGGTACGCGAGCGCCCCGACCGTGCCGGTCGGATTGTAGCCGGCGTTCTGGGGAAACGCGCTCGCGCCGACGACGAAGAGATTCGGTACGTCCCAACTCTGCAAGTATTTGTTCACCACGCTCGACTTGGGGTCGGCTCCCATGATCGCACCGCCCGTCGTATGCGTGCTTTGGTAGACTTGCGTCGTGTATTTGCCCTTGAGCGGGTGCGTGGCGACGTGGTCCGCGCCGATCGCCTTACCAAGTTTTTGTAGGACATCGGCCATGTACGCGGATTGCTTCAACTCGTACGGGCCCCAATCAAAGGTCATGCGGATCAGCGGGAGGCCAAACGCGTCGCGATACGTCGGGTCAAGATCGAGATAATTCCCGCGGTACGATTGGACCCCGCCTTGCGCATTGACGCTAAAGGCGCGACTGTACCACTTCGCGACGGCTTCTTTCCAACCGGCACCCCAGGTGGGCGTTCCGGGAGGCGTGGGATGGTTTTGGATCGGGCGCCCACCGGTAGGATTGACGTTGATGTCAGCGCCCCCGATGAAGCCCAGGCCATGATGATCGAAATTGTCGCCGTTGAAGTCGTCGAAGACGAAGCCGTTGGCGCCCGAGCCCATGAACGGGTTGAAGGTCTTGTTCTCAAAGAAATACGTGCCGCCGGTGTTCGCCTGATAGGCGTAGTTGCGGCCGACGTTTCCAGCCCGGGTTTTGGGATCGTAGGGCGTGCCGATCCCTGAAACCAGCATCAGTCGCACGTTGTTGAACACGAACGAAGTGAGAAAGATCATGTCAGCCGGCTGCTCGAACTCACGTCCAGCGCCGTCGACATAGGTCACGCTGACAGCGCGCCGGCGTGCGCTGTCAAGGTTGATGCGCACGACGTTGACGCCGGTGCGCAGGTCATACCGCCCGGTCTTTTGCGCGACCGGAATGACGGCGAGCTGCGGACTCGATTTCGCGAACATCTCGCATGCGAACCGTTCGCAGTAGCCGCAATACACGCACGCGCCGAACGTCGCGCCGTCCGGATTCGTGTAAGGTCTCGTCACATTGGCCGACGGCATGTTGAATGGGTGATATCCGAGTTTGGCCGCGGCGTCACGGAACAAGGAACCCTGATAGGTGACCTTCATCGGCGGGTTCGGGTAATCGCGCGAACGCGGTCCTTCAAACGGATTGCCGCCGGGTTGGAGGGTGCCCTTGATGTTGCCGGCTTTGCCTGAGATGCCGGCCTGATACTCAAAGCGATCGAAGAACGGCTCGAGTTCGGCGTAGGTGATGCCCCAGTCTTGGCTCGTGCAGTCGGGCAGCAACATCGAAGCGCCGTAGCGAGCGATCGTCTTGCTGCGCGTCTCGAAATCCCATGGTAAGAAGCGCCAGGTCGTGCCGTTCCAGTGAACGCCCGCGCCGCCTAAGCCGTTTCCGGGCAAGAAGCCGACGAAATAGCGCAACGGCAACGCGGTTTGGCTCGAATCGTTGCGGAACGTGACCGTTTCGACCGCGGCGTCTTGCATGAGCTTGAGACGCACCGCGTACGAAAGCTCGTCATGGATCTGCGGAACCTCGAAATCGGGCGACGTGTTGCGATAGTCGCCGCGTTCCAGGCCGACGACGTGCAAACCGGCTTTCGTCAGCTCAGCCGCGATGATGCCGCCGGTCCATCCAACGCCGATGGTGAGGGCATCAACAGACTTCAGTTTGGTCGCCATCGCGCTCACCGTCCCTTCGTGCCGACCGCACGCCGATGCAGCGGACGCACGAGCGCGACATGCTTCGGGTCCATATCATCCTGTGCGAGGCCTTGCTGGACGTCGGAGATGCTCACGGGCGGCACGATGTAGGGCTGGCCGTAGTTCTGATCGATCAAGTTCGTGTACACGGCTGCGACTCCAGGGAATCCGATCATCTTCCAACCGGCCTTATCGCGATTTCCGCCGTACAGCGGATCGGCGAAGTAGCCTTCGATCGTGTTCTCGAGCAGCAGCGCAAAGAACGTCGCCGATGGCACGGTATCCAGATCGATCGTGCCTTGCTCGAGACCGTGAAGCACCTCATCTTGCTGCGCGCTCGTCAAACCAGAGAAATTCCCGTTGTACTTCTTTGTGCAATGCGCATCGACCGCGCGCATCGCAGTGCGATACAACTGCGCGGGCGTGAGCGCCAATTGGTAGCCTTGCTGCGGCGTGCCCGCTTGCCACGGCCCTTGGCGGTACATCCGGGCGCCGTTACCCCACGCGCCCGCCAGTTGGCCATCGATGTAATATGGCACACCCGCGGCGCTGGCCGCTGGACCCGGTGGGTCCGCAGGGATGATGCGATCGCACGCCGCTTCGATGAACGCCTGTTCTGGCGGCGTGAGGAACGTGTAGGCTTCGGGTTCTGTGAGCGCCTTGTTCGGTTGAGCGCTGTTTGAGGGTGCGGCGGAGGCTCCCGTCGACGATGAAGGCGCCGTCGAGGAACATCCGGTCGCGAGCGTTGCACCGAGAAGGCTTACGATGGCGACGAATTCGCGACGCTTGATTTCATCGGCCATGGTATCCGCCTTTCGCGACACAGGCAGCGAGGTTCGCAGGTGTACGCGCGTCGCTTAGCCGGCTCCTACGACGCTGCTAAGGTGAAGCAACCTACAGCGCGCGCACACTTATTCCGTAATGCCGACTTTGAGAAGCAGACGCGGGTTCGTGATGAACGATTGACACGAGAACGAATGGGGCACGACGCCGCTTTTCACAAACTCGGCCGGTCCAATTCCGTACGCCTCCTCGACGAAGATCGCGAACGGTTTTGAACGGTCCCATCCTTTGAGCAAGTTATCGATCGGCCACGTCTGCGTGCCACCGCTATACGAAAACTTTCCGTTCAACATGCCATTGTCGGAGATCCAGTTGGCGCTCTGCCAGCTGCCGGACGCCCGGTTGAGCTGCGCGCAGCTGTGGCTGGAGTCGTATGGACCCTTGTCATACGCGAAGCTCGCACCGAACAGGCTATTGCCGCCCAGCGGCGAGAGGTTAAACGAATATGCGGCGCGCTGAAAGTTATTGACCTGGCTCTGATTCGTGCTGTCAAAGGTGCCGCCGACGACGAACGGCGTGTTCTTGGTCGCCGGAAAGCTTTTGATCTGGGGATTGTTGTCGCTGTAGAGCACCCAGTACTGCCGGGTATAGCCGCGCGCCACGTCAGCCTTCACGGTGAGCACGGTCGTCGTCGCATGGATGCATATGTGCGGGCTCGGTTTGGATTCAGCGCCGGCGTGATTGGGAGCAGCATAGGCGGTCACATAATAGCACGTGCCGCTGTGAGGGGTGTTTTCAATGATCACCGCCACCGGTGTTGAATCGATCGCCTTGGGCGGCGACCCGGCAAGCCACACGTGATAGCCACCAAGTCCGCAATTCGCGCCATGGCAGCTCCATGACCAGAAGATCGAGACGTATTTCCCCGTCTTTAACTGCGCGCAGAAGTTAGCGCTGCCGCCGGCGTGGACGCATCGCTGCGGGTCGGTCGTGTAGTGCGGTGCTTGAGGCGCGGGGAGCGCCGGCGTAGGCGTTGGATGCGCTGTTGCACGAGGCCGGGGCGTGTGGACGTTCGCACCCTGAAGGGTCCCTCCGGCCTGATTGGCGAGGCTTATTAGTGGAAGCGCTGTGGTGAGAACGAACGCGCCGAGAAGTCTTGCGATCTTCATCGTTGCCCTCCGATCGCTCACGAGGTAGAAAGCGCTGCATGGCGTCGATAGCGCGCTTCGGCCCTGCGTAACGCAAAATCGACTGCGATCGCTAAGAGCGCGGAAACCAACGCGCCGGCAACCGCTTTGTTGGGATAGTCTTCTTGGATGCCGCCGAGCACAAGCGTGCCTAATCCTCCGGCATCGATCCATGCCGCGACGTTTGCGATGCCGATGATCGAGACAGCTGCGATGCGGATGCCGCCCAACGCTACCGGCATGGCAAGCGGGCGTTCGACGAGCCAGAAGAGTTGCCAGGAGTTCATCCCCATTCCGCGGGCAGCCTCCCGCGCCGCGGGATCGACGCCTTGTATGCCTGCCGCGATGTTGCGGACAAGAATCATCTGCGCGTAGGCTGCGAGTCCGACCACTGCGGTGGCGAAACCGAGTCCGAGCGCTGGGATCAGCAGCGCGAACAATGCGAGGCTTGGAATCGTGTAGACGATTCCGAGCACGCCATAAAGCGGACCGCGCGCAGCCGGCGAACGCGCCGCGAGCACGCCGAGCGGAATCGCGATGGCAAGCGCGATCGCCAAGGCTGCGCCGCTCAACCAGATGTGTTGCGCAAGCGCTTTCGCAACGATGGCAGGATGCGCGAGCAGGTACTGCACAGGCTAGTCTTTCTTGGTCGCCGGGCGGGCGGCGCGTTGCAGATCGGCGAGGGCGATCGCGCCGAGCGGCGCACCGCCGGAATCGACCACAAGCAGTGACCCGACGCCGGCTTGCATCATAAGCGAGAGCGCTGTGCGCAAGTCGCGATCGGCCGAGATCCGATAGCCGGTCGAAGGCGCCGGCGTTTCACCACGTCTCATCGCCGACTCGACGCGCATCACCGAGAAGCGGCGCATCACGTCTTCAGCATCGAGCAGCGCTGCGACAAACGCATTGGCAGGTCCGGTGATGATGTCGAACGGCGTCCCTGATTGCTCGACTCGGCCGGCACGCATCACGACGAGCAGATCTGCAAGTCGCAGCGCCTCACTGACGTCGTGCGTCACGAAGAGCACCGTCTTACGAAGCCGCGCATGAAGTTCTGAGAGCTCATGCTGAAGCCGGTCGCGCTCGATCGCATCCAGCGCGCCGAACGGCTCGTCCATGAGCATGATCTGAGGATCGGCGGCCAGCGCGCGCGCTAAACCCACGCGCTGTGCTTGTCCGCCGGACAATTGGGCTGGGTAGCGATCCCGAAACCGTTCCGGCTCGAGATGGACGAGCGCGAGCAGTTCGTCGGTACGCGCGTCGATGCGTGCGCGGTCCCATCCAAGCAGCGAGGGCACCACCGCGATATTCGACGCTACCGTCATGTGCGGGAACAGGCCGACGTTTTGGATGACGTAGCCGATGCCGCGGCGCAGCACGACCGGGTCGACGGCCTCGACGTCGGAGCCATCCACAAAGATCTTCCCTGACGTCGGTTCGTACAAGCGGTTCACCGTCTTGAGCAGCGTCGTCTTGCCGCTGCCCGATGGTCCGACCAGCACGGTGAACGACCCGCGCGGCACGACGAGGTCGACGTCATTGACCGCGTGCTCGCCGCCCGGAAACGTTTTGACGACGTGCTCGAACGCGACGGCCGGTGCGGCGTCAGTCGCCGTCAAATCAGCTTCGACTCGGTAAGGAAGGTGCGTGCGACGTCGGACGGTTCTTGGCGAGCGCCATCGACCTGGTAGTTCAGCTTGCGCATGACGGCGTCGGTCAGCAGCGGGGCCAGTCCATTGAGCGTGGGTGCGATCGACGGGTACATCTGCAGTGCTTGGCGGCGCACGACCGGCGCGACCGCGTACGGCGGAAAGAAATGCTTGTCGTCTTCCAAGACGATGAGCTTGTTCGCATCGATCTCTCCGTCGGTGCCGAACGCGACGACGACGTCGACCGCGCCGGTCAGCAGCGCCTTGTACTTGAGGCCGATGTCGACCGGCACGACTTTCGCGAATGCGAAGCCGCCATACGCCTTGGTCAGTCCGGGCAGGCCGTCGGGTCGCGCGAGGAACTCATGCGGGGCCCCGAGCCGCAGCTTCGGCGCGGCGCGGGCGCAGTCGCTCAGGGTACGCAGCCCATATTGGCTGGAGATCGACTGCGTGGTCGCAAGCGCCTGCGTGTCGTTCATCGGAGCCGGATCGAGCAGCACGAGCTGGTATCGCGTCGCGTAGCGAGATTTCACCAATTCGTAAACCGCATTGCGGTCGGACATCGGCGGCGACTTGAGCACGACGAGCAGCGCGGTGCCCGTGTATTCTGGGTACAAGTCGATGTCGGCGCGCGCGAGCGCAGGCATGACGACCTGCGTGCTCCCAAGATCTAGCCGCCGTGCGACCGGCAGACCGGCGTGTTCGAGCAACGCCGCATACATCTCGCCCAGGATCAGCTGCTCGGTGAAGTTCTTCGAACCGACCTTGACCGCGTTTCGCTGCGCGCATGCGGCTGGCGCTAATGCAAGCCCGGCAAGTGCGGTGAGCGCCGCGCGTCTTGTCCACATCGATTTCACGCCGGTTGTGCTGCGGCTGACAAGGTTGGCGGCGCCGCTAATCGCTGGATAATGCTCAGCACTGCTTCAGCTATGAGCGCAAGCAGCGCGACGCACACAGCGCCGGCGAGGAGTTCGCCGGTGTCCTCCGTCTGCAGGCCGCCGATGATCAGGTCGCCGAGCCCGCCGCCGCCGATAAACGCGGCCAACGTCGCAGATGCGATAACCTCAACCGCTGCGATGCGCACGCCGGTGATAATGACCGGAGCCGCAAGCGGCGTCTGCACTCGGCGCAACACCTGGCCGGGGAGCATGCCCATGCCGACCGCGGCTTCGACGGCGGCGGGATCGACGGTGCGGTAGCCGACGTCAGTGTTGATCAACACGGGGGGAATCGCCAGCAGGGTCAAGGCGACCAGCGCCGCGCGCGGTCCGATGCCGAGTACGGGCAGCATCAGCGCGAGCACCGCGAGACTAGGCACCGAACGCAATGCATTCATGACGCCGATAACGCCGGCGCCGCGCGGATTGCGCGCCGTCCAGATGCCGAGCGGAATGCTCACCGCGCACGCAACGGCGAGTGCGACGGCCGACAGCCACACGTGCACGCTCGTCGCTTGTAGGAGCGTGTGCGCATTGGCGGATACGTATGCCGAGAACGCTCGCGCCGGATTCATGACGCCCCTCGTTCACCCGCCAGCGCGGCGCGCACCTCTTCGTCCGACACCTCAGAGAAATCAGCATAGTGGCGCCCGACGGCGAAGTGCCATTCCGCAGACGGAACCAGGACGATCAGCCTGTCGGTCTTTGCGCGCAGCCGTTCGAGGAAATCAGCAGGCGCCACGGGCACCGCGCAGACGACGCGCTGCGCGCCACGCGCTCGTGCGGCCTCGATCGCGCACAGCATCGTCGCGCTCGTCGCGATGCCGTCATCGACGATGATGACGGTTCGTTCGTGCAGGTCGACCGGCGCGCGATCGCCGCGCAGCTCGTGCTCCAGACGGCGCGCTCGCTCCTGGGCCTGCAATATCAATGCGTCGAGCGACGGCAGGTCGACATCGCGGGCGTGTTCGGTGAGCACGAGTTCGCCCGTCGACGAAACCGCGCCCATCGCAAGCTCTTGTTGCGCTGGGTGGCCGACTTTGCGCACGACGCAAACGTCGAGCGGGGCGCCGAGCGCGTGCGCGACCGGCTGGGCGACCAAGACGCCGCCGCGAGCAATGCCGACGACGACCGGTGCGCTCTCGTCACGGACCTTGTCCGCGAGCAGCGCGCCCGCGGTGCGCCGATCAGGAAATGTTGCCCTGATGTGGAGACGCCGGGAAGGTGCGCACGCCGAACTGGCTCGCACTCACGCGTTCGTTCACGAAATTGGTCAAGCGGAATCGGTCGTCGTCGCTGATCCAGACAAAGCGCATGCCGTAGCGCGCGTGAAAACCGCGCTCGCCGCCCTTTGCATACACGATCTTGGCTTGGATGTCATAGCGCTGATTTAATCCGAAATACATCGAGAGCAGGATCTGATCGCCGACGCGCAATCGCTGATGAGTGCGCACGCAGGCGCCGCCGGCGGAAACGTCTTGCAGAATAGCGGGCTGTTCGGACCCGGTCGGCGTCACCAGCCGCACCGGTTCGCTCATCGCCAAACGCGTAGAAAGCCGTGGTTTAAGGCCTGAGCCAGACCCAGCAGGCCGTCGTTTGAAGAGGAATCCGAATATGGACATAGGCCGGAGCGTGCGTCCCCCCGTCCCCGAGGTCCCCCAAGGCACAATGATACGGGTAGGTTTGCGAGACTGTCAAGCGACGAAGGGCCCGCTGTTAGGCGAGCTGTTGTGGAAAACTCAGCACTTTACCTAACACGAGCTGCCCATCGAGCACAAACGCATTGCCTCCGGCTGCGCGCGCGACGCGTTTGTATCGAGCCGTACGTCCTGCAAGACTGGCGAGATTCGGCAGCGGCGGCGATGTCGCGCTAATGCCGACCAATGAGAGCCCAACGCTCGGCGCTGCGACATTGCCATGTTCGACCGATGCGATGTTGTCGCGTGCCACGTGCAGCGGGGCGGTCCGCCGGCTGAACGATTCTATGATGCGCCGGCCGAGGCGCTCGACGTTGTCCGGGCCGCAGAGCGCAAGGAAGTTCACGCCGCCAAGGTGGCCGACGGTCGCATTGCGGTCGTTCGATTCGGCGACCACTGTATTCAACGTCTCGGCGAGCAACGCGATCACCTCATCGCCGCGTTCGATGCCGTATCGCTCGTTGTACGCGCGGAAATTGAGCAAGTCGATGTGCAGCACCGCGAACGGCGTGTTGCTCTCGCAGCGATGGTCGATCTCACGCTGGATCGGGATGCGGCCGGGCAGGCCAGTGAGCGGATTCGTGTTGCGCGCCATCGTCACGTGGAATTCGGTCATCGTGTGCAGCAGATCGCGCACCGATACAACCCCTGAGTAGACCTGGTCTTCGAGCACGACGATCTCATCGTACATCTCGGAGTTGCGCCGGTGCGTGACTTTGCGCGCGACATCCTCAATCGAATCTTTTGCGTCGACGGAGAGGTAGGAGTCGTCCATGACCAGACGCGCAGCGCGCTTCGCATACAGCGAGAACCCGAACTGATGCGACAAGCGCTCGTACAGCTTCGTGCGGCTTACCAACCCCACTGGCGAACCGAATTCGACGAGCACGACGCTGTCGAGGTCGCTGTTGCGCTCGAAGATCTCCAGCAGCTCGCTCGTGTACGCGGTGGGCATGAGCGCAGGTGCCCGGCGCGTGATCGTGCTGACCGCCATGCCCTTGGGAATTGGAACGGCACGCATCGTTGAGGAGCGCTCACGGATGAACGCGGCGATCTCGGGTTTGGGTTCGATGAATCCGCTCGAAGGCCGTCCGAGCAAGAAGCCTTGACCGAGATCGATGCCGATCTCGATCAACGTGGACAGCTCGTCGACGGTTTCGATGCCTTCGGCGAGCACCTTCGCGTCGATGCGTTTGGCGAAAATGACGATTGCGGAGACGAGCGCGTTCTTCACGCGGTCATGATCGATGCCGCGCACGAGCGCCATATCGAGCTTGATGAAGTGCGGGCGTACCTCCGTGACTGCGCGTAGGCTGTTGTGACCGGCGCCGGCGTCGTCGATCGCGACCTTGAACCCTTGACGATAGTAGTTGAACAGCGCGCTCTTGAGCAGGTCGAAGTCGGCGATAGCTTGCTTTTCGGTGATCTCAAGAACCACGCGCTCTTGCGCGAGCCGGCTCTGCTCCATTACCTCGCGCGACAAGCCCGCGTTTTGTTCTTCCAGCACGCGCGGGCTCAAATTCAAGAACAGGTAGCAGCCGCTCGGGATGCCGGCGGCCGCTGTGATTGACCGGGAACGGCAGACGCGTTCGAGCCGGTGCGTCGCCCCGACCGCCGACGCTGCGTTGAACAACGCGTCCGCGCTTTCCAAGCGCGTTCCTATGGGTCCGCGTGAGAGCGCCTCGTAGCCGAAGACTGAGCCGTCGACGAGACTGACGATCGGCTGAAAGACCGAGCGGATGCGATTCTCGTTGAGGACTTGCTCGAGATCGTCGTCGCGCTCATACGTGGGCGGCGGCGCTGCGAAAATGGTCGGTGCTGGGATCGGTGCCTCGTCGGCGGCCGGCGCGGGCGCGACGCGTTCGGGCGCTGCAGCGATCGGGGGCGGCGCGATGGATGCCGGCGTGCGGCTCTCATCCTTCGCGATTTCGTCCTTCGGCGTCAGCGGGTCGTTTTCGTCAGTTCGCGTTTCGGTCGGCTGCGGCAACGGCGAGTTTTCGCCGGTCACAAAACCGAACAGCTTGCGAAAAGGTCGTCGTAGGCGATCCGAGGCGTCGTCCAAACGGGTTGCCCTTTGATAGCGCTAGTGTTCGATTGAAACGGGGCTACTAACAGCATCGGAACCCCGCAGCGGGTCAATTAGCTAGACCATGGCAGTGTCCCGCCCGTTACACATAAGTGTGCTGGCCCCAAGCACCGGAGGGAGGCACCCCTCGCGCACGAATCGGCGCCCTATGCTTGAGCCCAAACGGCCTTTCTCGCGTGAAAGCGTCGAAAAGAAGCCCCGAATCAGGGGTGCCACGGTCAAGCACTCGATTTGCCCATATTGCGCCGTCGGCTGCGCGCAGCTCGCATATGTGAAAGATGGCGTCCTACTCGACGTCGAGGGTGATCCCGAAAGCCCCATCAATCGCGGCACGCTGTGCCCGAAGGGCGCGGCCACCTATCAGTTCGCGGTCAATCCGTTGCGCATCACGCAGGTGATGTATCGTGCGCCATACTCGGAGCGCTGGGAGATCAAGTCGCTCGACTGGGCGATGGAGCAGGTCGCGCAGCGGATCAAGCAGACCCGCGACGAGACGTTCGTCGAGAAGCTACCTGACGGTACGACCGTCAACGCTTGCTATGCGATCGAGTCGCTCGGCGGCGCAACGCTCGATAACGAAGCGAATTACATGATCAAAAAGCTGCTGTGCGGCGGCTTGGGGATCATACCGATCGAAAACCAAGCGAGGATATGACATAGCAGCACGGTGCCCGGTCTGGGCACCTCCTTCGGCCGGGGCGGCGCGACGACGTTCCCGCAAGACCTCGTCAATTCCGACGCGATCCTCATCATGGGCTCGAACATGGCCGAAGCGCATCCGATCGCATATGCGCGCGTCGTCGAAGCCAGAGAGCGCGGTGCGACGGTCATGCACATCGATCCGCATTTCTCGCGCACGTCGGCGCTCGCCGACATCTATCTGCCGATCCGTGCCGGTACGGACATCGCGTTCTTGGGCGGCATCGTGCGCTGGCTGTTGGTCAACGACCGCTATTTCCACGACTACGTCAACTACTACACGAACGCGCTGACCGTCATCGACGACAGGTTCAAGGACACCGAGGAACTCGATGGCGTGTTCTCTGGTTTTGATGCGCACACGCGGACCTACGACAGGGTGTCGTGGCAATACAAGCGCGACAAGAAGGGCAACGTCGTCACCGACCCCGGACTCCAGAATCCGCATACCGTCCTTAACATCATGAAGGCCCACTTCGAGCGCTACACGCCCGAAGAGGTCGAGCGGATCACCGGCGTTCCAGTCGCTGATTTTTTGCGCGTATGCGAAGTGCTGGCGAAGAACTCAGGTCGCGAACGCACGTCCGCGTTCTGTTATGCCGTCGGCTGGACGCAACACAGCCACGGCGTGCAGAACATTCGTACGGCGGCGATCGTGCAGATGCTGCTCGGCAATATGGGTCGTCCGGGCGGCGGCATCATGGCGTTGCGTGGTCACGCGTCGATTCAAGGCTCGACCGATGTGCCGACGCTCTTCGATTTGCTCTCGGGGTATATGCCCCAGCCGAGCGCGCTTTTGGATCACGGCTCGCTGGACAAGTACATCAAAGCTTCGTGGCGGCCGACGGGCTGGTGGGCGAACTTCCCCAAATACATCGTGTCGTTCCTCAAGGCGTGGTACGGCGATGCGGCCACGAAGGAAAACGACTACCGCTATGACTGGGTGGCCAAGGCCCACGGCGACCACTCGCATCTCGCGTCGACCTTCGCGATGGTCGAGGGCAAGATCAAGGGCATGATTCTGCTTGGCCAAAACCCGGCGTCGGGATCCGCGCACGGACGTTTGCAGCGCCAAGCGCTCGCGAATCTCGATTGGCTCGTCGTGCGCGATCTATACGAAGTCGAATCCGCGTCGTTCTGGTATGCCGCGCCTGACGGCCAAGACCCGCTCCAGATCAAAACTGAGATCTTCTTCTTGCCGGCCGCCTCGCATTTGGAGAAAGAGGGATCGTTCACGAATACGCAGCGCCTCGTCCAGTATCGCGAGAAGGCGATCGATCCGCCGGGCGATGCGCGCAGCGACGAGTGGTTCATCGATAAGCTCGCCAAGCGGTTTAAGGCGATGTACGCGGAGAGCACGCTGGCGCGCGACGAGCCGATCAAAGCGCTCACCTGGAACTACGATCGCGAAGAACCCGAGCCAGGCTCACGCATTCTGGACGAACCCGACATCGACAAGGTCGTGTGCGAGATCAACGGACGCGAGGTCGCGACCGGCAAGCTCCTGAGCGGCTTTGCTGACCTCAAGGACGACGGCTCGACCGCCTGCGGCTCGTGGATCTATAGCGGCATCCAACCGCAGCCCGATCTTAACCGCGCCGCATCGCGAGATAACCGCGGCCGGGTGTTCCCGAATTGGGGATGGTCGTGGCCCGCGAACAGACGCATCCTTTATAATAGGGCGTCAGCCGATCCGTCCGGGCGACCGTGGTCCGACCGCAAGAAATACGTCTGGTGGGATGAGGACCAAAAGAAATGGGTCGGCGACGATGTTCCCGACTTCCCCGTCGCCAAAGATCCTGAGACTCCGGCCCAAGAAGGAGCCGGCGGCATGGATGCGCTCTCCGGAAGCGATCCGTTCATCATGATGCCCGATGGCCGTGCGCACCTGTTCGTGACCGCGCTTAAAGACGGACCGCTGCCCACCCACTACGAGCCGTACGAGTCGCCAGTCGTCAACGCGCTCTATGGACATCAGACGAATCCGACGGCCAAAACGTTTGCGAGGACGGGCGACAACCCGGTCGCAGCGCCGGGCGACCCCGATTTCCCAATCGTGATGACCACGTACCGCGTCACCGAACATCACGTCAGCGGTGCGATGACGCGCTGGCTGCCGTGGCTGGCTGAACTGATGCCCGCTGCGTTCGTCGAACTCAGCCCCGAATTGGCTGCCAAGAAAGGCATTGAGAATGGCGGGTGGGTAACCGTCACGACGCTGCGTGGCACCTTTGAAGGCAGAGCGCTTGTCACTGCGCGCATGACGCCGCTCGAGATCCAAGGTAAGACGGTCGATCAGATCGGCGTGCCCATGCACTGGAGCTATATGGGCGTTACCAAGGGCGATACACCGAACGATCTGACACATCTCGTGCTCGAACCGAACGTATCGATCTACGAGGTCAAGGCGCTGACCTGCGACGTGCGTCCGGGCCGGCGCACGCTGTCGACGACCGGACCCGATCCGGATAAGACATGAGCGACCTCGATCTCTTCGAGGCGTTCGAGCGCGTCGAGCCGCCTCCCGAACAGCGGCCCGTCGGTTTCTTCACCGATTCCTCGGTGTGCATAGGGTGCAAGGCGTGCGAGGTCGCGTGCAAGCAGTGGAACGAGCTGCCGTCCGACGGCCAATCGTTCACTGGGATGTCGTACGACAACACCGTTGAGCTGAACGCGACAACCTGGCGCCACGTGCAATTCATCGAACAGCATGACAGCAACGGCAAGCTGCGCTGGCTTTTCAACAGCGATGTCTGCAAGCATTGCGTCGATGCGCCTTGCGAGAACGCGTGCCCGACAGGCTCGCTCATCCGCACCGAATTCGACACGGTCTACGTCCAGCAAGATATCTGCAACGGTTGCGGCTATTGCGTCGTCGCGTGCCCGTTCGGCGTCGTCGAAGTAGCACACTCGGATGCGAATAACGACGGCGGCGCGCATAAATGCACGCTCTGCTACGATCGTCTGAAGGACGGCCTCGAACCGGCCTGTGCGAAGGCATGCCCGACCGATTCGATCATTTTCGGGGACGTCGAGCAGCTGCGCGAATACGCGCAGCGCCGAGTGGAAGTGCTGCAAGCGCGGGGAGAGTCGAGCGCGCAGCTGTATGGAATGCCCGCCGATGACCACGCGCTGGGCGGACTGAATTCGTTCTTCTTGCTGATGGACGAGCCCGAGAAATACAACATGCCGCGCTATCCGCGCTCGCCCAAGCGCGCACTGCCAAAAATGTATCTCTGGGGTCTTGGGACCGCGATAGTCGTCGCGGCTGCTATGGCGCTGGTGTTCGATGCAGACTGACCCGAAAAAGCCGCGGACGACGCCGAAAAACACCTATTACGATCAGCCGGCGATCAAGCCACCAGACTGGGGCTGGGCGGTCATCGGATATCTGTGGGTCGGCGGCATCGGCGCGGGCGCATTCGTCGCGTCGACGCTCGCGACGCTGCGCGGCGGACGCGGCGATCGTCAAATCGCCAAGCTCGGGTTTTCGATCTCGGCTGTCGCGATGGGTGCAAGCGCGCCGCTGTTGATCAGCCATTTGGGCCGGCCTGCGCGCTTCCATCACATGTTGCGCCTGTTCAAGCCGTCGTCGCCGATGAATGCGGGCGTGTGGGGCATGACGGCACTTTCGGGTATGTCGGTTCTTACGGCCGCTGCGAATCTCGCGGGCGCCGGACCAGCGACGCGCACGATTCTCGCGCTCGCCGGTTTGCCTGCGGCGCTGTTCGTGGGTACATATACCGGCGTGCTCCTCGGACATTCGAGCATCCCCTTGTGGGCGGCGTCGCCGTTGCTACCGGCCGTGTTCGCGTCGTCAGCGATGGCAACAGGCACCGCGAGCATCAGCTTGTTCGCCGAGATCTTCTCAGTTGGACCGACCACCGCGCGCAAGCGTTTGGCTGCAGCCGAGCGCATGGCGTCGGCGGCCGAAGCGTTGGCGCTCGCGGCATGGCTCAAAGACACGGGCGAGTTCGCCAAGCCGCTGTTCGAGCCGCCGCTCAAAGATGTGTTCGAGCGCGGCGCGCTCGGCGCAGGTGTCGCGGCACCGCTCGCACTGCCGTCGACACGCTCGTCGAGCTTATGGGATGTCGTGAAGCCAATGCTCGTGCTAGCTGGCGGCCTTGCGCTCCGATACGCGCTTATCGAAGGTGGGCGTCGTTCGTCGAAGGACCCCGAGGCGTACCTGGAGTTCACGTCAAAGCCTCCACGGTCCTAAAAGGAGCGAGCATGCCCGCCGAAGTCATGAAAACGCTGTTCGTCAACCCGCCGAGCTTTGAGGGCTTCGACGGCGGCGCAGGCTCGCGCTATCAAGCGCGCCGCGAGGTTCGTTCGTTCTGGTATCCGACGTGGCTCGCACAGCCTGCGGCGATGGTGCCCGGCAGCAAGCTCATCGACGCACCGCCGGACGGGCTAAGCGTCGATCAAGTGGCGCCACTGGCAAAAGATTGCGAATTGGTCGTGCTGCACACGAGCGCGCCTTCCTTTAATAATGACGCGAAGTTCGCCGCGCGCCTGAAGGCTGAAAATCCGGACGTCATGGTCGGCATGGTGGGTGCCTATGTCGGCGTCTTGCCGGAGCCGTCGATGAAGGCCGCGACGGCAGTCGACTGGATGGCGATGGGCGAGTTCGAGTACGCATGCGCGGACGTCGCCGAGCGCAAGCCAC
This sequence comes from Binatus sp. (SeqCode), assembly GCA_035654355.1. Lineage (GTDB taxonomy): Bacteria > Vulcanimicrobiota > Vulcanimicrobiia > Eremiobacterales > Eremiobacteraceae > JAFAHD01. The sequence goes on from DASRXC010000092.1 coordinate 62,567, forward strand.
TGCGCGAAGTGCCGGGTTTGGTGATTCGAGAGAACGGTTCCGTCACGTTCACCGCGCCGCGACCGAAACTCGAGAACTTCGATGCATTGCCAAGCGTGCTGCCTGTCTACCGGCGCGATCTTACGATCGAGAACTATTTCAACGGCTATCTCGACCATCCGTACGTGTCGCTCTACACCGGGCGCGGCTGCCGCTCGATGTGCACGTTCTGCTTGTGGCCGCAGACGATCGGCGGTCATCTCTACCGCGTGCGCAGTATCGAGAGCGTTGAAGCCGAGATGACGATGGCCAAGAAGATGTTCCCCGAGGTACGCGAGTGGTTTTTTGACGACGACACGCTCACGGACAACCTCCCGCGCGTCGAGGAGATCGCCAAGGTCATGGGGCGCTTGGGGTTGACGTGGTCGTGCAACGCGAAGGCGATCGTGCCGCGCAAAACGCTCGAGGTCCTCAAGGCGAATGGGTTGCATCTGCTGCTTGTCGGCTACGAATCCGGCAACCAGCAGATCCTCAACAATATCAAGAAGGGCGTTCGCTTGGATATCGCGCGCCGATTCTCGCGCGACTGCCGTGAGCTCGGCATCAAGATCCACGGCACGTTCATCGTGGGGCTGCCGGGCGAGACGCCCGAGACGATCCAGCAGACGATGCGCTTTGCGTGCGAGGTCGAGCCGGAGACGATCCAAGTGTCGCTCGCGGCACCTTATCCCGGCACCGAGCTTTACCGCCAGGCGCAAGAAAACGGCTGGCTGCAAATGGAGACCGGCGAGCTTGTCGACGCACACGGCGTGCAGAACGCAACGCTCAACTATCCGGGCTTCACGTCACAGATGATGTTCAAGTCGGTCGACGAGTTCTATCGTACGTTCTATTTCCGCCCGCGCAAGATGTTCTCGCTCTTCGGCGGCATGCTGCGCGATCCACGCGTGATGCGCCGGCGCCTACGCGAAGGCGGTGAGTTCTTCAAATTCCTAAGCGAGCGCAAGAAAAAGGACGCGGAAAAGCCCGCGGTCGTGGCTAGCGCCTAGAAGCCACGGCCTGGCTGATGAAAACCCGTATTCTTATCGGCCCCCCGACAACTCGATGATGAGGACCGCCTTCGGGCGGTTCACGTGGGGGGTGCTTCTCGCGCTCGCTCTCGCTTCTGCCGCGCGCGCAGACGTGTCGATCTCATTCTATTTCGGTGCGTCCCAAACGCGGCCTAGTGACCTTCACATCGTGCAAAGCTCGCTCGCCAATGATGCGACGATGCACCAAGTGCCGTGGCCAGGATATCCGTTCAGGTTCGAACCGTATTATGGGCTTCGGCTGTCATACTTCGCGCCAGGACATCCGGAGACGCGCATTGCCTTGGACTTCACCCATTACAAGATCTACGCTCGAACCGAAGACTCTGTCGTTCAGGACGGCGTCTGGCACGGCGTTCCGCTCCAGGACGATGGCCCGATGCGCGACCGCGTGCAGTCATTTGAGTTGACTCACGGCCTCAATATGCTCGGGCTGAGTGTCTTGCAGCAAGTTTCCGGGGGCAGCGGCGGCGGCGTCTATGTCGGTGGCGGGCCGGTGTTATACGTGCCGCACGCCGAAAGCCGTGTCGATGGAATGGCGGGCGGCGACCGCTACAGCTTCGGAGGCTTCGGGTTTCAAACGCACGTGGGCGTGCGCGGCTGTGCAGGCGCGCAGCCGGTGTTCGCCGAGGTCAAGTACAACGAGGGACATCCCACCGTACCCATCGCGCTGGGGCTTGCGCAGACCACGCTCCAGACGTTCCACGAACTTGTGGGTACGGATTTCAACCGCTGCCAACGTTAGTCGGCGCCCGAACCACTACTTATTGAAATAGTCGGCGTTGATCTTGGTGTATTCTTTCCACTGCTCGGGTACTTCCGTCTCGTTATAGATCGCGGTCACCGGGCAGGCAGCGACGCAGGCGCCGCAATCGATGCACGTGCTGGGATCGATATACAGCATCTGATCTTCATCCGTGCCCTTAATGCAGTCGACGGGACAGACGTCGACGCACGACTTGTCCTTCACTCCGATGCACGGTTGGCAGATCACATAGGTCACGTCTTCGGGGCTCCTCTTCGTATAGTAAGCAAAACCGTATTCTCAAGGATGGCTTTTGGAACCTACTGAAGGCCGAATGGTGGTCCGCGAACTGTCGCTACAACGGTATCAACAAGTCATCGAACGTCTCGGCGCGATCGGAGAGCGTTCGGGGGTGCGCGTCGACGTCATCGACATCGTGCGCCGCTCCGGTTACGCGCTGCCCTTCTTCCGCGTGCAAACCGAACAAAACGCGGGTAAGCATGTCTGCATGAGCGCCGGGATACACGGCGATGAGCCCGCTGGCGTGGAGGCGCTGCTCTCGTTCTTCGAGCGTCCGCAGCTGCCGAACGCGACCATCACGGCGTTGCCGTGCCTCAATCCGATCGGATTCATCGCCGGCACTCGACGCACGGATGTCGGCATCGATCTCAATCGCACGTTTGGTCAAGACACAGCGCCGCTGGAAACCCAACTCACACGTCTGGCGCTTGAGGGTCTGCGCTTCGATGCGGGCATCGATCTGCATGAAGATACTGAAGCGCGAGGATTCTATCTTTACGAACACGTGCGCGGCGGACGCGCATCGATCGGTGGCCACATCGTCGCATCGGTGCGCGCGACCGGCCTTCCGATCAGCGACGCCCCCACAGTCGAAGGGCGAGCGCTCGTTGACGGCTGCGTTGAGCCGGCCGAAGAGACCCTGTCGCCACTGGTCGGTTTCTTTTCCATCTACCTCTTCGACCGGCACGCCAACCATACGCTCGTGCCGGAATCACCGGCGATCTTGCCGATGCGCGCGCGCGTCGCGATGCACCACGCGGCAATCGACGCGCTGCTCGATTCAGGGCGATGACGATCATCGTCGGGACGTGTGGTTTTTCGTATCGCGACTGGATCGGACCGTTCTATCCGCTCGGCATCAAAAGCGGTGATATGCTCCCCTATTATGCAGAACGTTTTCCGGCTGTGGAGATCGACAGCACGTATTACGCGATCCCTAAGCCGCAGCTCTTCGAGCGCATGGTCGCACGCACGCCGTCATCGTTCACCTTTACGGTAAAAGCACCGGGGAGCGTGACGCATGTTCCGGCGGACGGCGATCCGATCAAATCCGAGATCAAGAATTTCGCGGATTGTTTGGTGCCGCTGGTGAGCTCAGGCAAGCTCGGCGCGCTGCTCGCGCAGTTCCCTCATTCATTCCGGCCGGGCGAAGACGCGTACCGGCGCCTCGAGATGCTGGCGGAGCACTGGTCGTTCGCGCCGATCGTCTGCGAGTTTCGCCATCGCGAGTGGCAGGACGGCGACAAGTTAGAGCGGCTGCGCGAACTCGGACTGGGTTGGTGCAACGTCGACGAGCCGGTGTTCTCGTCGCTCATGCGCCCGAGCGCCGACGCAACGTCTCAGATCGGTTACATCCGCTTTCATGGACGCAACTACGAGAAGTGGTGGCGCCAAGAACGCGCGTCGCACGAACGCTATTCATACGACTACAGCGAGCCGGAGCTCGAGCGCTGGCTGCCCCGCATCACGCAGGTCGCTGAGCAAACCGAAAAGACGTTCGTGTTCTTCAACAACCACCATCTCGGGAAAGCGGCGACCAATGCGCTGACGATGCGGCGCATCCTGATGCCGCTCACCGGGGACATCAGTCCGATTCCGCCGGTCGGCGAACAAGCCCAGACGAAACTGTTCTAAGTCGGCGGCGGCACATCGGTCGCAGCTGCGGTCTGCGGCACATCGCCCGTCGGCTGCTCGACATGCGCGCCCAGGCGCCTGTACACGAGCCATCCGCCGATCAGATCCTGCAGCGCATGGCCGATCATGCACGGCCATAACGAGCCCCAGAGCGCGATGACGAGCGCGAAGAACAACCCGAAGATGGTCGTGCCGATCACGCCGCGTGCGCCTTGATATGCGTGTGCGAGACCGAACGCGGCGGTCGACACGATAACGCCGACCCACAGGTTGTGGGTGATGTCGGCGACGACGTGCAGCGCATAGCCGCGGTAGAGGAACTCTTCGCAGATGCCGGCCGTCAGCGCGACCGGCACGTACCAGAACCAATCCGCCGGAGTCAGCGGCGCGATGAGACGGATGCGGTCGGAGTACATCGGATCGCCCGCCCGCTGCGCTCGAAGCGCGGCTGCGGCGAGTAAGCCGATAAATGCGAGCACGACGAGATACGCGGCTGCGGGTTCGGTCGGCGCTCTCCAGCCGACATCAGCGGGTGTTTGCCCCCACAGGCGAAGCGCGTAGATCGCAAGCCACGTCATCGCCCATAAGATCAACATCGAACGTGCGTAGCGCGCATGCTTTGCGCGCTGACCAGGCTTGGCGAAGCGCGCGAGGACTGCGCTGGCCGCCGGTGCGAGGACAAGCACGAGGATGAGCGCGGCGAAGAGCACGATGCTCGCAACCGTTGCGCTGGACATGGGCAGACCAGCCTTCCCGGCACCGCGAGTCCATCCTTGCGCGGCCGGGTTGCCATGCCGGTCGCGGACGAGGCAGGTTACTTTGCGGCGCAAACCTAATCGTGGCTTTAGCTTTGCACGGCAAAGTAAAGTAGTTGGAGGGCGACTTAGATGGAACGGCATGACGTCGCGGTGATCGGCGCGGGGTTGGCGGGCTTGTGGTGTGCGAGAGCGCTCGCACGGCGCGGCGTCGACGTCCTGCTCGTCGATGCTCGGCAGGATGTGGGCTGCAACATCCGCACCACCGGCATCTTCGTGCGCCGCACGCGCGACGATTTCGATCTGCCGCGCGCCGTCTTCGGCGCCAGTATCCGGCGCGTAGTCTTGCATTCGCCACGCGGTCGAGCCGTCGCGTTCGAACGCGACGCGCCCGAGTTTTGGATCGCGGACATGGCGGCGCTGTACCAGTCGCTGCTCGCCGACGCGATACGCGCCGGCGCGCGCTGGCGCCCAGGATTCCGCTTCATCGGTCTTCGCGCGGGTCCAGACTCAAGTATCGTCGTTCTGCGGCGCGGCGGTGCCGCGGACGAGCGCGTACGTGCCAGGTTGATCGTCGGCGCGGACGGCGCGCGCTCTCGCGTCGCTGCAGAACTAGGACTCGATAGGAATTCGGACTTTTTGCTGGGCCTCGAAGACGTGCATTCAGATGTGGCTCTCGCGACGCCGCCGGTCCTCCATTGTGTGTTGTCGCAGATGTTGGCTCCCGGATACATCGCGTGGGTTGCACACGCGGGCATTCACGCACACGTTGGCGTGGCGGGCGATGCGCTGCGCTTTCAACCGCGGCGATCGCTCGAAAGGGTCACGCGAATCGCCCGAACTTTGCTACCTTCGCTCAAGACGCAGCCGGACAGCGATTTCGAGCGCCGCGGCGGCTTGATCCCGTGCGGCGGCGTGCTTCGGCGCATCGGCTGCGACCGCGGCCTGCTCGTCGGCGACGCAGCGGGTGCGGTATCGCCATTGACTGCTGGTGGGCTCGACGGAAGTATTCGCTTATCGGAATTTGCTTCACGTCTGATCGTCGAACGACTGGCCGGCGTGCGCGGCGCGCTGTCTGCATACGACGGCGGACGCTTTCAGACGCGCTTCATCGCGCGGCGTTGGATGCGAGGTTTGCTGAGAATGTCCACAGATAGTTTGCTTGAGCTCGCATGCACCGCGCTCGCGACGCCCTTGGCGCGCCGTTTCGGGGAGCATGTGTTCTTCGGTCGCGGCTCGTTCCCGGACGTCGACGTGCGCATCCCAAGGAGCGCGCCGATTCACAGGCTTGCACGCTGAACAAAGCGAACATCGAACGGCTATGAAGAATCCGATCATCCGCATGGCCGCTGGTCTGTTCTTGAGCGCCGCTGCTGCGCTCGTGCTCGGCGGCTGCAAAGAGTCGGCGCAAAGCGCCTACCCCGCCGGCATCACGGTCGACAAGCGCTCGTTTGTCCTGCACAACCTCAACATCTATCCCGGGCAGAACGCGAACGACTACAACAACGGCATCATGGTCGTGGATGTGACTTACACGAACCACGATCCCATCCCCCAGGCGCTGGGTCCGAGCCATTTCGTGCTCATCGACCAGTCGACCAACGCGCAGTACCGCGCTTTGGATGGCGGCGACATCCACATCCCGCCGTTCACGGCGAGCGGCCTGCTCGATCCCGAAAAGAGCGTCGACCTTTCGCTCGGCTTTCGCGTGCCCATCAACATCGTGCTCGCGCGCCTCTCGTACTCGCCTTAAGCGCTAGCGGGCTTCGGAAATGCCGCCCGACGGGCGCACGCTGCTGCTCATCGATGTTTACGCGCTTGTCTATCGCGCGTTCTTCGCGCTGCCGCCGATGACGTCCCCAAAAGGCCAGGCGACCAACGCGGTCTACGGCTTCGAGCGCATGCTCAACCGCGTGCTTACTGACGAGAAGGCGACGCACGTCGCCGCCTGTTTCGACGCGGGCATACCGCCAGAACGTCTCGCGGCGTACCCGCAATACAAGTCGCAGCGCCCTGAAATGCCCGACGATCTCGACTCGCAGTTCCCGATCGTGCGCCGCGCGCTCGCGGCCTACGGCATTCCGATCGTCGAGGTCGAAGGCGAAGAGGCCGATGACTGCATCGCCACGTTGTCGTCGCGCGCATCGAGCGACGGGCTGCGCACGGTCATCGTATCCGGCGATCTCGACCTTTTACAGCTCGTCGACGACAAGGTGACGGTCGTGGTAACGCGCCGTGGCATCTCCGACATGGCGCGCTACGACGAAACAGCCGTGCGGGAGCGCTATGGGCTCGCGCCCCAACAGTTGCCCGACTATCGCGGTCTCAAAGGCGATCCGTCCGACAATCTTCCGGGCGTCCCCGGCATCGGCGAGAAGACCGCGGCGCGGCTCATCGCGCAGTACGGCTCACTTGAAGAGCTACTCGCGCACGCAGGCGAGGTCACACCCAAGCGCATCAGCGAGCTGCTCGTGCAATACGCAGATCAAGCGCGCGCGTGCCGCGACGTGTCGATCGCCAAGCGCGATCTCGAGATCCCGCTGCGCTGGGAAGACTGCGAGCTGGGTCAAGGGGATGCTGTCGCGCGCAACGCGCTCTTCACAGAGCTCGGGTTCAAGTCACTGATGACCAATTTGCCCGGACAAAACAATGCGCGCGTGCAGTCCGAAAACGGCGCCAACGTCACGCCGGCACCAGAGTTGGCTCCGACTGAACTTTCTGCGATCGCGACGGACTATCGCATCGACGCGAGCGAGGCGTCCGCACTTGCGGCCATCGCGCGCGCGCACGCGACGCCTGAGTTCGCGCTCAGTCCAGTGCCCGAGTTGCGAGCGTGGCGCGACAACGCGCCGCTTGCGATCGCATTATCGACAGCGCCCGGCAACGCCGAACTCATCCCGGCGCGCTTGGCATTCCATCATCCCGACGTTCGCGCCGCGTTTGGCGCGCTGCTCGCGGACGAGCGCCCGACAAAGATCGTGCACGACTCGAAGGCACTTGCAGGCTGGGCGGCTGCGAACGATTTCTTGTTGGCTGGAGTTGCGTTTGACGCACAGCTCGCGCACGAATTGCTCGACTCGACCCGCGTGGAACCATCGTTGGGCGACACCGCCGGCTTTGCCGGCGCGGGCGCGCTGCTGACGCTGCCGACCCAGGAGCAAAGCATCGGTCTGTTCGACCAGGCGCCGGCGCTCGAGGCGGTGCACGCGTCGGCAGCCGACACGCTGTTGCGTATCGCACCGGTGCTGCGCACGCGCATCGAAGCCGCGGGCATGACTGCAGTCTTACGCGACATCGAGCAGCCGCTCGCATTCGTGCTCGCCGCGATGGAACGCGCGGGATTCCGGATGGATCTCGAGGAGTTGACTCGCATCCGCACGCGGCTCGATCAGATCATGGGGCAGACGTCCGCGGCGATCTACGCGATCGCCGGCAACGAGTTCAACATCAACTCGCCCAAGGCGCTCGGCGAGGTGCTCTTCGAAAAACTCGCGCTGCCGCATGGCGGCAAAACGAAGACTGGTTACGCGACCGGCATCGACGTGCTCGCGCCGCTTGCCGCCGAACACGATATCGCCGCGAAAGTTCTGGAGTTTCGCGAAGTCGCAAAGCTCAAGGGTACGTATGTGGACGCACTGCCCGCACTCATCGACGCCAAGACCGGGCGGCTGCACACAACCTTCCATCAGTTAGGTGCTGCGACTGGACGCCTCTCGAGCAGCGATCCGAATTTGCAGAACATCCCTATCCGCAGCGCCGCCGGCCGAGAGATTCGCCGCGCCTTCTTGGCGCCGACCTCCGGCAACGTGCTGCTCGCCGCAGATTACTCGCAGATCGAGCTGCGTCTGTTCGCGCACTTGTCCGAAGATCCGAATCTCATCGAGGCGTTCGCGCGCGGTGAGGACATCCATGAATTCGCCGCACGCGCCGTGTTCAACGTCCCCGCGGGCGAACAGGTCGACCGCGAACTGCGCCGGCGCGCGAAGGCCGTGAACTTCGGCATCCTCTACGGGCAAGGCGATTTCGGCCTGGCGCAAAGCGTCGGGTTCTCGCGCGAAGAAGCGCGTGAGTTCATCGGCCGCTACTTCACGCGCTTCCCACGCGTGCGCGAGTACATCGACGATGCGCTCGAGCGCGCGCGCGACGAAGGCTTCGTCACGACGCTGCTCGGACGTCGGCGCTGGCTGCCGGACTTGCGTTCTCGCAATTACGGCCTGCGTGCCGCCGCCGAGCGCATGGCGATCAACGCACCGCTGCAAGGCAGTGCGGCCGATCTCATCAAGGTCGCGATGGTCCGCGTCGCGCGCGCGCTGCGCGATCGCGAGTTGCCGGCACAATTGGTCCTGCAGGTACACGACGAGCTGATCTTCGACGTGCCGCGCGAGCACGTCAACGCGATGCGCGCGCTCGCCAAAGATGCGATGGAGAACGCGCTTGACGTGCGCGTTCCGTTGGTCGTCGATTTCAAAGTCGGCCCGACGTGGGGCGAAGCCGAAGCGGCCGACGAGGAACCCGCAGCCTAGCGCATGCCCGAACTTCCGGAAGTCGAGACGATCGCGCGCGATCTCGATCGCGCGATAAGCGGCCGGCGCATCGCGGGCGCAAAGCTCTTCTGGCCCAAGACGTTTGACGTGCGTGGTCCATCTCTGCGGTCGCTGCGCGGCGATCGCATCACGCGCGTTCACCGCATCGGCAAGTTCGTCGTGATGGATCTTGAAAGCGGCCGCCACATCGCGGTCCATCTTCGCATGACCGGCCAGCTGATCGCCCTCGCGAACGGTTCTGGTCGCAAGGCCGCCACAGACGGAGCACCTCGCGCGCCAAGCGACGCGAAACATACCCGGCTTTTGCTGCGTTTCGAGGATGGTGGCACTCTTGCGTTCTCTGACACTCGGAAGTTCGGGCGCTGGCGCATCGTCGAGGGCGACGTGCGCGAGGCGCTCGGCATCGGCGTCGATCCATTCGACCCCGCGTTAACGCCGGAGCGATTGTACGAGGTGACGCGCGGGCGCGCGACACCGATCAAGACGTGGCTGCTCGACCAGCGTCACCTCTCGGGGATCGGTAACATCTACGCAAGCGAGGCGTTGTACGATGCGCGCATCCGGCCGACGCGCAGAGCCGGGCGTTTGAGCCGCGCGCAAAGCGCTGCATTGCTGCACAGTTTGCGCAAAGTGATGCGCAAAGCCATATCCTATCGGGGTTCCAGCGTCGACGATTACGTCGATGGGGCAGGAATGCCGGGCGAGTTTCAGAAGAAACTGGCCGTCTACGGGCGTGGCGGTATGCCGTGTCGCCGCTGCAAGACGGTGATCAGGCGGGTTGTCCTCGCGCAACGAGGGACGTTTTTCTGCCCCGTGTGCCAGCTCTGATCCATTCGTTCCACGCGACATCAAGACGAAATAACTCGGAAGAGGGATAGGTTAACTTTTGTTAATGACTGATACACCAGCGAACACGCAGACGAACGAACAAGACGAATTTGCGCTCGAGCAAGCGCTCTACGAAGCAAGCCTGCGAACGCTGGACGAAGGACAGGTGCTCACCGGCGTCATCGTCGCCAAGACGCACGACGAGCTGCTGGTCGACATCGGCGGAAAATCCGAAGGCATCGTGACCGGGCGCGAACTTTCGCCCGGCATGCGCATCGCGGATCTCAAAGTAGGCGACACGCTCGAGGTGCTCGTGCACCGCATCGACGGCGACGGCGATGGCGCGATGTACCTGTCTGAGCGCCGTGCACGCGCGCTGAAAACGTGGGAGCGCGTGCTCGAAGCGCACGCGAACAACGAAGCGATCACGGCGACGGTCACCCAGGTCGTCAAAGGCGGCGTGCTCGTCGATCTCGGCATGCGGGGCTTCGTGCCCGCCTCGCAGATCCGCAGGCATCCGGTCGGCAATCTCGAGGAGTTGGTCGGCAAGGTGCTGCGCCTGAAGGTCATCGATCTCGATCACAAGCGCCGGCGCGTCGTGCTCAGCCAGCGCGTCGTGCTCGAAGAAGAGCTCAATCAGAAGAAGCAAGAGCTGCTGTCGACGTTGCAGCCGGGGCAGATCCGCGAAGGCACGGTCGTGCGCCTCGCCGATTTCGGCG
>DASRXC010000093.1:0-59206 GCA_035654355.1 Binatus sp. (SeqCode)
CGCGAGTGGTGGGCACCACCTCAGCGCGTTTGAGCGCTATTTCGATCATCACATGATCTATCGCCGATGACGGATGTCATCGTCATCGGCGCAGGCGTCGCCGGCGTCACCGCGGCGCGCGGCATCGCGCGCAGAGGACTCAAGGTTACGATCCTCGAGGCGCGCCAGCGTATCGGTGGGCGCATCCATACTTTGCGCGACCTGTGCGATGCGCCCGTGGAAGCCGGTGCCGAGCTCATCCACGGGAAACGCGCGCAGACGTGGGCCGATCTGAAGGCCGCAGGTTTGACCGTGCGCCCCAATTCTCACGGTGCGACAGCGATGATGTTGGATCTTGGGGATGGCGCTCGCTGGCTGCCGCACGCGCTGCTGCACCCGCAGGCCTGGCGCTCATTTGACGTGCTGCGTCGCCTGGCCGCTGCACCGGCAGATGACATGTCAGCTCGTGATTTTGTCGAGCGATGCGGCTATCGTGGGCGGGCGAGGCTCCTTGCCGACATGGTGCTCACTTCGCATCTACCCGGAAGCCTAGACGAGATCGGCATTCGCGGGTTCATCGACGATGGCGTTCTCGAGCTCGAGACTAGCCCTGACTATCGCGTCAATGAAGGCTACGATCGGCTGGTCGAGCATATCGGCCGCGATCTCGACGTCGAATTTGGATTCGAGGCGCAGGCCGTCGAGTGGTCTGCAGACGGCGTGACAGTTGTCGGAGCCGACGGCGGCGAGCGCAGCGCACGCGTTGCGATCTCGACGCTGCCAGTCGGAGTGCTGCAATCTAATGCAGTTCGCTTTACGCCCGAGCTCCCGCAGAGCAAGCGCGACGCCCTCGCTCAGATGGTCATGGGACCGGTGCTCAAAGTCATCATGCGCTTCGAGCAGGCGTTTTGGCCGCCGCGGCTCGCAGCGCTATGCTCCGCAACCGGGCCGGTGACGTTGTATTGGAACGTCTTCTACAAAAGCGGTTACGACTGGCCGGTCCTCACCGCTTACTGCACGGGGCCGCGCGCTGCCGCGTTTACCGGCTTGGGCGAGGATGAAACGATCGCGCGCATCATCGATGACCTGCACAGACATTTCCCACGCAGCGCTCCGAAGATCGAGGCATGGCGCATCGTCGACTGGAGCGCAGATCCATACGCCCGAGGCGGCTACACGTTCTTGCGGCCGGGCGGCGCAGGCGCTCGAGCGCGCCTCGCCGCACCCGATACTGGCGCGCTCCTCTGGGCAGGCTCGGAAACAGCCACCGAACCGATCGCTGCCACAGTAGCAGGCGCGTACACGAGCGGGCTACGAGCTGCTCGAGATGCGCTCGCGATGTTAGGCGGGGTTGAAAAAACCTGAGGTCAGTACGTCGAGCTGGGCGACGGCGTCGGCGGAGCTGGCGTCGACGGACCCGGCGATGATGGAGCGGGCGACTCAGAGCCTGAGCTTGCGCCAGATACAGTGATCTCGCCCTTCATGTACGGTGAGTCGGCTGCGTTGAACGGGTATTTGCCCGGTTTTGTCAGCGTCACTTTGAGCGTCATGCCGTAGCCCAATGATGCCGGTCCGAACGCGCCCGTGGTCGACGCCACCGTGTGACTGGGCGACACATGATCGTCATTGCGGAACGTGATCGGCGTGCCTGGCGCAACCGTGAGGTTGGACGGGAAGAACCCGCCGGCCCGGATGATGATCAACACTCCAGATTCAGAGGACTGTGGCTGCGGCGTTGGCGGATCGGCCAAGACTCCGCCCGCGCTTGCGATAAGGGCGGCGCCGGCGAGCGCTGCGCACATGAAAGAGGCGAAAAACCGCGTGCTCATTCGATGTGCTTCAGGCCGCGCCGGCACCCTTCCTCGATTCCCCCTATGACGGCGGCGTCACAACCTGCGCGCCGAGCGCCCGGTCGGCTGCACTGCGAATCGCCTCGAGATTCGCTTGCGTGACCTCATCGAGCCCGCCGCGATTGAGCGCTTGCGTGCACGCGCTCGACAGCGACGCGAGGTCATGCCGGGCTAAGGCACGTGCGTCGGTCGGCGTGCCTGGATCGGGTCGCAGGGCGATGTGCGCGAGCAACTCCACATAGTGGTACTGAACCGACCGGTGCACCGGTCCGATCGTGCGCAACCCACGTTGCGAAAGATCGCCGTAGATACTTCCGTACGTCCAATCGAAAAGATCGGCTAGGCTCATGGTTTGGCCGCTTTTCGTCGTGCGCAACTCCATGCTGTCCAGCCTCGCCATCACGTTCGGCTGAAACATGCGGCGTAAGACGAGCTGTTGGAAGTTGGTGATCGAGACCTCGAGCGGGAAATCAAGCCTGCCGATTTCGTTTGGATCGGCTTGCCAATGGTTATAACGCGTCGTGCCCATGCTGTTGAGCAAGAGCGGCGAGATCCCAAAGGCTTCCTCTCCGAAGACATACTTGTCCAATAGGTCGTACGCTTGCCGTTCGTACGCACGAGGCATCGGAATGAACGGCGTCTTTGCGTTGGGGTCGTTCTTGTGGTTGCGCGTGAAGTATTCGCCGCCCATGTAAGTCGTGGCGTACAACGTGTAGCGGTACCAGTTGGCAAGCACGATGCTCACGTCTCGGCGCACAACCTCGTAGGTCTCGCCGCTCACGGGACGCCGCGACAACAGAATGTTGAACATCCGTTGATCGATCGCGAGGTTGTTGCGCGCGAACAGCAGAGGGTTACTTGTGAGGTCGAACGGATTCGCGCGCGGGTCGGTCGCAAACCCGTTGATGAACTGTGCGTCTTCGTCAGTCGAGTAAGCCAGCTCCGGACGGGTGTACGTCGACGCCCAGGAACGCAGCGTCGGCAACTCCTGCTCGGATGACCCGACGTTGATCTGCGAATAACCGTACTTGATCATCGCGTAGTCCCACGGCCCAAGGTTCAGCTGAAACAGCTCACCTTGGGGCTGGCCATGCGGTGACAAATTCAACGGTGTATACGCCATCACCGATCCGACGATGCCGTTGTATTTCGAATAGCCCTTGTTTTGGACTTGGGACATCGAGAAGATAACTTCGGATCCGAAGTTGTGGCGCAAGCCGAGGCAATGGCCGAATTCGTGCAGCATGATCTGTTTGATGCTGTCGGCCATGTACTGTTCGCTCGGCTCCGCCGAGCGACCATCGAGCTGCATCGCCAGCTCGCCCCAGTCGCGGTTCTGCCCGACCTGCTCCGCGAGATCGCAGTCGTGCATCTGGCATTCGAACCGCGTCTCCGCCGACTCCGCGATCGTGGGGTCGATGATCTCCCGGTAGCGCGTGTCATACGCCCTCACGACATTCGCGTCCATGATCACTTCGCCGCGGAAAATCTCGCCGGTGAGCGGGTTGGCGATAGACGGACCAGCTGCGCCGAACGCCGGGATCGGCGTTGTCGCCCAGCGCACGACCGAGTAGCGCGCGTCATCCGGATCCCAATTCGGATCGTCCGGCTGCTGGCGCACCTCGATCGCATGCGTGATGCCGATCTTCTCGAACGCTTTGTTCCACTCGAGCATCGCGTCGCGCAGTGGCGCGCGGTATTGCGTGGGGACCTCGTTAAGGATGTAGAACACGATCGGATTCTTCGCAGGCGAGACCGCAGCGTTCGGATCGGTCTTCTGCACATTCCAGCGGTTGAGGTAGATATCGAAGTTCGTGTAGCCACGCTGCTGATCGTCGTATTGACGGCGTGCCGTTAAGAAGTAGCCTACGCGGTCGTCCGCCAAGCGCGGCCGATAGTCGTCGTTCGGCAACTGGAGAATGCTATCGTGGATCTTAAGCAGCAAAAACCGACTGTCAGGGACCGCGTCGATGTTCGGATCACCGCTGCCTGAAGACCAGGTCAGGTCGGTCTCCACCTCGACGTTCTTCGGGAATGACTTGCTCGGCCCGTAGTAACCAAGCGATGGATTGAGCGCGTACCGTGCGGTCGGTGGAGCGCCGGGGTAATTGATGGCGCTCGTGAGGTCGTTGATGTCGGTCATGAGGAAATCCGCGGGGATCACGACGTTGCCGGTCGCCTTATCGACCGACGCGATGCTCAGCGCGGCGATCGCGGACGGCGGGTACGAACTCGCCACGCTGAGCGCGGCCGGCGTTCCCGGTCTGGCTTTACCGTATGGATTGTCCTCGAAGACGATGACTCTGTCGCCGGTGCGATGGAAGCTGATCAAATCGGCGCCGAACGGGATGCCCGAGACTAGAAATCGCTGCGCGTCGATCCCGTTGACAAGCGTCGGCACGAGCAGATACTGCGTTTCGAATTGATCGGGCGACAACTCGAAGTAGACGCGGCCCGTCTTGCGCCAAACGGTGAACAATCCCGGCTGCGATTCGGCGTTTTCCTTGAACTTCTCATAGGGCGCGCCGACGACGTCGCCGGCAGACACTGCCGAAGGCGACGCGCTGGAGACCGGCGTGACCGACACCGGAACCGCGACAACTCCCGCGGATCGCGCGGGATATGATGCCGTGAGGATGCAGGCGAACAGCGCTGAGCATGCGATGATCGCGCTCGTGTAACGCAAAGTTGTGGACCTCCTGGGAACAGCCCTGATGGGCGCCGTGATGACCGGCCGTTTACGACACGCGCAGGGCCACGCCCTTGAACGCGTCGTACGCCAGGCCCGTGGACGCCCAGACCGTCGCTCTTGCACTGCGCTTCCTGAGCAGTGTCGTGCCCACCGCGTCTGCGAGGATGCGCGCGTGGCGAGTGCGGGCGCAGCAGATCGCCGATCCGGCGATCCGCCGAGAAGCGCTTGACAGCTTGCGGCGGAAAGCTTTTCATGTCCACGGCGGCTGCGTCTTCGCCACGTTCCTGCCGGCCGAAGCGGCCGCTCGCTTTGTCGACCTCGTTGCCGCCTTCGAGACCGCCGTCGACTATCTCGACAACTTATGCGACCGGATCGGCGCCCAGGATGAAGCCGATTTCCGGGCGCTGCACGAGTCGCTCCTCGATGCCGTCAATCCCGGCGCGCCCCTGCGTGAATATTTCCGACACCGCCGTTCCAACGACGGTGGATATCTCGACGCGCTCGTGACTCGGTCGCAGGAAGGTTTTGCGGGCATCCCTTCTTTCGACGTCGTCCAGCCGGGTGTCATGGACGTCACGCGCCGGTACTGCGAGCTGCAAGCGATCAAGCACCTCGCGCCCGGCGAGCGCGAACGACGATGCGCGGCCGAGTTTTCGTCTGTCGCGCCCGATCTTTCGTGGTGGGAAGGCGCCGCAGCGTCCGGCTCGACGATGGCGACGTTTGCGTTGCTCTTCACCGCGATGTCGGGCGGCGTATCGGCAGAGCGGGCCACCGCGGTGCTCGACGCCTATTTCCCCTCCTTCACCGGCTTGCACATACTGTTGGACTACTTCGTCGATCAAACGGAAGACGCGGCTCACGGGGAGCTCAATTTTGTCAACTGCTACCCCGATGCTGACGATGCGCACGCGGGCATCGAACGCATCGCGCGCGGTGCGGTGGACCGCGTCGCGACGCTGCCCGACGCCGAGATCCACCTGTTCGCGCTGCGCGCGATGTGCGGATATTACTGCACGCGACCGACGCTCTCGAAAAGCGCGCGCGGAGCCGCGCTCGAGATCATGCGCGCCGCCGGTGTGGACGTCGACCCGCATCCCCTGCTCAAGTTGTACGCCCGCATGGCGCGTGCTTGAGGTGCATGCTATAATACGCGAGCCGAGCGTGCTGGACGATCGCAGGCGGCCGTGCCGCCTGAGGAAAGTCCGGGCTCCATCGGGCGTGGGTGCCAGCTAACGGCTGGTCGGGGCGACTCGAAGGAAAGTGCCACAGAAACATACCGCCGCACGCGCAAGCGTGTGGTAAGGGTGAAATGGTGCGGTAAGAGCGCACCGTGGCCGTCGAAAGACGGCTGACGGGCAAACCCCACCCGGAGCAAGACGGTTGGGATCGTCTCCGCGAGGAGGCGCCGGCGGCCCGCCGGTCCCCAACGAAACGTCGCACCAGACGTCCGGTGACGGACGTCGCAGAGAGATGATCGTCGTGGCTTCGGCCGCTACAGAACCCGGCTTACAGGCACGACTCGGCGATTATTGCGCGCGTTTGCGCGACAGCGGCTTGCGCGCAGCGAATCCTTCATCGACACTGTGCCAGTGCGTGATCGCCGGCTCGTCCATCTTCCAGCACAGGTTCACCAACTGCCCGCCCCGCAGCGCGGGAAAATCAACGAGACCAAGATCCAGATCTTTGACGATGCATCCGTGACGCTGGATCGCCTCCACGCGCGAGCGGATCTCTTCGTGGAGATCGCGCGCTTCGCGCCGCATCACGAGCGAATCGCGTCCTTCGGTGCTGGCGCTACCAAAGCCGCGGGCGACCTCCGCTTCAAGCATTGCGATCGCGTAATCGCGGCGCTTGTGCGATACCTCTTCGAGGAGGGGCTTGATAACTGAGAGGAGTGCAGTAGCTTCCTCGAGCCGGAAAATCTTCACGAGCGCATTTTCGCCTCGACAAGCGCTCGAACCCGCCACAGCGGGGTACCTTCGGCTCGACCGCCAATAGGTGAGGTGGTGAAATCAAGACCGCTCGAGGACGCGACGGCCGACATCCGCCAGGCGGTGCGCGCATTACCCTCACCGCACGTCGTTATCGTGACAGGCATGTCCGGCGCGGGCAAGAGCCAAGCGGCGAAATGCCTCGAAGATCTCGGCTACTTCTGCGTCGATAATCTGCCGCCCAGCCTTATCCCCAAGTTCGCGGAGCTCTTCAGCAGCAGCAGCAACCTGCGGCGCGTCGCGCTCGTGCTGGACATACGCGGCGAGGAGATGTTCGGCGACCTGCTGGGGCAGCTGCGCTCGCTCGAGCGCGAGGGCATCGGTTTTCGCGTCGTCTTTCTCGACGCGAGCGACGAGGTGCTCGTGCGGCGCTATTCAGAAACGCGGCGCAAGCATCCGCTCGCCGATCGCGGGCGGGTCACCGACGCGATCCGCGCCGAGCGCGACGAGCTCAAGCCGATCCGCGATGCAGCCGATGTGATAATCGATACGTCGTCCTTGACGCTGACCGCGCTCAAGGAGCGGCTCGCGCACGCCGCCGACGCGACTGCGGAGCCGGGCGTGTTGACGGTGTCGGTCGTCGCATTCGGCTATAAGCACGGAGTGCCGCTCGACGCCGATCTCGTTTTCGACGCGCGCTTCTTGACGAATCCTAATTATGTCGACGATCTCCGCCCGCTCAACGGCACACATCCCGCCGTCGTCGAGTTCTTGAGGGCGGACAGCGAAGTGCAAGCGTTCCAGCGCGAACTGCATCGCTTCATCGATTTCTTGCTGCCGCGTTTCGTGCGCGAAGGCAAAGCGCATCTCACGATTGCGATCGGCTGCACGGGCGGCCGCCACCGGTCGGTCTATCTGGCTACGGAGCTTGCCGAGCATCTGCGCGCGTCAAACGTCCGCACTTTCGTGGAGCTGCGCGATGCCCGAAAATAACGGCGCGCGTCACAGCGTGCAGCAGGCACTGCGCTGGCTGACGCCGGGCATCAAGGTCAAACGTTGGCTCTTGCTCGCTGTCGCCGGCGGTGCGCTCTTCCTGAACGGATTCGGCCGGCTGATCGGTTCATCGCCGTTCCTCAATTTCCACGTCAACGAGTACGTCAACCGGCAGCTGATCGGCCGCGACATGATCTCACCGGTCACCATCGAGTGGGTGTTCATGGTCGCCGGGCTCTTCGCGGTCTACTTCGGCATCCGCGCGTGGATGCGCTCGATCGTTGCGGCGGTCAGCCCGCGTGACGAGCAGCGGCTCGTCGATGTCGTCTACGAACGGCGTCATCTCGCGCGCGGTTACCGGATTGTGGCGATCGGCGGTGGCACCGGTCTGTCGACGCTGCTGCGCGGCCTGAAGGACTACACCGCGAATCTGACCGCTATCGTGACAGTCGCGGATGACGGCGGGTCGAGCGGCCGCCTGCGCCACGAGCTGGGCGTCTTGCCGCCCGGCGACATCCGCAACTGCCTCGTCGCGCTGGCCGACAACGAGTCGACGATGGCCGAGCTGTTCCAATACCGGTTCAACGAAGGCGACGGACTCTCGGGCCATTCATTCGGCAACTTGTTCCTCGCCGCGATGTGCGGCATCGCGGGCGATTTCGACAGCGCCATCAAAGAGAGCAGTCGCGTCCTTGCGATCCGCGGGCGCGTGCTCCCCTCGACGCTCAGCAACGTCGCACTCGAGGCGCGGCTCGCGGACGGCTCTATGGTCCGCGGCGAAAGCGCGATCTCGCAGTCGACGTCGCCAATCGCGTCGGTGAGCCTCATTCCCGAGGACTGCGAACCGCTCGATGAGGCGATCGAGGCGATCCTCGCCGCCGACGCCATCATCCTCGGGCCCGGCAGCTTGTACACCAGCGTCATGCCGAATCTGCTCGTCCCCGGTATCGCACAGGCGATCGAACAATCCATGGCCTTCAAGATCTACGTGTGCAACATCATGACGCAGCCGGGCGAGACCGACGGCATGACTGCGGCCGACCATGTGCGCGCGCTATTGCGCGGCACGAACCGTCACGTGTTCGACTACGTGCTGGTCAACGTCGAACAGCCGCATCGGCTGCTCAAACGCTATGAATCCGAACGCGCCTTCCAGGTGCGTCCCGACGTCAAGGCTGTGTCGGCGATGGGCGTGACGCCGATCTACGGCAAGTTCGTCTCCGAGACACAGCTCGTTCGCCACGACGCGAACAAACTCGCCCAAAGCTTGATGAAGCTGATCATCGACAAGCTTGAAGGGCGCGGTGTGATGGCCGACGTGCCGCAAATCGTCGGCGGCCAGGCCAGCGCGCGCTAGCGCGTGATCTCAGACCTACCCGCTCCGCGCGAAGCGGCCAACAGCTTCATGCGCGCGTTGATCATCGTTTTCGGCCGCGGCTATTATTTGATCGCCGCCTGGCTGGTTGTGTTCGTGATCCAGCATCTGGTCGAGGTCTACGTCCACCCATGGATTCCCGACGCCTCCGCGATCGGCGCCCACCCGTGGCTTGTCCTTTGGCACGTGCCGCTCGATCTCGTCTATGAGCTCCTGAGCTTGCTCGCGTTTCTTGTCGTCGCCATTGCGGCTCGCGATTTCGACAAGGGCCGGCCAGTCGATTTTGCGGCGGTCCTCACGCTGATAAAAACCAGATGGCTATCGCTGGTTGCCGTCCTTCTCGCGTGGCTCGTGGTCAAAGACGTCGTCGGTTCGCTCACCTTCTCGTTGTTCGCAGATGCCGCACGCTTTGGCTGGGCCGAATGGATCAATGAGTTCGATTTCGCTGCAGCAGTGGGCGCGCTGGTCGTCTTATGCAGTCGATGGTCGATTCTCGATCTTAGCTTCGCCAATTCACGCGCGCTTGGTGCATTCATCGCCGGCTTCAGTGGTCCGTGGAAGCGGGGGATTGACTCGGTCATTCTTGCTGTCGCGTATGCGGTGTTGCCGTTCCTGAGCCTGTGGTCGTACCGTGTTCTGAAGTATGGGCTTGGTCATCCGGGTCCGAATCGTCTCGCCTGGCTTGCGCATAACTTCGTGGATGCGGTATTCGCCACGCTCGTCACCGTCTTGCTCGTGGTCGTGTTCGCCGGGTCGAAAGCGCTGACGCCAGCCAAGCAAACCGGCTGACTTCTTCCGCTCACTTACTTGAGCGTTGCTGCGAGCCGCGCGGCCGCGGCTTCCACCAATTCCTTCGAACGCCGCATCGCTTCGTCTACGGACACACCCGAAGAAGCGAGCGCGACGGCCTGAGAGATCCCCGCATTCTCAAGATCATCCGGCGAGAGATCGAGCTCGCCTACGATTGCCACCACGCGAACGCCATGCGCTCGGGCCATCTGCGCGACCGCAAACGGCGCTTTACCAGACAACGTCTGTTTGTCAAGCCGGCCTTCGCCCGTGATCACCAGGTCCGCGCCTCCGAGGCGTTGCGCGAAGTCGAGAACATCCAGCACCAGCTCGGCGCCCGGGCGTAGCTGCGCGCCCGCGAGCGCCAAAAACCCACCGCCGAAGCCGCCGGCTGCTCCAGCGCCTGGCACGTTGCGGACATCGACACCGGTCGTCTTGCGCGCGATCTCAGCGAACTGCGTAAGGGCCGCGTCAAGCTCAGCGACGTCTTGCGGGGAAGCGCCCTTCTGCGGCCCATACACCGCGGACGCGCCGTTCGGCCCTACCAGCGGATTCGTGACGTCGCTGGCGATCTCGATCGAGGCCCCAGCGAGACGCGCTTCCAAGTCCCCGGTATCGATGTGACGCAACCGAGCGAGTGCGGCGCCGCCCGGCGGAAGCTCCTTGATATTCGAATCGAGAAAGCGCGCGCCCAACGCTCGCAGCGCGCCGGCGCCGGCATCATTGGTCGCGCTTCCGCCGATAGCGACGATGATTCGGCGAGCACCTGCCGCGAGCGCCAGAGCGATGAGTTCGCCGGTACCACGCGAAGTCGCCGTCATCGGGTCGTTGGTGCCGGGCGGCAACAACGCGAGCCCACTTGCACGTGCCATTTCGACGACGCCGGTGTTCGATGACCGGATGAGACCGTATGCGGCCCGAACGGGCGCACCATTGGGTCCCGTGACGGTCGCGTCGACGACGTCGCCGCGCAACGCGGTGACCAGCGCATCGAGCGTACCGTCCCCGCCATCTGCGACCGGGATCAAGTCGTAGTGCGCATCAGGGAATGTCTGCCGGAAGCCCGCTTCAATCGCCTGTGCGACCTCGATGCCGCGCAAGCTGCCCTTGAACTTGTCGGGCGCGACGACGATCCGCTTTAGTTGGGGCGTGTGAGCGCCTCGGGATTAAGCGCGTTCGGCGGGGTCTTACCGTCGAAGAACGCGATGATGTTGTTGGCCGCCATCTCGGCCATCTTCCCTCGCGTCGCATAGCTTGCGCTGCCGATGTGCGGCAGGACCACCACGTTCTCGAGCTCCCTCAAGCCAGGCGCTGTCTTCGGTTCGTGCTCGTACACGTCAAGCCCGGCGGCTGCGATCGTCCCCGACCGCAAGGCCTGGACCAAGGCGGCCTCGTCGATGACCGGGCCACGAGATGTGTTGATGAGGCATGCCGTGCGCTTCATCTTCTCGAGCGACTTCGCGTTGATGAGGTGCTTCGTGCCAGGAAGCAGCGGCGTATGGAGCGTGACGAAATCGGATCGTGCGAGCAGCTCGTCGAACGGAACGCGAGTCGCACGCAGCTCGCGCTCGACTTCAGCCGGCGCAGGGAATTCGTCCGAGTACAGCACCGTCATTTCGAAGCCGAGAGCTCGACGCGCCACGCCGCGTCCGATGCGACCGAAACCGACGATGCCCAACGTCGCGTGGTGGACGTCGTGGCCGAGCAGCTGCATGATGCCCCAGCCGCCCCACGTCCCCGTTCGCATGAGGCGGTCGCCCTCGGCCAGCCGCCGCGCGGTGCACAACAACAGTGCGAACGCGAGATCTGCCGTCGTGTCGTCCAGCACGCCCGGCGTGTTGGTCATGACGACTCCGGCCTTAGTACCGGCCGCGACGTCGAGGTTGTCGAACCCAACGGCCACATTGGAGACGATGCGCACGCGTGGCGCTGCAGCAAGAACATCAGCGTCGACCTTCTCGGTCAGCAGCGTGACAAGTCCGTCTGCCTCCTTAGCGCCGCGCACGAGCTCCTCGCGCGTAGGGGCCCGGTCATGCGGCCACACGTCCATGTCGGTGTGCTTCTCAAGAAGATTCATGCCCGCGTCGGGGATGAGGCGGGTGACGAATACACGAGGTTGGGATCGGCGCATCGCCGCGCCTAGACCAGCGCGGCGTTCTTCGCGCGGCCGCTATAACCGAGCTTGGCCGAGATCTCCTGAGCGGCGCTCACGACGTGCTTGATCACGCGATCGCGCGGCAACTGCTGCTGCCCGAATTTTGGAACTGCGACTGAGATCGCTGCGACTGGCCTGCCCGAATAATTGAACAGCGGCGCGCCGACGCAATACAATCCCTCTTCGGTCTCCTCGTTGTCCTCGGCGTACCCTTGGCGGCGCACTTTCTCAAGTTCTTGGCGCAGCGCTTCCGGATCGGTGATTGTGTTCTTCGTATAGCGAGCCAGAGGCTTGCTCGCGATGATGCGGTCGATCTCGGCCCGGTCTAGATGGGCGAGCAGCGCCTTGCCGATGCCGGTCGAGTGCATGGGTCGCCTCGTGCCGATGTCGGCGTACATCTTAACGGGACGGCGGCCGTCGACTTTTTCGATGTAGACGAGCTCGGTGTCGTCTTGGACCCCCAGAAAGACTGTCTCGCCTAGCGCAACGGCCAGCTGTTCCAGGACCGGCTTGGCGACGGTATGAGCCTCCATCGAGCGCAGGATGCCGCAGCCGACTTCAAAGGCCTTGATGCCCAGCGAATAGCGCGCGTTGTCGGGGTTCCATTTGACGAAGCCGCGTGCACGTAACGTCTGGAGGATGCGATGGACACTGCTCTTCGAAAGGCCGATCGCCTGGCCGAGTTCGCGGACGCCTACTTCTTTCGTTTGCGTGCCCAGGTACTCGAGGATGACGAGTGCTCTGTCGACGGAATTGACCTTCGATTCACCGCGCGGTTTCGCAGCAGCGGTTTCTCCGGACGAAATTACCACGCTGGCCTCCACACCCTCGGGTTCGTGCGCCTCCGCTCCGGGAGCGCAAAGCACCGACCGTGTTATCCAGTCGATGCTCATCGGGACACTTCGTGACGGGACGCTCTTAGCGCACCCGTCCCCCGGTTCCTGTCTGCGAAACGCTTGTCCGACGGGGCTTTGCGCCGCCTAGTGGACGAGCGTCACGTTGAACGGTGTCTGTTGCCCCGCGGTCACATGGACTTGACCGCTGAAGTTTTGATAGCCGGTGGCGACGACCGTGACGGTCTCCGTCAGCCCTGGTGGATCTGCGGGAACGGTCTGCAACTTATACGTGCCGTCTGCCGCGGTCGCTTGGCAAATCGCGTCGATGCAGACCTGCGCGCCGGACACCGGTCCGCTCGAAGACGAGACGACGCCGGCCACAATGCCATAGTCGCCGACTGGATTGTTCATTTGATTATTGCATCCGCCGGCGAATAGCGCGATGAGCGCGATTGCCGCTGTAGCGAATGATGTGCGGAGCATGGCCAACGCTTCACTCGGATGCGATGCGCTGCCTGCGTCCGCGTCAGGAGGCGGCCGTGAAAATGCGCCGGCCGATGAAAAACGCGATTAGGCCCCCGGCCAGGACCACGCCGAGGACGCCGGCAACGTCGGCAAGACCGGAGCGCGCAGCGGTGCTGCCGCCGCACACGCCCTGGACCGCCTTACCGAGGGATAGATCCAAGCGTGCAAGCGTGCTCGACGGCAAGCCGTCTACGTGACGTGCCGCCGCCGCGACCTGGGTAGGCGTCCAACCTGTGTCGTCTACCAGATACTCGATGTGCTCATCCGGACCGACGATCACTGTGCGCTCGCTATGGAGCAACTCGCCGCTGTTTCCAGCGACGACCGAAACGCCGAGCGGCCGCTCGACCGTTTCTGCGTTCTGCACAGCTCCGCGCAGCAGCAGCCAGTTGGGGCCGTGGACGCCGTGCGCAAGCGCAAATGTATGGAGCGCTGCGACCGAGTCGCGCGCCGGGTCGATGCTGATCTCGAGCAGCTCAAAGCGGTCGACAGGCAGCATCTGTGCTAACCGCCCGAACTTGCCTGTGAGAATCGGGCATTGGTCGTTGCAGTTCGTGTAGATGAAGCCGACGATGAGCGTCTTTCCGCTGAACTGTGAGATCGTCACCGGTCGCGCATCCTGATCGACATACTGCGCCGACGGCACTCGGTCGCCGATGCGCAGCGGTCGCACCGAGGCGTCAAATGGGTTAGCCGGGGTCGTCGCGCCGGCAGCGAGAGCCGACGATACCTGGAGCGCGCACGCGAGGGCAAGGGCCCAAAGGAACACGAATCCAGAGAGCCCCATGGATGAACTCACGCCCACCGAGCGCCGGCTGCTCATCGCGATGCGACCTTGGCGCTCTGAAGAGCGCGGGGTTGTCTGGCGCGGCGCGACCGGCCGGTTCATCGTCGCGCTGGAACCAGCCGCACTTTCTCTGCTTTTCGCCCTATTCACGCTGGGCATCGCTCATCTCGCCGACAACAAGGATCATCAAGGCTACATCTACTTCGCGTGGGTCTTCGGCTGCGGCGCAGGCTTCTTCTTCTTGTACGCCATCGGTCTGCTCGTGTATCCGATCCGCGCGCTGCTGCAAACGCGGCAGCCGATCTTCATCGTCGACGGCTACATCCGCACGCGCGCACCCGACGAACAGTCGAATCCGGGAAGCAGCGGGTATATCGCAGTCGTCCTTCCCGATGGTCGCGTGGCGGGCGAATGGCCGGCGGCCGGCGAGCGTGCGCTTCCGGACGAAGCTTGGCCTGCATACATGGAGTTCAGCGAATTCGGGGGCATTCACAGCATCGACGGGCGCAGCACCGGCATTCTTCCCGAAGAGTTTCCAGCGCTCGGCGTCGGCGGGGCTCGTCCGCCACGCCAAAAGCCCTAGCTCAGGCTGCCAGTCAGCTGAATCCTCGGGGTGTCCTGCGCCGGCCAGAAGTGATTTTCGCCCGCTTGCACGATCGTGATCGCGCCCATGAACACGATGATCGCGATGCCGATGACGCCGAACCACCGCACCGTTGGCGGAATCCCGCGGCTTTGCGGGATGTCATACTCGTCGACCCCTGCTCCTTGCGCCATATGCTTGTCTTTCCTATATCCGCCCGGTGAACCCTAGTGCGACGGTCAGCACGATCGCGCAACCCAGCGTCAGCAGCCCCATCATGATCTTCGTGACCTGGTCTTCGAGCGCGGTCTTGGGCCATTCCTCATACAGCGCCTTGAGCGCGAAATATGCGACGACCAGCGCGCCCGAGCCGGCGAGAATCCTCATGATGATGGCACCTGTCACTGTCGTCTCCTTTAGTACACGTAGAACAGAAAGAACAGCGCGACCCAGATGACGTCGACGAAGTGCCAGTACAGCGTCACGGCGGTCAGTCCGAAATATCGAGTCTGGCTGTAGACGCCACGTCGTGTTTGCAACAGCACCGTGATCAAAAAGATCACGCCGATGAACACGTGGAAACCGTGCAGACCGGTCAACGTGAAGAACGATGCGCCGAAGACGGTGCCCCACCAGGTATCGTGGAGATGCGAGTACTCCCACGCCTGACCGGACAAGAACCCGAGGCCGAGCACGATCGTCGCGATCATCCAGTTATTGAAGCGCGGACGATCGGCGTGCCGCCACGCCTCCATAGCCAGATGCATCGTGACGCCCGATCCGAAGAGCACGATCGAGTTCACTGCGGCAAGATACAGGCCCGGCCGTTCGACGCCCAGCGGCGGCCAGATCGGCGACGCCGAGCGATCGTATAGATAACTGAAGATGAACGAGCTGAACACGATCGTGTCGCTGATGAGGAACAGCAAGAACCCGAGCAGCCGGTGGCTTCGGACTTCCTCGTATTCAGCGTCGCTGATACTGACCGCGTGCGTCGCCATCAGGCTATCGGCTCCGTCGCCAGATCCTGAGAGATGTTGGCGTACGGCAGCGGCTTCCCGTAGTCATACGGCCCGTGCAGCACGAGCGGGATCTCCGCGAAATTGTAATACGGCGGCGGCGAGGACGTCATCCACTCCAGGGTGCGCGCGCCCCACGGATTTGGGCCGGCGATCTTGCCGTGCGTCGCGCTGCGCACCGCATTATATGCGAACACCAGCATCGATGCGCCGAGCACGAATGCCCAGAAAGACGCCCACACGTTGGTATCCGTCACCAAGTGCAGCAACTTCGTGCCCTCGAACTGGTTGTCGTAGAATGCGACGCGCCGCTGCATTCCGAGCAGCCCAAGCCAGTGCATCGGCAAGAACGCTGCATTGAACGAAATGAACATCAACCAAAAATGCAGCTTGCCGAGGCGCTCGTCGAGAAGCCGGCCGGTCATCTTCGGCCACCAGTAATACAGCCCAGCGAAGAGGCCAAAGACGCTGCCGCCGAAGAGCACGTAGTGCAGGTGCGCGATGACGAAATACGTCGCGTGCTCGTGGATGTCGGCGGGCACGGAGGCCAGCATGACGCCGGTGATGCCGCCGAACGTGAACATCGGCAAGAATCCGAGCGCGAACAGCAGTGGCGTCGTGAAACGAATCCGCCCGTCCCAGAGGGTCGCGACCCATGAGAAGATCTTGATGCCGGTGGGTATGCCGACCGCCATCGTCAGAATCATGAACGGCAGCTGCACCCATTGCGCAAGGCCGCTAGTGAACATGTGGTGCGCCCACACCATGAACGAGACCAGCGCGATGGCCACGGACGAATACGCGATCGCCCGATAGCCGAAGATGGGCCGCCGCACGAATGTCGGGAGAACCTCCGACACGATGCCGAAGACCGGGAGGATCATGATGTACACGGCCGGGTGCGAATAGAACCAGAACACGTGCTGCCACAGCACCGGACTGCCGCCGTGCGCCGGATCGTAGAACGGCACGTGGAACACGAGTTGGATGAAGAGGCCTGCGAGCGCGGCCGACAGATTGGCTGTTGCGATCGCTGACAGGAACGCGGTGACCAGAGTTGCCCAGACGAACAGCGGCATGCGCGTCCACGTCATACCGGGTGCCCGCATCTTGATGATCGTGACCATGAAGTTGATGCCGGTGATCGTGCTTGAGACGCCGATCAAGAAGATGCCCGCGCACCAGAATGCAGTCCCCGGCGTGTGCAAGCTAACCGGTGGGTATTCCGTCCAGCCGGCTTGCGGCGCGCCGTAGAGGAAGCTCAAGAAGACGAGAATGCCGGCCGGCGGGAACAGCCAGAAGCTGAACATGTTGAGCCACGGGAATGCGACGTCGCGCGCTCCGATCATCAGCGGCATCGCGAGGTTGCCGAAACCGCCGGTAAGCACCGGGATGATCACGAGCCATACCATCGCGGAACCGTGGACGCTGTATGCGTTGGCGAACGTCTGAGCGGAAAGCAGCGTGTTGTGGGATTGCAAGAGCTGCACGCGGATCAACTCGGCCAACAATCCAGCCAGAACGAAGAACAAGCCGCTGGTGATGAAATACTGGACCGCGATCACCTTGTGGTCGAAGCTGATCACATAGCGCGAGACAAAGCCTTGCGGCGGTGGGTGGATGTGCGCGTGGCTGGCTTCGCGCTGGAGCTCAGAGATCGTCATGGAGCCGGTTCGTCCTTCTTCTATCCTTATTTATGCAGCGATTATCCTATTTATGCAACGACTCGAGGTATGCGATCAGGTTCGCGATGTCTTTGTCCGTGAGCTGATTGACCTGCATGTTGGGCATCGTGCCGAGATCGCCGCTGAATCCGTGCTCGATGATGTCGGCGACGTCGTCGGGGTTCGCCGGCTTGCCCGTGACAAGCTTCGGATGGTTCGTGTCGTGGAACAAATTCCCAAGTCCGGGACCGACCTTGCGCTCGTCGAACGCGCCAGTGCTGTGGCAGGTGGTGCACTTAGCTGCGAAGAGCTGCCCGCCGGCTGTCGCGTTGCCGCCGGTGATCGAGATCGTCACACCTTTGGTCGCGCCTTGGGTCTGCATGTGCTGTTCGGTCTTGAACCACGTGTCGAAGTCGGCTTGCGACTGGACGACGACCCTGCCCACCATATCGGAGTGTCCGACGCCGCAGAACTCCGTACATATGATGCGGAAGGTGCCTTCCTTCACCGGCGTGATGTGAATCGGCACGATCATCCCTGGAATCATGTCTTGCTTGACTCGGAATTCCGGAACCCAGAACGAGTGGATGACGGCGTTGCGGATGTCCACTTCATCTGACGTCAGGTAGATCGTCACTTCCTTGTTGACGGGCAGATGGAGATCGTTGTCAACGCTCTGCGCTAGGCCCGGATAGCGGAATTCGAAGTAGAACGTGTGCCCGATCCCTTCGATCGTCGCAACGCTGGAGGCGCTTGCGAGATAGTACTTGGGCATCACGATATAACTGAGCACACCTAAGATGAGCATTATAATGGAGGGAACGATGGTCCACGCCGCCTCGAGCCCTGGGTGGTCGTGGATCGGCGACCCGACGGCTAAGCGGCTGTCACCCTTGCGGATGTGGTAGCGCCAAGCGAAATAAATGATATAGCCGCTGACGTACACCAGGATCGGTACGCCGAAGAATGCCATGAAGCGGAACAGGAAGTCGATGTGCGCGGCGACCGACGATGCTTCGGGCAGCCAGTCCTCGATGGGGAAAATCACAACGCCCCACATCAGCAGACCGCTGATGACGGTCAAGAGCACCGTCACCGACCAGAACGTACTGTCGAGCAGCGGTTGTTTACGCGTCTCGTTCAACTAGCGTCTCCTGCTCCGGCGATTACACGGCGCCTCCGGGCCATCCTCGGCGGGCGATGACGCTTTTGTCATACTGCGGAACGGCCGGCTAATGCGGCCGCAGCGTCGCCCGAACCATGAACTGATCGGCCACGGAGTAGTAAAGGCGAACGAGGCCTCCGTCTGTTAGCGCCGAGGCTGCAAACGCGACGTCAGTCTCGTCACCGTGCGGGCGCGGGGGGACGATGACCGGCTCATCGCAGCGCCCGACCACCCGCGTGGAGCCGCGAGCAAAGCGGATCCACCCAATCCGCCATTTCGCGTCCTTTGTCGCCAGTGGTGCAAACACGAAGCCGACTCGGGAGAAGTATACGAATGCCGAAGGTGGGAATCGAACCCACATGAGGGGTGACCTCGCGCGATTTTGAGTCGCGTGCGTCTGCCAGTTCCGCCACTTCGGCGCGCGTTAACCGCTCACAGCGGACGGTCGACTTAACGCAGCGGCGCCGTTTTCCCTCGGCTCCGCGGGGGCCGCGGCGGGCAGCAACATCGACAACGGCATACATGCGAGCGCCACCACGAGCGCGATAAGGTACTCCGCTCGCAGCTGCACTGCCGCGTCAGAACCGCGATTGAGAATCGCGGTGACGAGCGCCGGCGCGGTGATCGCGCCGGAACTCGCAAACATCGTGAGCAGACCCGTCGCCGCGCCCCGTTTGGGCGAGTCGACGTAACGATAGATCAGAACATTGGGCGGCGCCGTCGCAAGTCCCATGCCAAGGCCGCACAGCGCAAGGCCGGCGCGGACTTCCCATACGTTCGGCAGCAGTGCGAGACAGGCCAGTCCGCCCGCAAGCACGCCGATGCCGCCCGCCAGCATCGCTTTTGCTCCGAAGCGGTTGAGCAGACGTCCACCCGCGCCTTGCCCGATGCCCAACGGCACGGCGAGGAACAGCAACGCGATACCCGCCTGCGCTGCATTCACGCGGAATTGTGCGATGTAGTACGCAGCCGAATAGATCGTTACCGAGAATATGGGTATCGCTGACGCGAACGCGATGGTGTAGACGAGTACCGGACCCGGCCTGCGCAGCAGCTCTGGGTCGATGAGAGGCTGCGGAGCGCGGCGTTCCCATGCGCCGAGCGCGACAATGCACCCGGCCGCCGCCGCGAGCCATATCGGTGCGGCCGCTGATGTGAGAGCCCCGGCCTCCATCACGCACGCAGCGAACGCTGCGATCAACACGATGCCAAGGGGATCGAAGCCTACTCGGGTCGGCGCTGTGCGATCGGCAGGCAACCCAAGGCCGAGCGCAAGCGTGCCGAGCGCGAGCGGCACGTTGATCCAAAAGATGAGTTGCCACGGAAATTCCATATGCAGGCGCACGCCTGTGTCGACCAGCGCGCCGCCGACGACCGAGCCGATCACTGCCGCGAGCGCGAACGAACCGTAGATCAGACCGAGAGCGCCGCCTTGTTTGTCCTCGGGAACGCTGTCGCCGATAATCGCCGTCGCCGTCGGCGCGACGGCGCCCGCGCCAAGCGATTGGACCGCTCGCCCGGCGACGAGCATCGCGAGCGACGTTGAGAGCGCGCAGGCGAGCGAGCCGAGCGCGAACAGCGCGATCGCGATCAAGAAGATGCGCTTGCGGCCCTTGGCGTCGGAAAGCCGGCCTGCCAGAGGCTGCGCGATGAGGGATCCGGTGGCATACGCGACGATGACCCAGCCGAGGTCGGCGATGCCTGCTCGCAGCGAGTGGGCGATCGCCCAAAGAGAAGGCGCGATGATCGTCAGTTGCAGCGCTCGCATGAACATGCCGAGCGCGAGGGGCGGGAGGATTCGGGTTAGCTTGACGACGTCACGCTCCCGGTCCACGCCCGAATCGGTCGATGACCATGGCGCCGAAGAGCAGCGCGAGATAGAGCATGGAGTACTTGTACATCGCCCGCTCGGCGGCGATGGAACCCTCGCGTGCGACGCGCGTTGCGAGAAGCAGGAAGAGCGCGCCGAGCAGCAGCGCGCTGACGAGATAGAACGTTCCCATGACGTGGAGCGGCGTCAATGCGATGGTAAGCGCTACCAGGGCGATGCTATAAATGACGATGTGCCGTTTCGTCGTCGTTTCGCCTCGCACGACCGGCATCATCGGTACGCCGACCTTCGCATACTCGTTTTTCGCGATCAGCGCAAGCGCCCAAAAATGAGGCGGCGTCCACACGAAGATGATGAGGAACAAGAGCGCCGCAGTCATGTCAAGCCGTCCGGTCACCGCCGCCCAGCCGACCAGTGGCGGAATCGCACCCGCTGCGCCGCCGATGACGATGTTCTGAACGCTGGTTCGCTTTAGCCACAGCGTGTAGACGCCGACGTAGATGATGATGCCGGCGAGCGCCAGCAGCGCAGACAGCAGATTGACGGCGAGCGCCAGAACGGCGAACGACGCGACCGCCAAAGCGATCCCAAACAGCAGCGCATGTACCGGTGCGATCCTGCCCGCGGGAACCGGACGCGAGCGCGTCCGCGTCATCGCAGCATCGATGTCGCGGTCGAAGTACATGTTCATCGCACCCGACGCGCCGGCCGCGAGCGCGCCGCCGAGCATCGTCCACACTACGAGCGCCAGCGGTGGTAGCCCGCGTGCGGCGATCAACATGGACATGAGCGTCGTGAATAGCAGCAACGACATGACGTTCGGTTTGGTCAGCGCGATGTAGTCGCGCAGGCGCGAACCGACTCCACCTGCCGCGAGCGCAGCGGTGCTCATGCGCGCTGCACCGGACTGCTGGCGGGCTGGGCGACCGTCGCGTTCGAGGATGGACTCGTCGCCGAAGGAAGTGACGACGGCGCACGTGCGGCGGCGTATGCTTCGAACGAAAGCAGGACGAGGGTCGCGAACAACAACGCGCCGTTCGCCTGATGAATCGAGCGCAGCGCCGGCGCGAGGCCGGAGACGATCGTCGCGACGCCTAGACCGACTTGCAGGATGGCAAGACCGAAGGCGGTCCAGCAGAATGCGCGAATCCGAGCGTCGCGTGAGCGCCCGCCGCTCAGGAAGACCACAAAGATCAGAAAGAACGCGAGGTAGGCAAGCACCCGGTGGCCCATGTGGATCTGCTGCGCAACGCTCACCGGCGGTCCCCAGCCATTGCACAGCGGGAATCCCGTGCACGCCAACCCGTCATTAGACGCGCTCATGTATCCGGCGGCAAGTATCGCTGCGAATGTGACGATCGCGGCCGACACTGCCAGTCGGCCGAAAACCAGCGAAAGGATATACGCTGACGCCGTTGGCTGAGGTGTTGCCTCGCGTGGATCGCGTATCGCGGTGTACCACACGACGAGCAGACTGACGAACGTGGCGATACCCACACCAAGGTGCGCCGCCACGCTCGGCGGATTATTGGCGTACTCGATCGTCAACGCGCCGACGATGATCTGCGCGACCAGCAAACCGGCCGCAACCCATGCCGCCCGCCAAGAAGCCGGCCGCTCGCGGCGCGCGCGCCAGGCCGCGACGAACGTAGCGATGATCAGCAGTGTAAGCACGGGAGCGCCGAGCCGGTGCGTCCACTCGTAGACAACCGGATCGTTGAGCGCCGGAAACCAGACGCCGCGGCAGCGCGGCCAATCCGGGCACGTCATGCCGGCGCCGTTGATGCGCACGATGCCGCCCCAGATGACGAGCGCGAATGCGAAGAGCGCCGAAATCAGACTTGTGTAGCGCAGCGTGTGCAGTGACACGCTGGAGGTCGCCGGGGTGCTCATGGGCGCTTCGAGTCTTATTCATGGACCTTCGCCTTCTCCTGTTCAACGCGATGGCGCACGTGTAGCATTGGGAGACATCCGACGCAGGTGCGGACACGCGCCGTTCGCAAGGTTGATGTTATGAGCTCGATGCGATTGCGCGCGCCTCAGCGCTTCGCGGGACCCATCGAGGTGCCGGGCGACAAATCGATCTCGCATCGCATCGTCCTGTTCAGCGCGATCGCGACGGGTGCGACGTCGATCCTGAATATCAACCGTGGCGACGACGTGCGCGCGAGCATCAACGCAGTGCACGTCTTGGGCGTCGGAGTCCAGGAAGATGACGCGCGCATCCGCATCGAGGGCCGCAACACCCTACGCGATCCGGCGCGAACGATCGACTGCGGGAACTCCGGCACCACGATGCGCGTGCTCGCCGGCGCGCTCGCAGGCCGCATCAACGCCGTTCTCGATGGCGACGAGAGCCTACGTGCGCGGCCCATGGAACGCGTCGCGGCACCGCTGCGCGACATGGGCGCGGACATCCGGTGCAGCGAGCGTGGCACGGCGCCGATCTCCTTTGCATCTTCGTCGAAGCCGCTGCGCGGCATCTCGTACGAGATGCCGGTCCCGTCTGCGCAGGTCAAGACCGCGCTCCTGCTCGCAGGTTTGAGAGCGAAGGGAACGACGACCATCGTCAGCCCCGCACAAAGCCGCGATCACAGCGAGCTTATGCTCAGCGCAATGGGTGCGGCGATCGACACGAACGGCCTGCGCGCAACGGTTCGGGCTTCCGAACTGCGCGGGATCGGAGAATATGCCGTTCCCGGCGACGTCTCAGCGGCCGCCTATTTCGCCGCGGCCGCGACGTGTCTCCAGGGAAGCCGCATCTCGCTCATCGCGACCGGTATCAACCCGACGCGCACTGCGGCGCTGGACGTGATGCGCGATATGGGGGCGCACATCTCGATCCGTGGTCTTGCGATGCATCACGGCGAGCCGGTTGCGGACATCGAGGTTTCCTCGGCGGCACCGCTGCACAACGTCACGCTCGACCCCGCGCGCGTCGCGAACTTGATCGATGAGATCCCGTTGCTTTGCGCCTTGGCTGCGACCGCCGCCGGTTCGTTCACCGTGCGCGGTGCCACGGAGCTGCGGACCAAGGAATCCGACCGTATCAGCTCGACCATCGAGCTGTTGCGCGCGTTCGGCGTGTCCGTCAGCGAATTGCCCGACGGCATCGCCGTGCGCGGGGGCCGGCCACTACGCCCACCGGCATCTATTTCCACCGGCGGCGATCACCGCATCGGTTTGACCGCCGCAGTTTTGGCTGCCGCGGCGAAAGCGCCGATCCTTATTGAGGACGCGGATTGCATCGCGACGTCATTCCCCGATTTCGAAAAGCGGTGGCACGCCGCGTTTCAAGTCTCCTGATCAAGCTCGACGATCCAGAAACTCTTACGCTCGAGGCGCACGGCCAAGCCACGCTGGAGCTGCGCAGCGGCGATGAGACCTCCAACTTGCCACGTGCCTAGCAGGCTGTCGAACCAACGTAAATGATAGCGGCCGCGCAGCTTGCTCTTGCGACGCTGTTTTGCTAGCGCGTTTTTCTGATGTGGCGCAAATTCGTGTGGTGCGGTTTGCCGGCGCGCGAAAATGCTACCTTTGCTGCGGACGGGGGCGCAAGAGACCTGAAAGCCACGGAATACCGTGGCGCATGACGCGCTCGATGGACGGCGATGGGCGGTACGCGAGCGCGCCGAGTTCGTAAAGCGCGAGAGCGAGCGATGCGAGCGCCGGCCCGAGACGCGCAAGGTCGTTGCGCAACTGCTCACTGCCGTCTCGCACCCGCTGCACCTTGAGCGCCTGTGCCGCGCGCCAGTCGCTTTCGAAAAGCGGGTGCGACCGAAGCTTGGCAGCGGCGCGCGCAACCGCACGGAACTGTAGCGCCGCCGATACGACGATCGCGACGATGACGAGCAGCGCGACGATCACAAAACCGATGCCGATCCAATGGATCATGATCCGCTCGATTCCGACGGTTTCTTGTCCGGTTTCGCCGGCGCTGGTGGAGCGGCGGCTTTAGACCCGCTCACCGGTTTTTCGCTCTTCGACGTGTCCGCTGCGGGCGCCGATGTGGTCTCGCTCTTGCCTGCCGCCGCCTCTCCCGACTCCTTCTTCACGCTGCCGCTCGCGTAGTCGGTCTTGTGAAAACCGGAGCCCTTGAACACGACGCCGACCGGATGGAAAACGCGGACGAGCGGCCCGCCGCAGGACGGGCACGTCGTTGGCCGAGGGTCATGAAAGCCGTGCTGGATCTCGTGGATCTTTCCGCACTGCTTGCAGCGATAATCATAGGTGGGCATCAGGCGGGAAGCGGTTGATTGGCCTTCCCGAACGGCATACCTTCTTCGATGTGTTCGACGTCTTCAAGCGCGGTGCGCAGCGTCATTAGCGAGCGCGCCAATTCGTGCGCGACTGTGCGCCGCTCGAACAGCGCATCGCGCAGCGCGCCGAGTCCGCCGCCGTACATCGGATACCCGATCGAACAGTGCACGCGCGTGCCGGTCCGCCGCTGTTCGAAGCGGAATTCGAGGCGGCGCGCCGCGGAGAGACTGCCCTCGAGCCACAAGAAAGCGTTGGGCACGCAGCGCACGACGTCGAACGATTCGCGCCAGCGCCGCTTGCCGCGCTGCATGCAGATGTCCAGCTCTTGCTCGAACGCAAGCTCGCGCAACGGCTCGCCCTTCTGCTGCGCACAGACGACAAACGACAGCCACAACGGCCAGCGCGCAAGATCGGCGACGAAGCCATACACGCGGGCGACGGGCAAGCCGACATCGATGCATTCGCTGCATACCGCTTTCATCGAGGAACCTCCGTGATTGGGCGACAAGCGATTGGGGTATCATGCTTCGCGTTCGAGTCGCCGCGCTGTGCGTCCATGCCGGACAGGTCTTGCTTGCCAAGCACATGCATGGCAAGCACGTCGCCCATCTGTTGCCGGGAGGAGGCGTCGAGCCGGGAGAATCGGCCGCTGCGGCGTTGCGACGAGAAGTGCGCGAAGAGGCCGGCGTCGATTGCGACGTCGGCGTTTTTCGCTATGTGGTCGAAACCAGAGCGCCTTCGGGCGCTCGTCACGTGGTGCAGCTGGTGTTTGAAGCAGCGCTGCGCGGTCCGGTCGGCGCGTCCCTTGACGCGCGCGTCGCCGAATGCGCATGGCATCCGCTTGCAGACCTGCGGCGTCTCGCGCTGTATCCGGATGCCGGTGCCGAGATCGCCGGCGACCTCGAACGCGGGGCCGCCGGCTGCCGCTACGTGCTCGCCCCTTGGCGCGCTTAGCGTGAGTACCTCAAGAACGCAGGTACTTCGATCTCGTCCATGTTCACCGGCTTGACCTTTTCGATCTCGCCGACGCCGAGAACGCGTGTCCGTTCTCTCGCGCGCGATCCGAAGCCGGTCGCGAGCACCGTCACCCGCACCTCGCTGTTCATGTTCTCCTCGATCGTCGCGCCGAAGATGACCTCGGCATCGGGATCGACCGCCTTGCTGATCAGCTCGGCCGCTTCGTTGACCTCGTACATCGACAGATCGGGTCCGCCGTAGATATTGAAGATCACGCCGCGCGCACCGTCGATGGTCGCCTCAAGCAGCGGGCTCGAGATCGCCTTTTGCGCCGCGTCGGCTGCGCGATTCTCACCGGACCCCTTGCCGATCCCCATCAGCGCCGAGCCGGCGTCGGTCATGACGCGGCGCACGTCGGCGAAGTCAAGGTTGATCAAGCCGGGCTGCGTGATCAG
The DNA here is from genome assembly GCA_035654355.1 of Binatus sp. (SeqCode). Lineage (GTDB taxonomy): Bacteria > Vulcanimicrobiota > Vulcanimicrobiia > Eremiobacterales > Eremiobacteraceae > JAFAHD01. Next base: position 25,847 of record DASRXC010000093.1, read on the forward strand.
GTCGGTGATGCCCTGGATGCCCTGACGCAACACGTCGTCGGCGCTGCGGAAGGCCTCGGTCAGCGGGGTGCGCTTCTCTATGATCGACAAGAGCCGGTCGTTGGGGATGACGATCAGCGTGTCGACCTTCTGCTCGAGGTCTGCAATGCCGCGCTCGGCGATCTGCGCGCGCTTGCGCAGCTCGAAACCGAACGGCTTGGTGACGACGCCGACCGTCAGCGCGCCCGCACCGTGCGCCATCTCGGCGATGATCGGCGACGCACCGGTCCCCGTTCCGCCGCCCATCCCGGCGGCGATGAAGACGAGATCGGCGCCCTCAACGAGCATCGCAACGTCTTCTTTCGATTCTTCAGCTGCTTGCCGGCCGATCTCCGGGTCGGCGCCCGCGCCCAAGCCGCGCGTGAGGTTCTGACCGATTTGCAGCGTATTCTCCGAGCGCGAGTTCTTCAACGCTTGGACGTCGGTGTTGATGGCGTAGAATTCGGCGCCTCTGATGCCGGAGTCGACCATACGGTTGACGGCATTGCAGCCGCCGCCGCCGACCCCGATCACCTTGATGCTCGCCATGTGTTCCGGCACGTAACGCCGCGGCTGTTCAGTCATTCCTCTATCCCCCTGGCTATAGCCTGAAGACCTGACCCACCCACGTCGCGACACGCGACCATGTGCCGCGACCATTCGTGCGCTCCGGCTTGGCGCCGTCCCCGGCGGCGCCGAAAAGCACGAGCCCGACTGCGGTGGCATACGCCGGGTTCTTGATCGTTTCTGTAAGACCACCGACGTGCATCGGATACCCTATGCGCGACGGCAAATCGAAATAATCTGACGCGAGTCCGTCGATGCCGCTCAAGCAGGCCCCACCGCCCGTCAAGACCAGCTCGGCGAGCATGACCTCGGGCGGGCAGTTCTCGGCGAGGTTGGCGCGCACGAGCTTGAAGATCTCCGTCATGCGCGCGACGATGATCTGCCGCAAGAAGTGCTTTGAAGCGGCGCGGCTGGTGCGACCTGACAGCGACTTGACTTCGAACGTCTCTTGATCGAGATCGAGCGACAGATCGGCCGTGCCGTAGACGTGCTTGATGTTCTCGGCTTCAGCGAAACTCGTCTTGAGCCCGAGCGCGATATCATTGGTCACGATGTTGCCGCCGACCGGCACCGTCCACGTATGATACACCCCGCCGCCCCAATACACCGCAAGATCCGTCGTGCCGCCGCCGATGTCGAGCAGCACGACGCCAGCGTCGCGCTCTTCAGGCAAAAGCACTGCGGCTCCCGACGCGAGCGGCTCGAAGATCACGCCGACGGGCTCGATGCCCGCACGATGCACGCACTTGAGCACGTTCGTGACGAATGACGTGCCGGCGGTGACGACGTGCGTGTCCACCTCCAGCCTGCCGCCGGCCATCCCGACCGGGTCGGTGATCCCGTTCTGACCGTCGACGGCGAACTCGCGCGGCAACGTATGGATGATCTGGCGATCGGCCGGAACGTTGATGATCGTGCTCGCATCGACCACGCGCTTGACGTCGATCGGAGCCACCTCGTTCTCGTCTCCGGCCACGGCGATGATGCCGTGCGTATTCAGCGACCGCACGTGTTCGCCGGTGACGCCCACGTACGCGGACGCGATGCTCACGCCCGCCATGCGCTCGGCGGTCTCAATCGACGCCTCGATGGACTTCACCGTCTCCTCGAGGTCGGTGACGACGCCTTTGCGCAGCCCGAGCGACGGCGCCGCGCCAAAGCCGATGATGTCCATCGCGCCTTGCGGCGTTTGACTCGCGATGACCGCGGCGGTCTTCGTCGTGCCGATATCGAGACCGGCGATGATGTCGCTACGCGCCAAAAGCGGATTTCTCCACAGGAGTTACGCGGTTGTGCACAACTGCCGGAGCGTTGTGCACACGGGATGTGGATAACCTGGTCAAAGAACGCGTTCGGCGACCCAAAGGTCGCCGCACTCGTTGTGATGGGAACGCATTCAAAGCGAGCCACGCGTTCCCTCTTTTGCCAACGCGTTTTTTTCTCATCGATATTGGACAGTCGGTGCGGCCGTGCTGCGCACGTCGATGTACTCGACCGCACTTGGTTGCGAGATGCGTTTGCTGATCGCTTCGTACAATGCGACCTTATGGTTCAGATCATCGAGGTCACCGAATACGACCCACAAGCCGGCTTGCGTGAACGCACGCAGCCCCATGACCGGCTCATCGCGGATTTCCGTCATATGGACTCCAAGCGCGGTCAACTGTCGAATCGCATCGAGCGATTGACCCACCACAGTCGTTCCGAGCTGTGCGCCCGCGGTGCCGGCGTCCGGCGGCAGCGGCGCCACCGTCAGAGCGGGCAAAGCCTGGTCGCTCGCGTCAGAAGCTGGACCAAGCGCACGCCCGTCGATGTCCACCAGCTCGAAGTCACTGCGGCCCAGCGCAACGCGCGCTATGGGCACGCGCTCCGAGACGACGATCGTCACCATGTTGGGCCAAGCACGCGAGATCTTCGTTGAAGCGATCCACGGCAGCCGTTCGACCGCGCGCGAAGCCGAAGCCGTGTCCAACAGCCAAACATTTCGTCCGTGCGGGAGCGCTGCTGCCGCGATGATGTCGGCGACGGCGACTCGGTGTGCGCCTTCGACCGACACGTCATCGAGTGCAAGACGGGGGTCGGCAGCCAACGCCATGCCGCCGTAAGCCGCGGCCCCGATCAACGCGAGCGCCAACGCCCAGATCGCGATGCTACGTCCGCTGGTGCCGTTGCGCCGTGGATGCGACCTCGCGTTACGCGGCTTAGGCAACCGTCTGCCCGTTCATGAGTAGCTGCAGCGCTTCGGCGACGCCACCTCGGTCTTGAGCAGCGACCACGCGCTGTGCAGCGCCCCGAGCCGCGGGCGTCGCATTGGCGACCGCGAACGAATGGCCGGCCGCGTGGAACATCGGCACGTCGTTATCCGAGTCACCGATCGCTGCGATATCTCCCTGCTCGAGGCCCATCGTTCGCGCCAAGCGCGAGAGCGCGTGGCCCTTGTCGGCTTCGGGGTCGGTGACTTCGAGAAAGTTGCGCTGGCTTCTGAAAACCGTTGCGGCGTCGCCGAGCTGCGCTGCAAGTGTTGGGATGAACGCCTCGACACGCGCGGGGGAGTCGATGGCGAGCACTTTCATGGGCCCGACTTCGCCCGGTGGCGCGCCGTCGACCAGCGGCCGCAAGTCGGCGACCATCACCGGCTCGACACGCGACAGCTCGAGGTAACCGCGAGCTCGATCGTCGAGCTCGTCGAGGTAGAGTGAATCGCCGAAATAAAGCTGGAGGTGAAAGCCGTTCGCTTTGAGCGCGTCGTATGCACGCAGCGCCGTGTGCGCCGCGAGTGGCGTTGCCGCCAACAGAGCACCGCTTGGTACGTCATAGACCGCCGCGCCGTTGAGCACGATCATGGGAGCACGCAAGCTGAGCGCAGCCGCGAAGGGTCGGGCCGCTGCGAAGAGGCGGCCGGTGGCGAGACAGATCGCGCTGCCGCGTGCTGCAGCTTGCGCGATCGCCTCGCGGTCGCGGTCGTCGATCTGAAGCGAGGGCCCAATGAGCGTACCGTCGAGGTCGATCGCGATCAGCGCCGGCGGCTTCACGCCGCGCCTTCCCAGACGTTGTCGATCCCGAAGACTTGTGCAAGCTCGGCGCGCAGTTCGCCTGTGATTAGAAGCGTCCGTGCGAGCGCACGGCTTTCCGCGTCCGCCGCGGAATGTAGCACGATCCGCCCGTCACCGGTCCCTGCGGCGAGGACAACGTCGCGCAGGCGCGTTAGGCGCGCGGCATCGTCATCATCACCGCGCATGCGGATGTGCAGCGCAAGCCTCGGCACGCCGTTCGATGAGGACGTCGCGGCCGGACGAACGAGCCTTTCCGTCGGCGCGGTGCTTAAGACGCGCGCCTTGTCGAGCGCCCACGCTTCGATCGCTTGCAGCGTCAGCTCCGGCCGTTCGTCCTCGCCCGTGTCGCCTGTCGGCGCGGCGACAGCCGCGGGTCTTCCGAGCGCGCGCCGCTCTTTCACGCGACCCTTGACGACGACGATCGCGTCCGCGTTGAATAGCGGTGCGAGCTCAGCGTACCACTTGGGAAAAACCACCGCTTCGATTGCCGCGGTCTGGTCCTCAAGCCGCGCGATCAGCATCTGATCGCCGCTCTTGGTGATCACGCGCCGCGCTGACGTGATCACGCCGCCCACCCAGACGACGTCATCCTCGGTCGTCTCCTGCAGCGCGGCAATCGTCGACGTCGTGCGGCGCGCCAGCTCATCGACCTTGTCGGCGAGCGGGTGGCCCGAGATGTAGACGCCGATCGCTTCCTTCTCTAACGCGAGCCGTTGCGCCGGACTCATCTCCGTCACGGTCGGCAGTCCTGGCGGCGGCAGATGCGAGGCGCCGTCGCCGCCGAACAGCGACGTCTGACCGAGATCCCGCTCCTGCGCGATCTGCTGTCCGTAGTCGAGCGCGCTGTCGAGACTTGCCAGCAGAGCGGCGCGGCCACCGAACTTGTCGAGCGCGCCTGCTTTGATCAGCGATTCGAGTACGCGACGGTTCACTTGCCGCCCGTCGACGCGCGCGCACAGATCTGCGAGCGATACAAAGGGCGCTTGCGAGCGCTTGTCGATCAGCTCGGCGATCGCACCTTCGCCTACGTTGCGGACTGCGCCGAGGCCGAAGCGAATCGCTTCGCCGGCGACGGTGAAGTCGGTGCCAGACTCGTTGACATCGGGCGGCTTGATCGGGACTTTCATGACGGCGCACTCAGCGAGGTATTCCGCCACCTTGTCCGCGTTGTTCTTCAACGACGAGAGCAGCGCTGACATGAACGCCAGCGGATGATTGGCTTTTAACCAGGCGGTCCGGTACGCGAGCAGCCCGTAACAGACGGAGTGCGCTTTGTTGAATCCATAACCCGCAAACGGTTCGATGAACTGCCAGATCTTGGTCGCGAGCTGTTCGTCGATGCCGCTGCGCACGCAACCGTTGATGAACTTCTCGCGTTCGGCGGGTATCTTCTCTTTGATCTTTTTGCCGATGACCTTGCGCATCTCGTCCGCTTGCGCAAATGTGTGACCGGCGAGATCGCGGCAAATCTGCGTCGCCTGTTCCTGGTAGACCGCGATCCCGTATGTCTCAGCCAAGATCGGCTCAAGCTTCGGATGGAGGTACGTGATCGTGCGACGCCCATGCTTGCCGGCGATGAAGTCGTTGATCCAGTCCATCGGACCGGGGCGATAAAGCGCGACCATCGCGATGACGTCCTCGATGCACGTCGGCTTGAGCTCTGCGATGTAGCGCCGCATGCCCGCGCTCTCAAGTTGGAAGATGCCGGTTGTGTGGCCGGACGAGAGCAGCGCATAGGTCGACGCGTCGTCGAGCGGGATGTCTTCGATGCGGAACGACGGGTCGGCCGTGCGGATCTCGGCAGACGCGCGCTCGATCACCGTGAGCGTACGCAAACCCAAGAAATCCATCTTGAGCAAGCCGACCTTTTCGACCCAATCCATCGAGTATTGCGTGTTGACGTCATCGTCACCGAGGCGAACGAGCGGCGCGTACTCGGTGACCGGGCCGGGTGCGATCACGACGCCGGCTGCATGCGTCGATGCGTGGCGCGCCAGCCCTTCGACACGCATCGCCGTGTCGAGCAGTTGATGCGCGCGCGGATCGTGGTGATAGATCGAATTCAGCTCCGGCACGCTGTCGATCGCCTGCTTGATGGAGACGGGATTCGTGGGCACGTTCGGGATGAGCTTGGCGATCCGGTCGACCTCGATGAGCGGATGGCTCATGACTCGTCCGACGTCGCGGACAGCCGCGCGCGCCGCCATGGTGCCGAAGGTCACGATCTGTGAGACGCGGTCGGCGCCGTACTTCTGGCGCACGTATTCAATGACTTCGTCACGCCGCTCAAAGCAGAAATCTGTGTCGATGTCCGGCATCGAAATGCGGTCGGGGTTGAGAAAGCGCTCGAAGAACAGGTTGTAGCGCAGCGGATCGACGTCCGAGATGCGCAGCGCGTAGGCGACGATGCTGCCCGCCGCCGAGCCTCGGCCAGGCCCTACCGGGATCCCCCGTTCGCGGGCATAGCGTATGAAATCCCATACTATAAGGAAGTAAGACGCGTAACCCATGCGCTCGATGATGCCCAGCTCGTACTCGAGCCGGTCCAACTGGGCTGGCGTCGGCGAGCCGTAGCGCTCGGTCAGGCCGCGCATGCACAGCGCGCGCAGGTAGCTGGATTGGTCCGTCTCTCCGTTGGGCAGAGGAAAGGTCGGGAGCGCGAACGACTTGGACTCAAGGTCAAGCTCCGCCATCTCCGCGATGTCGAGCGTGGCATCGCACGCCTCGGGAACATCGGCGAACAGCTCGCGCATCGCCTCGGCGCTCTTGAAGTAGAAATCGTCCCCGTCGAAGCGCAGGCGATCGCCGTCAGACACGAGCCGTCCGGTTCCGATGCAGAGCAGCACATCGTGAGCGGGAGCGTCTTCTCGTGCCAGATAGTGCGAGTCGTTGGTTGCGGCGGTGCGCACGCCCAGCTCCCGCGACAGTTCGATCAGCGACGAGCGCACTTTATCTTCCGCGGGCATGTGGTGATGGTGAAGTTCGAGGAAGTAGCGGTTGCCGAAGATCGCCTGATAGTCGCGGATCATCGCGCGGGCGCCGGCGACATTATCGTTCAGGAGCGCCTGCTGGACGCCACCTCCGAGGCAGCCCGAAAGCACGACGAGCCCTTGCTGATGAGCGGCCAGCAGCTCCAGATCGACGCGCGGCTTGTAGTAGTAACCTTCGAGGAATCCCGCGGAGACGAGCTTGAGCAGGTTCTGATAGCCCTGGCGGTCGACCGCGAGCACGCTCAAATGGTATTCGTCGCGCGTTGTGCGATCGTGGCGGCCGCGCGGCGCGACGTACATCTCGCAGCCGATGATCGGCTTGATGCCCTTGGTTTTGGCGGCGAAATAGAATTCGAGCGCGCCATAGAGCACGCCGTGGTCAGTCAGAGCAAGCGCCGGCATCGAGCGTTCAGCGGCAGCGTGCACCAAGTCGCCCACGCGGCACGCACCGTCGAGCAGCGAGTACTCGCTGTGGACGTGAAGATGGACGAAGCTTTTGCTCATCGAGGCCTAGGCAAACACATGTTCGGTCTTTCTATTTCAGCATCTGCCCAGCGCGACCTTGTGGACGGGTTGTGAGCGCCGTGCGAACGCCAAGTGGTTCTTGTGGATAAGCCGCCATCTTGGGAACAACTCAGAGGGTGCCCCCGCTTGTCGGGGAACATCGCCCGCGAGCGCGGGTGGCGACGTCACGTCGCCTTCCCAGTTTTCCATTCATACTTCATTCGCGGAGGTGCAAAGGGTGAATCGTTGGGCTATTGCCGTCGCCGGCGTCATCGTCATGATGTGCCTCGGAACGGTCTATTCCTGGAGTCTCTTCACACAACCGCTCATCGCAAGCTTCGGATGGAACTCGCAGACGACTGCGATCACGTTCGAACTGGCGATCTTCTTCCTCGGCGTCGGCGCCGTCATCGGGGGACGCTGGCAAGATAGCGTGGGCCCGCGGCGGGTCATCATGACGGGTGCCGCGTTTTGGGGCGTCGGCGTGCTTCTCGCCGGCCTCGGCACGACACACTTCGGCTCCTGGTGGATCTGGGCTACCTACGGTGTGATCGGCGGACTCGGGTTAGGGATGGGATATATCACGCCGGTCGCGACCGTCACGAAATGGTTCCCTGACATGCGCGGCGTGGGCAGCGGTATGGTCGTCATGGGCTTCGGCTTAGGCGCGTTTGTGTACAATCAAATCGTTCCGCGTATCCCCGCTTTTGCAGCCGCGGCCAAACAGGCCGGCGCATATGCAAAAGCGCGCGCCGACGCCATCGCCAGTCACACGACGTTCGATCCGACGCAATACGCCATGACGCCCGACAATGTCCAGTCGATCATGACGACGTTCGTCATCTCGGGAATCGTCTTTCTCGTCCTTGGTGTGCTCTGCGGCTCGTTGGTCGCAAATCCGCCGCAAGGCTACACCGTACCGGGCGCGGTGGCGGCAGCCGCAAGCGCTGGCCGCTCGTACACCCCGGGCGAGATGTTCGGCACGGTCCAGTTCTATCTGCTCTGGCTCATGCTGTTCTTGAACGTCACCGCCGGCATCATGGTCATCAGCGTCGCAGTGCCGGCGTTCAGCGAGCTCACCGGCGTCACTCCAAAAGAAGCGGGCGTCATTTACGGTTTTCTCGCCGTGTTCAATGGCTTGGGCCGTTTCTTCTGGGGTTCCATCTCCGATAGGATCGGGCGCAACGCCGCATATTTCCTGATCTTCAGCATCCAAGCGATCATCTTCTATATGCTGGGCGGCTTCCACAGCGTGTGGCTGGTCGGAACTGCGTTCGCGATCATTCTGCTCTGCTACGGCGGCGGGTTCGGCACGATGCCATCGTTCAACGCTGACTACTTCGGAACGAAGTTCCTCGGCGTGAACTACGGCTGGATCCTGACAGCGTGGGGCGTTGCGGGCATCGTCGGTCCGCTCATCGCCGCGCGCGTGAAGGACTTCAGCGGATCGTACGTCGGCGCGTTCTTGCCGATCGCCGTCATGCTGACGATCTCGGCGATACTGCCGTTGATCACCCGCAAGCCCAAGTCCGAGGTAGTGCCCGCGGCACAACCTGCGTAGGACGAAAGGTCACGCGGTGCCGTAAGAGACGCGACTTCGGTCGCGTCTCTCTTTCTTGTACCGCAGGAGGGTCCGCGGCGCCGCGAAAAAGCTCATGTTCTGATGGCCTTGATCACAGGCTCCTCCATCGGTCTCGAGTCCTTCGGCATCGGCCCAGTCGCCGGTGCCGACATCAACATGAGCGCGCCCGCGCTTTTCGAAGAGGCGATCCGCCGCGGCGAGGGTCTCACCGCCGCCGCCGGGCCGATCGTCGTGAACACCGGCAAACACACGGGCCGGTCGCCGCAGGATAAGTTCTTCGTCAAAGAACCGAGCAGCGAAGGGCACATCGACTGGGGCAAATCCAACAAGCCGTTCGAGATGGACCGCTTCGAGGCGCTCCTCGGTCGAGTCGACGCCTACTTGCGCGATCAGCATGTCTTCGTGACGGATGCCTATGCAGGCGCAGACGAGGATTACCGCCTGCCGGTACGCGTGGTCACCACGCAGGCGTGGCATGCACTGTTCGCGCGCCATCTCTTCATCGACCCACCGGCTGAGGAGCTGCGTCGTTTTCGGCCGCAGTTCGCCGTAGTGGACGTTGCGGATTTTCTCGCATCTCCCGAGCGCGACGCGACGCGCAGCGAAACCTTCATCATGCTCGATTTCTCGCGCCGGCTGGTGCTCATCGGCGGCACGACGTATGCGGGTGAGATCAAAAAGTCCGTCTTCACGGTCATGAACTACTTGCTCCCGCTGCGCAACGTTATGCCGATGCATTGCTCGGCCAACGTCGGGGCCGCTGGTGACGTCGCGATCTTTTTCGGTCTGTCGGGGACGGGCAAGACCACGCTTTCGGCCGATCCCGATCGGGCGCTCATCGGCGACGACGAACACGGTTGGAGCGACGCCGGAGTCTTCAATTTCGAAGGCGGCTGTTATGCGAAGGTCATCAACCTTTCGCCGGAGCTAGAGCCCCAGATCTATCCCACGACGCGTACATTCGCCACCGTGCTTGAAAATGTCGTGATCGATCCGCAGACGCGCGAACTGGATCTCGCCGATGCGTCGCTCACCGAAAACACGAGAGCCGCATATCCATTGAGCTCGGTGCCGAACACCGTGCCGTCCGGTCGCGCCGGACATCCAAGCCACATCGTCATGCTCACCTGCGATGCGTTCGGCGTGCTGCCGCCGATCTCGAAGATGTCTGTGCCCCAAGCCATGTATCATTTCTTATCCGGCTACACTGCACGCGTCGCCGGCACCGAAAAAGGGGTCACCGAACCGCAAGCCACCTTCTCCTATTGCTTCGGGGCGCCGTTCATGGTGCACCATCCAATGACGTACGCGAAACTCCTCGGCGAGCGCATCGCCGCTCACAAGGTTGACTGCTGGCTTGTGAACACCGGCTGGAGCGGCGGTCCGTACGGCGTCGGGAAACGCATGAAGCTGCCGTACACGCGCGCGATGATCAAGGCGGCGCTTTCCGGACAACTCGCCAGCGCGGAATTCGTGCCGGATCCGGTCTTCAAAGTCGCGGTGCCAAAAGCAGTACCCGGCGTGCCGAGCGAAGTGCTGGACCCGCGTGCCACGTGGGAGTCGAAATCAGCGTATGACGCAAAGGCCGCGGAGCTCGCGCGCCTGTTCGCCGACAACTTCAAGCGATTCGAAGGCGCGGCGACGGCTGACGTGGCCGCTGCGGCACCAAAGGTCGGCTGACCCAGCGTCGAACTCCACCTCCATGGATGTCGTAATCGTCGGCGGGCCGCACTCCGGCGTCGGCAAAACGCTCGCGTCGGAAATCGCGCTGCGTGCGTTGGCGGGCCGGCGCTATGGCGCCATCAAGCTAACCGTCGCCGACGGCGAACGCGACCTCGAGCACGACCACGGGTCATCCGCACTTGCGGTGGCAGACGCAGCCGGCATCTGCGGCCGCGGCATGTCGTGCGGTGTATGCGAGACAGTTTCAACCAAAGTGCCGAGCCGCTTGATCACAGCTGAAGGTGCGATAAAAAAGCCCGGCACCGATACGTGGCGTCTGTCGAACGCCGGCGCCGTTGCGGTCGCGTGGATCATCTCCTTGCGCGAAGCCGCACCGGACGCGGTCGAAGCCGCGATGCGCTATCTGGCATCCAAAGGTGCGCAAGGCGTGGTCATCGAGGGCACGACTGCACTCGACTGGATGAAACCAAAAGCATCAGTGATGGTCGCCACCGATCCTGGACGGAAGTGGAAGGAGGTCGCGCTCAAACACGTCGGTACATGCGACATTGTGCTGTGCAACGCAGTGCCGGTGGCGCCGGGCGATGAAGCGGCGCCCGCGGCGTTTCTAAACGCCGACCCGCTCGCGTGCGATCTCGCATTTGCGGACGATCGTGGGACACAGTTGTACGAACTGCTTCTTCTCGAACGCTGCACCACGGGAGCGCAGCGAACCACTGCCTAGGTAAGACGCCGGCGCGCGCGCGACAAGGCCGCGCACGTCTTCTCAACCGCTTCCACCGGATCGCCTGACCCGGCCGCCTGAATCAGCGCGCTGCCCACGATGACTCCGTCCGCATATGGCGAGACGCGAGCGACGTCTTCTGGCGAGCTGATGCCGATACCAGCCGCGAGCGGCTTTTTGGTCGCTTTCCGTAATTCGTCGAGTCGTTCGCGCAGCGTCTCGTGAGGGCGCGCGTGGGTACCAGTCACGCCCATCCGGCCCGCGACGTACACGAATCCGCTACAGAGCCGCGCGATCTCACGCGCCCGTGCGACCGGCGTTGTCGGCGCGACCAAGAACGAGATGCTCAGATCCTGTGCTGCGAGCGCGTCGATGAGCCCGCCCGCCTCTTCCGGCGGAAGATCCGGCACGATGAGCCCCGCGAAACCTGCACTCCGCAGGTCTGCTGCCGAGCGCGCGAAACCGCGGGCGAAAAGCGGATTATAGTAGCAGAACGCGATGAGCGGGACCGGACTGTTCGCGCGAATAGCCAGTTCCAACACCGTATCGAACGTCACGCCGTTCGCGAGCGCGCGCTGCGATGACGCAGCGATAAGCGGGCCGTCCGCAAGCGGATCGGAGTAAGGAAAGCCAACTTCAATCATATCCGCGCCCGCATGCGCCGCGGCACGGATGAGCTGCGGCGTGAGCGCGAGCGACGGAAACCCTGCGGTGAGAAACGCGATGAACGCCGCTTTGCGCTGTGCGTGACAGCGAGCGAAGACCGCGCCAACGCTTTCTGCTTCGCGGATCATAATAACGCTGACGGCTCCGCGACGGCGCGCGAACCTGCACTGGCGAAGCGGACAACATCCTTGTCTCCCCTTCCCGAGCAGTTCACCAGAACGATCGCTTCGCGCGGAAGCGTTGCCGCGACGATCGTGGCGTATGCGACGGCATGAGCGCTCTCCAACGCGGGCACGATACCTTCGCTGCGAGCCAGCAGCTCGAACGCCTCCCGTGCCTGCTCGTCCTTCACGACGACGTAACCCGCACGACCAGATGCTTGTAGCGCCGCGTGTTGCGGACCGACACCGGGATAATCGAGTCCCGCCGCGATCGAGTGCGTCGCGTCGATCTGCCCCTCTCGATCTTGGAGCACCTTGGTCAAGGCGCCGTGCAGAACTCCGTCGCCGCCCGCTGCAAGCGTCGCTGCATGCGCGCCGCGCCTTTCAGGTCCCGCTCCGCCTGCCTCCACTCCCCACAGCTGCACATCCGGATCATCGAGGAACGCGCTGAAGATGCCGAGCGCGTTACTGCCGCCGCCGACGCAGGCGACGACATGGTCGGGCAGTTTCCCGAAGCGTTCGAGCGTTTGCGCGCGCGCCTCGTCGCCGATGACACGCACGAACTCGCGCACCATCATCGGATACGGATGCGGCCCGACCGCGGAGCCGATGAGATAGAACGTTTCTTGCGCGCTCGCGGCCCAATCGCGCAGCGCTTCGTTGGTGGCGTCTTTGAGTGTGCGCGATCCGCTTTCTACCGTATTGACTGTCGCGCCGAGCAGGCGCATGAGGTAGACGTTCAGCGCTTGGCGCTCGACATCGTCTGCCCCCATGTAGACGGCGACCGGAATGCCAAGCAGTGCACCGGCTGTTGCCGTGGCGACGCCATGCTGGCCGGCACCGGTCTCCGCGATGATGCGCCGCGCTCCCATGCGCTTGGCTAAAAGTGCCTGCCCGATCGCGTTGTTGATCTTGTGCGCGCCCGTATGGTTGGTGTCTTCTCGTTTGAGGACAATCGTCGCGCCGCGGACCGAGCGCGTGAGATTTTCGCAGGTCGTCAGCGGCGTCGGCCGCCCGACGTACTCGCGCAGCAAGCGGTGGTATTCGGCAACGAACGATTCGTCTACGATTGCCTCGGCAAACGCATGCTCGAGAATCCGCAACGGTTCCACCAACACCTCGGGCACAAAGCGACCACCATAGCGGCCGAAATATCCGCGTTCGTCAGGTCCGTGCGACACCGTATGCCTCCATGACCGCCTCCGCGAACGCGGTGACGAGCTTCGGGTCCTTGCGTCCGTTGCGCTCGACACCGCTGCGCACGTCGACGCCGTCTGGGCGCAGCGTGCGGATCGCGTGTGCCACGTTGTCGGGCGTCAGGCCTCCGGCTAGAATGAACGGCGCTCCGCTGCCGGAGCGGATGCGACTGGCGAGCGCATCGCTGAGCCGGATTCCTGTGCCGCCGTACAGTCCCACACTGCGCGCGTCGGCGATGAGCGCAATCGCGCGTGCGCGAGCGAGCACGTCAAGCGCGGGCGCGTAATCGCGCGCGACCACGAGGGTAGGTAGTCCAAACGATCCGCACGTCTCCGGCGACTCCGCGCCTGCGAACTGCAACGCGTCAAGCTCGCACAGCGCGAGCGCCTTTTCGATGAGCGCCCGAGGCGAATCCGCGAAAACCCCGACGCGCATCACGCCGGTAGGAACGGCTTTGGTGAGCGGCGCTGCCTGCGCGGGCGAGAGCCGGCGCGGTCCATCGGCGAAGATGAACCCGAGCGCGTCTGCGCCCGCGCTCGCGCACAGCTCGACGTCAGCCTGTGTCTGCATGCCGCAGATCTTGAGTTTGATCATACTGGAACACCTCGAAGACGCTCGAGCGCCGCGACGGGATCTGCGGCGCGCATGAGCGACTCGCCCACCAGCACTGCGTTCATGCCGGCACGCGCGCAGGTCTCTATATCTGCGGCGCTGCGGTAACCGCTCTCCGCGACCACTGTACATCGCTCCGGCAAGGCGCGGCGCACTCGAGGGGCCGTCGTCAGATCGACCTGCATAGTGCGCAGGTCGCGGTTGTTGATGCCGATGACCTTCGCGCCGGCGCGCAGCGCCCGCCGAGCCTCACTCTCGTCGTGCACCTCGACCAGGGCGTCCATGCCCAACGACTCGGCGATACCGCGGAACGCGTCCAGCTCGCCTGTGGTGAGGATCGCCGCGATGAGCAAGATCGCGTCTGCGCCGGCTTGCGCCGATTCCCAGATCTGATACTCGTCGACGATGAAATCTTTGCGCAGCGCCGGCAGCGTGCTCGCTTCGCGGGCCGCTACGAGATCGCCGAGGCCGCCACCGAACCAATGAGGTTCGGTGAGGATGGAGAGCGCGTAGGCCCCTCCCGCCTGATATGCGCGCACAGTCGTCGCAAGGTCCCGCTCATCGATCGGGCCAGCCGACGGCGAAGAGCGTTTGAACTCGGCGATGATCGACGGCGCACCGCTACACAGCGCGCGGGCGAACTGGCGGCTCGGAGGCCGACGGCGTGCGGCTTCGCGCACCGTTTCGATCGGCGCGCGCGCCTTGCGCTGCCGCACATCGCGCAAGCGGCGCCCCACGATGTCGTCGAGCTGACTCATCGGTTGGTCTCCCGGACCAGCGTGTCAAGCTTCGCATGGGCCGCTCCGGAATCGATCGAGCGACGCGCATGCGAAGCGCCGTCAGCGAGGTTGTCCGCTGCGCCGGCGACGTAGAGCGCGATGGCGGCATTGAGAATCACGACGTCGCGGCGCGGGCCATGCTCGGAGCTCAAGACCGCTCTCACCGTAGCCGCATTGCTCGCGACGTCGCCGCCCGCCAACGCTGCGGTGGGTGCTCTCTCGATGCCCGCGCCTTCAGGAACGATCTCGTACTCGCGAACGTCATGTCCCGTCCATTCCGCCACGCGCGTCGGACCAGCAAGCGTCGCCTCGTCCAATCCGTCACTGCCTGAAAGTACCGCCGCACGCTGGCTGCCCAAACGGCCAAGCGCCTGCGCGAGTTTGCTGCGTGCGCCATCGTTTGCGACCCCGACGACCTGGCGCGACACCGACGCCGGGTTTGTCAACGGTCCAAGCAGGTTGAAGACGGTGCGCATGCCGAGCTCCCGGCGTACCGGCGCGACGTGACGCATCGCCGGGTGATGGGCTTGCGCGAACATGAACGCGATCGCGTGCTCGTCGAGAATCTGGGCGATGCGTTCGGGCGCGAGGTCGATGCGTACGCCAAGCTCGTCCAACACGTCCGCGCTGCCGCAGCGGCTGCTCATGGCACGGTTGCCATGTTTAGCCACGGGGACACCGGCGCCCGCGACCACGAACGCGACCGCTGTCGAGATGTTGAACGTGCCGGCGCCGTCGCCCCCGGTGCCACACACGTCGATCGCGCGAGCGCCGTTGGAACGAACCGCGATTACATGCTCGCGCATCGCGCGCGCGGCTCCGGTGATCTCGTCGACCGTCTCACCCTTGATCGCCAAAGCGGTGAGGAGCGCGGCGATCTGCGCTGGCGAGACGGCGCCGTCCATGATGGCGTTGACCGCGTCTCGCATCTCGCCGGCGTCTAGATGCGTCCCGGCGACCGCGCGCTTGATCTGGGCGGCGATGGATGTCGTTTGTTGCGTGCTTGCCGTCGCGATCATAGCCGTATCCCCGCAATCGTCAGGAAGTTGGCGAGCAGACGAGGTCCGTGCTTTGTCAACACCGATTCAGGATGGAACTGCACGCCGAATACAGGCGCGTTCCGATCCGCAAGCGCCATCAGCGTGCCGTCATCGGACAGGGCGATCGCTTCAAGCTGCGGCGGCAGCGTTTGCGGATCGACGCACAACGAATGATAGCGACCGGCGGCAAAGCGCCGGGGAATGCCCTCGAACAAGGCGTGCCCAGAGTGTTGAGCGGACGTCGCGCGTCCGTGGACAACCTCGCGTGCGTGCGCGACGTGCGCACCGTACGCCGCGCCAATGGCTTGATGACCCAAGCACACACCGAGCATCGGCGTCGACTCGCGCAGCGCCGCGACGAGGGCGACGCTATTCCCGGCGCGCTCGGGCGTTCCCGGACCGGGGGAGAACACGATGGCAACGGGTGGCGCCTTCGCCACCGCCGCGACATCGAACGCATCGTTGCGAACGACGTCCGCGTGGACGCCGTACCGTTCGATCTCGTGCACGAGATTGTACGTGAACGAATCGTAGTTATCGACGACCAGCACGGCCGCACTGCGCTGATCGTGTGCAGCGGTCGTCATGCGACGCTCCTCGCCGCGCGTTTACGCGCCGCCATGCCGATCGCCGCAACAACGGCCTCGGCCTTCATGCGGCATTCCGCGTCCTCGTGCTCCGGATCCGACGCGGCTACGATGCCGGCGCCGGCAGCGCAATGGTAGACGCCCTCATAGGCGTGTGCGCTCCGCAGCGTGATGCACGAGTCCGCCGACCCGTCGAATCCGAAACGGCACACGCTGCCCGCATAAAAGCCCCGACGCCGCCCTTCGAACTCGGCGATGAGCTCCATGGCGCGGATCTTCGGAGCGCCGCTTACCGTGCCGGCCGGGAATGCCGCCGCGAACGCGTCGAACGCATCGCGCGAAGCCTGGAGCTGCCCAGTCACCTCGGAGACGAGGTGCATCACGTGGCTGAAACGCTCGACGGCCCGCAGTTCGGTGACTTTCACGCTTCCGGCTTCGCACACGCGCGAGAGATCGTTGCGTGCGAGGTCGACAAGCATCGTATGCTCCGCGCGTTCCTTCGGATCGCGACGCAGATCGCGCGCCTGCTGCATGTCGGCAGCCGTATCGCTCGCGCGCGGCCGAGTTCCGGCAAGCGGGCGGATGCGCACCGCACGACCGCTCGTCGCGACCAGCATCTCCGGCGACGACCCGAACAGCTGGCCCCACCCGAGGTCGAGGAAGAACATGTACGGTGACGGATTGAGGGCGCGCAACGCACGGTATGCGTCGAAGGCCAAGTTCGTCAGCGGTGCTTCCCAGCGCTGCGCCAAGACGATTTGAAACGCCTCACCGTCGTAAATGGCGGTTTTTGCCCGCTGCACTGCCGTCACGTAGGGCAACGCGCCAGGCACGAGTGTCATCGATGCGCTCTCGCGCGGTCCCTCGAGCGGTGCGACCCGCGCATCGGCCAATGCATCGCGCACGCGTTGTACGACGGCATTTCCGTTTTCGGACGCGAGCGCGCAGATGTCGAGCTCGTGCGAGAAGTGGTCGAAGACGACGAACGCTTCGGGCACGACGAGGTGAAGGTCGGGCATCGGGTCACGGCCGCGCGGCAATGCAGGCAAGCGCTCGAATCGGCCCGCGAATTCGTATGCGGTGGCACCATATGCGCCTAAGAACGGCGTGACCATATCACCCGTCGGACGCAAGCGCTGGAGAAGTTCGCGCGCGGCGTCCATGACGTCTTGACCTCCCGCACCCACCTCGTGTACGTCCCGGCCGTCGATGCGCAAGCGCACAGCGTCATCTTCAGCGACGAGTTCGCCGCGCACGCCGAGCCCGATGATCGAATGACGGGCCGCTTCGCCCGCACCCGGCGCGCTCTCAAAGAGGAACGCCGGGCCCATGCGCAGCCCGCGCAATGCGGCGAACGCCGCGATCGGGGTGATGCCGTCGGCCAAGAATCGATCGGTGGCGACGGGGAGAGGCTGACTGTAAGTGGCGATCATGATTGCTGCTCCGAAGGAAAATAAAAACGGCCGGCTCGTTTGCTTCGAGCCCGCCGTTGCGGTATGTCGGCTACGTGCTAGTCTTTAGACGTACACGCAGGCATGACGAACCTGGCGGGCTTGTGCCCACCACCACCAACCGTGGATATGGTTCGTTCTCATTGTCGCCGTCGTTCGGGTCAGCTGGATAGGAGTCCTTTTGGGCAGCCGCTTTTTCAGGTGGCTGCTTTGCTCATGAAGTCAGCAGTTCGAGCTGTGCCATCTCCGCCGCGTCACCCTTGCGGATGCGCGTGCGCACGATGCGCGTGTAGCCGCCGGCCCGCGACGCGAGGCTTGGGGCGATCTGATCCACCAGCTTCTTCGCAACCGCCTCGTCGGTCAGATATGCGCTCACCGCGCGACGGCTTGAGAGGTCGGCGCGTTTCGCACGCGTGATCAAACGCGACGCGACGCGCGACGTCTCTTTCGCCCGCACGATCGTCGTCTCGATCTTGCCGTGCGTGAACAGCGAAGTCACGAGGTTGCGCAGCATCGACCGGCGGTGGTCGTCATTGCGGCCGAGGCGCTTGTCCGCTTTCTTGTGGCGCATGATCGGTCGCTTACGACGCCTTGAGCGACAAGTTGCGTTCGGCGAGCTTCTCTTTGATCTCGTCGACCGACTTCTTGCCCAAGTTGCGCATGTTCATGATCTCGTCTTCGGTGCGCTGCAGCAGCTCCGAGATCTTGCTGATGCCCGCCCGCTTGAGACAGTTGTACGAGCGCACTGAGAGGTCGAGTTCGTCGACCGGGATATCCCAATCGGAGAACGGCGCAGCCTCCTCGACTGGCGCTTCGGCCTCCGCCCGTCCTGTGAAGTTCACGAACAGGGCGAGTTGCTCGGACAAGATGCGAGCCGCGGTGGACAACGCCTCGTCCGGCGTGATGCTGCCGTTGGTCTCGACTTCCATGATGAGGCGATCGTAATCGGTCACCTGTCCGACGCGCGTGTCTTCGACCGCGTAGTTAACCTTGCGGATCGGCGTGAAGATCGAGTCGACGGGGATCAGTCCGATGACGTGCTCGACGTTACGCTGTTTGTCGGCGGTGACGTAGCCGCGCCATTTCTCGATGCCGATCTCCATGAACAGCCGCGCCTTTTTGTCTGAAAGCGTGGCGATGTGATAGCTTGGATCGAGCAGCTCGACATCAGGGTCGGGCACGATGTCGGCGGCGGTGACTTCGCGCTCCCCCGACGCCTCGATGCGCAGCACCTTCGGCTCATCGGTCGCCATCTTCAACGGGAGACCTTTGAGGTTGAGGATGATGTGGGTCGTATCTTCCACCACCCCCGGGATAGTCGAGAACTCGTGCAGCACGCCGTCGATTTTGACATAGGTGACGGCTGCTCCGGGCAGTGACGACAGCAGCAGGCGGCGCAACGCGTTGCCCAACGTGATGCCGAAACCGCGCTCGAGCGGCTCGATGACGAACTTCGCGTACGAGTCTCCGCGCTCGCGGACCTCGATCGAAGCTCTCTGAAATTCTAGAACTGACATAGCTCCCCTTATCGGTTTTCTTGTGTTTTCGTCTGTTTCTCTATCGCGAGTAGTATTCGACGATCAATTGTTCTTCGACGTTCGTGTCGATGTCGGCGCGCGTCGGCCGCGCCAGCACCTTGGCCTTAAGCGTCTGCTCGTCCAGCTCGAGCCACGTCGGCACCCGCCGGCCCTTCGCGTATTGCTCCAGGCCTTGGAACAGGTTCGTCTTGCGGCTCGACTCGACCACACCGATCTCATCGCCCGGCCGCACTTGCATCGACGGCACGTTGACGCGCCGGCCGTTGAGCGTGAAGTGGCGATGGCGCACGAGCTGGCGCGCCTGCGCGCGCGACGTCGCGAGATTCAGCCGGTAGATCACGTTGTCGAGGCGCGTTTCGAGCTGCGCGAGCAGTGCCGCTCCGGTTTGACCCTTCGCAGAACTTGCGCGCTTGAAGTAGTTCTCGAATTGCCGCTCGAGCACGCCGTAGATGCGGCGCATCTTCTGCTTCTCGCGCAGCTGACGGCCGAACTCCGACACCTTGGGGCGATTCTTGGTCTGCGCCTTTTGACCGGGCGCCGCGGTGCGGCGCTCGACGGCGCACTTCTTAGAGAGGCAGCGCTCGCCTTTCAAGAAGAGCTTGACCTTTTCGCCCGGCTTGGTGCCGCTGGCGCTCTCGCGCCGGCACAGCCGGCATACTGGTCCTGTGTATCGAGCCATAAGACTTCGACGTTCTCCTTATACTCTCCGGCGTTTCGGCGGCCGGCAGCCGTTGTGCGGAATCGGGGTGACGTCTTTGATCAACACGATCTCAAGACCGGCCGCTTGCAGTGCGCGGATGGCGGCCTCGCGGCCCGCGCCTGGACCTTTGACGTGCACCTCGACCTGCTTCATGCCGTGCTCCATCGACTTGCGCGCCGCGCTTTCGGCTGCGAGCTGCGCCGCGAACGGCGTCGATTTCTTGCTGCCGGCAAAGCCCATCCCGCCGGCGCTCGCCCAAGCGATCGCGCCGCCTTGCAGGTCGGTGATGGTGACGAGCGTGTTGTTGAAACTCGCGTGGATGCGCGCGATGCCTTGGGAGACGTGTTTGATCTCCTTTTTCTTGGTGCGCCGCGCGCGTTTTGGTGCTGCTGCCATTTACTTGCCAACCCCCGGTCCCGCGGTCTTCTTCTTGCCGGCGACGGTCTTGCGCGGTCCCTTGCGGGTGCGCGCATTCGTCCGCGTGCGCTGGCCACGCACGGGCAGGCCGCGCCGGTGACGGGCGCCGCGGTACGAGCCGATGTCGACGAGCCGTTTGATCGCGCCCGTGACCTCCCGCCGAAGATCGCCCTCGACTTTAAGATTCTTCTCGATCTGTTCGCGCAGTTTTTGGATGTCCTCATCCGTGAGGCTCTTCACGCGCGTGTCGGGATTCACGCCGGTCTGCTTCAACAGCTTCGTGGCGGTGGGCCGTCCGATGCCGTAGATGTAGGTCAACGCGATCTCCACGCGCTTTTCGCGCGGCAGGTCGATTCCAGCGATGCGTGCCATCGTCTCTCCTACCCCTGAGCCTGCTTATGCTTGGGGTTCTCGCAGATCACGCGCGTGCGTCCCCGCCGTTTGATGATCTTGCATTTGTCGCATATTCTCTTGACGCTCGGTCTGACTTTCATCTGTATCCTATTCTACTTGTACCGGTAGGTTATCCGCCCTTGGCTCAAGTCGTATGGCGACAGTTCCACCAGGACGCGGTCGCCGGGCAGGATGCGGATGAAGTTCATCCTGATCTTGCCGGAAACGCGGGCCAGCACTTTGTGGCCGTTGGACAGCTCGACGCGGAAAAACGCGTTGGGTAGCGGCTCAACGACGGTGCCCTCGACCTCGATCGCCTCTTCTTTGGGTGAGGGGTTCGCGTCGGCTTTGGGCGGCTTGTTCTTAGCCGGCCGCCGCATTGGGCGGTTGCGTCGCGCCAATCGTTCCTCCGTTCATCGCCCGCTGGGCCAGCTCCGCGGCTTGCGCCGCGTCGACCGCAGTCAGTATGTCAAAACCGGTCGCGCGCACCGCGACGGTGTGTTCGTAATGGGCCGACAGCTTGCCGTCGGTGGTCACGACCGTCCAGCGGTCGTCGAGCGTGCGCACCTGGAAGCCGCCTTCGTTGACCATGGGCTCGATCGCCAGCACCATCCCGGGCTTGAGGATCGGACCCATACCTTTGCGCCCGAAGTTCGGCACCGGCGGGTCTTCGTGCAGGTGCGTGCCGACGCCGTGTCCGACCAGCGCGCGAACGACCGAATATCCATGGCGCTCGACGTAGGTCTGCACCGCGTTGCCGATGTCCGACACGTGCACGCCTGGTCGTACTGCGCCGATGCCGACATAGAGCGCTTCTTCCGTCACGCGCATCAGCCGTTGCGCCGCATCCGACACCTGGCCCACGGCGATCGTGCACGCCATATCCGAATACCAGCCCTCGAGCACCGCACCGATGTCGACTTTGAGCAGATCGCCCTCGCGCAGGCGCCGTCCGCTCGGGATTCCGTGGACGACTTCATCGTTGACCGACGCGCAGATCGAGC
Source organism: Binatus sp. (SeqCode) (assembly GCA_035654355.1). Lineage (GTDB taxonomy): Bacteria > Vulcanimicrobiota > Vulcanimicrobiia > Eremiobacterales > Eremiobacteraceae > JAFAHD01. The sequence goes on from DASRXC010000093.1 coordinate 47,513, forward strand.
CCGCAAAGCCGTGATAGCCCAAAAACGCCGGCACGCCGCCGCCCTCGCGGATCAAACGGTCGGCAAGCGCATCGATCTCTTTCGTCGTCGCGCCAGGCACGACCGCGGGTCGCAGCACCATCAGCGCACGCGCCGTCAACGCGCCGCTTGCGCGCATAAGCTCGAGTTCGCGCTCGCTCTTGCAACTGATCATGACGCCTTCACCGAGGTGCTTGCCGGCGCAGCGACAGCGGCCATGATCGCTTTATTGACTGCATCCACCGGCATCGTGCCGTCAACGCGGTGGAGCAGACCCTTCTTCTCATAGAACGCGATCAGAGGCCGGGTCGATTCGTGATACACGTCGAGCCGGTGCATCACCGTCGTCTCGCTATCGTCTTCGCGCTGTTCGAGCGCATGACCGCAGCGGTCGCAGACATCGGCGCGCGCGGATGGCGCCGAGTCGACATGATAGTTCGCCCCGCACTCCGGGCACACGCGACGTCCGGTAAGCCGTCGGATAAGCTCCTCACGCGGAACGGTCAGCTTTGCGACGGCGTCGAGCCGCTGGTCGAGTCGCGCGAGCAGATCGTCGAGCGCACGCGCTTGGCCCGCCGTACGCGGGAACCCGTCGAGGATCCAGCCGCGTGCGGCGTCCGGCCGTTGGAGCCGCTCTTCGACGATGCCGATCGTCACTTTGTCGGGCACCAGCGCGCCGCGGTCCATGTACTTACGCGCCATGACGCCCATAGGTGAGCCCATCGCCTTGGCGGCGCGGAACATGTCTCCCGTCGAGATGTGCGGCACGCCCAGATTCTTCGCGAGCAGCGCGGCCTGGGTGCCCTTGCCTGCACCCGGCGCGCCGAGCAGCAACAGGCGCGTTCCTTCAGCGCTCACTTATTGATGAACCCCCGGTAGTCGCGCATCGCCAAGCGCGCTTCGAGCTGGGTCATGGTGTCGAGCGCGACACCGACAACGATGAGCAGCGACGTCGATCCCAAGAAGATCGTCGTGATATGCGTGATCCACTGCGTGACGTTCGGCAGAATCGCCAAGATGCCGAGATAGATCGCCGCGACGAACGTGATGCGGTGCAGTATCTTCTGCAAATAATCAGAGGTCGGCTTGCCTGGCCGGATGCCTGGGATGAAGCCGCCCTGTTTCTTGAGCGAGTCGGCGATGTCCATGATATTGATGACGACTTCGCTGTAGAAGAACGTGAAGCCGACGACCAGCAAGAAGTACACGAAGTTGTACAGGAAGCTGCCGTAGTTGAAATACAGGCTCATGAATCGATTGAAGCCGTCGGCGAGCGGCGAGTGGTAGTGCTGCGCCCACGACGATATCTGCTGCGGCAATAGCAAGATCGAGATCGCGAAGATGATCGAGATGACGCCCGCGTTGTTGAGGCGCAGGGGGATGTAAGTGCTGCGCCCGCCGTAGACCTTGCGTCCGACTACTCGCTTCGCGTACTGCACCGGCACGCGGCGCTGTCCCTGATACATGAAGACGACGGAGACGAGTGAGATCAGCGCGATGAGGATGAACATCAACAGCCCGAACCACGACAAGCCGCCCGCCTGGCCCAGCGCCACCGTCTGGCTGAAGTATGTCGGGAAGCGCAAGATGATGCCGACGAAGATGATGAGCGAGACGCCGTTGCCGACACCCTTGTCGCTGATCTGCTCGCCCAGCCACATGAGCCAGACCGTGCCCGCGGTCAGGGTCAACACGACCATGACGAGATAGAACGCATCCGTGCGCAAAAACACCCCGGAACGATTGAGCGCAACGACCATCGTCGTCGCTTGGATGAGCGCTAGCGCGACGGTCAGCCAGCGCGTCCATAAGCCGACGCGTTTGCGGCCTTCCTCGCCGCCGTGCTGCATGAGCTCCTTGATCTCGGGGAAGACGACCGTCGCCAGCTGCATGATGATGCTGGCATTGATGTACGGCGTGATGCCCATCGCGATGATCGAGAAGCGCTGCAACGCACCGCCGGACAAGAAGCCCAAGAAGTTGAGAAACTGCCCGGACGAGATCATCTGCTGCCACTTGGCGTGATCGACGTAGGGGATCTGCACGTAGACCGCTGCGACGAACACCGCGAACGCGCCAAATACGAAGAGCAGCCGGTTGCGGAGCTCCGGTACGACGAGCGCGTTGGCTAAGTTTCGCCACATCACCATGCGGGTTTGATCTATTCCTCGAACTTGGCGCCCGCGGCCTCGAGTTTTGCTCGTGCCGCGCTGGAGAAGACAACATCCTTAAAGTGCAGGTTTGCTGGCGCATCGCCCGAGCCGAGCACCTTCACGCCGTCGCGCTGCTTGTCGATCAGGCCGGCTGCTTGGAGTGCGTCAGGCGTGACGACAGTCTGCACATCCCAACCCGCAAGATCGGCGAGGTTGATGATCGTGTATGCTGTGCGGAAGATGACCGTCGGACGCGATTTTTGCGACACGCCTTTGCGCTGCGGTAGGCGGCGGAACCAAGGCGTCTGTCCGCCCTCGAACGTCGCGCCCTTGCCGCCGCCCGAGCGCGCGGTTTGTCCCTTGCCGCCCTTGCCCGCGGTTTTCACCATGCCGCTGCCGTGCCCGCGACCGATGCGCACGCGTTTGTGCTTGCTCCCCGCCGCCGGCTTAAGATGCGACAGCTTCATTTGAACCCTCCGTTTGCGCCGTGGCCGCCGCGGCCGCAGAAGACTGCTCGTCCGGCGTCGCCGCATCTGAACCGTCGGTTTTGCCGAACAGCTCGCCGACAGTCTTGCCGCGCTGTTTGGCCACTTGTTCGGCTGTGCGCAGCCGGCTTAAGCCGCTAACCGTCGCTTGAATCACGTTGATCGGATTGTTCGTACCCAGCGATTTGGTGAGGATGTCGTGCACGCCCGCAAGTTCGAGCACCGCACGCATCGCGCCACCCGCGATGACGCCGGTTCCCTTGCTGGCCGGTTTCATGAGTACTTTGCCCGCGCCGACGTGCGAGAGCACAGGATGCGGAATCGTACGGCCGACCATAGGCACCGTGATGAGCGAGCGGCGCGCGCTTTCGACGCCTTTGCGGATCGCCTCGGGGACCTCGCGCGCTTTGCCCAAACCGTAGCCAACGCGACCTTGCCGGTCGCCGACGACGACGAGCGCGCTGAAGCTGAAGCGCTTGCCGCCCTTGACGACCTTCGCGACGCGATTGACCCGAACGACTTGCTCTTCGAGTCCCGAACCGTCCGTGATTCGTGCCACTGTCTAAAACTCCAAACCAGCGCCGCGTGCGGCGTCTGCCAGCGCTTTGATGCGCCCGTGATATTTGTAGCCCCCACGATCGAACACGATCGCCGTCACGCCTTTTTCCTTGGCGCGCTGCGCGACGAGCGTACCGACGCGTTCCGCCGCCGCCACGTTCGAGCGCGACGCCAAACCGTTGGCCACGTCCTTCTCGCGCGTCGACGCGGCGGCCAGCGTGCGGCCGGTCGTGTCGTCGATGATCTGCGCGTAGACATGGTGCAAGCTGCGGAATACCGATAAGCGCGGCCGCTGCGCGGAGCCGAGCATGCGCGTGCGGATCCGCCCGTGGCGGCGCAAGCGCAGCGCGTTTCTGCTCTTGAGAGTCGCCATCACTTCTTCCCTCCGCCTGCGCCGGCGGCGCCTGCCGTCTTCCCGGCCTTACCGAGCTTGCGGCGCACGCGCTCGCCTTCGTAGCGTATGCCTTTTCCTTTATACGGTTCGGGCGGCCGGATCGCGCGGATCTGCGCCGCCAGCTGTCCGACCATCTGCTTGTCGGCGCCGCTCACCGTGATTTTGTTCGTGCCCTCGACCTTGATGTCGATACCCGTGGGCGGCTCGACGACGACCGGATGCGAGTAGCCCACCGTCACGTTCAACTTCTTGCCTTGCGCTTGCGCGCGATAGCCGACGCCGACGATCTCCAGCGTCTTCGAAAAACCCGAGGTGACGCCGAGCACCATGTTGGCGATCAGCGTGCGCGTCAGCCCGTGCAGCTGCTTGTTGCGCTTCTCGTCATTCGGGCGGACGACGCTGATGGAGCCGTTGTCGACCTTGACGTCGATCGGCTCGGCGCAACGCAACTTCAGTTCGCCCTTCGGACCTTTGACGGTCACGACGCGGCCGGCGTACCCAACGTTCACGCCGCTCGGCACCGTGATCGCCATCTTCCCGATTCTGCTCATCGCGCTACCACACGAACGCCATGACTTCACCGCCGCAACCAAGGCGCTTTGCCTGCTTGCCGCTGATGATGCCTTTCGGCGTCGACATGATGACCAGGCCGAGGCCACCCATGCACTTGGGGATCTCGCCCTTCGGCGTATAGATTCTCAAGCCCGGGCGGCTGATGCGCTGCAGGCCGTTGATGATGCGCTCGCGACCTACGCCGTACTTGAGCGCGATGCGGATGACGTCGCGCGGCGGCTGCTCCACGAGCTCGTAGCTCTTGATGAAGCCTTCGTCCTTGAGCAGCTTGGCCAGCTCGATCTTGACTCGCGATGCCGGCACGTCGACGCGCTCCTGAAACGCCGTGTTGGCGTTGCGGATGCGGGTGAGCATGTCGGCGATCGGATCAGTGATAGTTCCCATACGTCCTCTTACCAGGATGCCTTGACCACGCCCGGGACTTTGCCCGCGTGCGCGAGTTCTCGGAAACAGATGCGGCACAGCGCGAACTTGCGCAGGTAGCCCTTCGGCCGCCCACAACGCAGGCATCGGTTGTGCTTGCGCACCTTGAATTTCGGTGTGCGTTTGCTTTTCTCGATCAGACAGGTTTTCGCCATGAGGGTTACGCCGCCGCTCCTTCTTTGCGCAGCGGCATGCCCATCTCGGCAAGAAACGCCAGCGCCTCTTCGTCACTGCGCGCGCTCGTCACGATGACGATGTCCATGCCGCGCACGCGATCGACTTTATCGTAGTTGATCTCTGGGAACACCAGCTGTTCTTTGAGACCCAGTGCGTAGTTGCCGCGACCGTCAAGCGAGCTGCGCGACGTGCCGCGGAAATCGCGGATGCGCGGCAGCACGATGTTGACGAGCTTGTCGAGGAACGCGTACATGCGCTCGCCGCGCAGCGTCACCTTCGCACCGACCTGCATGCCGGCGCGCAGCTTGTAGACCGCGATGCTCTTCGTCGCCCGCGTCACCAGCGGTTTTTGGCCAGTGATCGCCTGCAGGTCCGCCACGGCGCCGTCCATCGCCTTAGGCTCGGCGACGGCCTCGCCTACGCCCATGTTGACGACGATCTTCTGCAAGCGCGGTACCTGCATCGGGTTCTTGTAGCCGAAACGCTTGGTCAGTGCAGGCACGACCTGTTCCTGATAGCGCTCTTTCAAGCGATTCATCTTCTTGTCCATGTCTATGCCTTCACCGGGCGGTCGGCTGGCTCGTTGCAACGGCGGCACAAGCGCTCCCGACCTTCGCCCTTCACGACGCGCGCCAGCTTGCTCGGCTTGCTGCACTTCGGGCACACGTACATCAAGCGGCTAAGCGGCATCGGCAGCTCTTTCTCGATGATGCCGGCCTTCGTCTTAGGCGTGGCCTTCGAATGGCGCTTGACCACGTTGACGCCTTCCACTTCGGCCGTGCCGTCGCGGCGCCGCACGAGCTTGATCTTGCCGCGTTTTCCTTTGTACTTGCCGGAGAGCACCATGACGGTGTCGCCGGTGGCTAATCGAGTCGTTTTCATGCCGTTAGAGCACCTCGGGCGCCAGCGAGACGATCTTCATATAGTCGCGATCGCGCAGTTCGCGCGCGACTGGCCCGAAGATGCGCGTGCCGCGCGGGTTGTTCTGTTCGTTGATGAGCACTGCCGCATTCTCGTCGAAGCGGATAAACGATCCGTCCGGACGACGCATCTTCTTCTTCTGGCGTACGATGACCGCGGATACGACGTTGCCTTTTTTTACAGCAGCGCCGGGAATGGCGCTCTTGACCGTCGCCACGACGACGTCGCCGACATACGCGTACGGGTGCCGCGAGCCGCCCTTGACGTGGAACACCATGAGCTCACGCGCGCCTGAATTATCAGCGACCTTCAGCCGCGTCTGCGATTGGATCACTTCGCCCTCTCGATGATCTCGACCAGCCGCCAGCGCTTGCGCGCGGACAGCGGACGCGTCTCCGCGATGCGCACGAGATCGCCGACTTTGGCGTCATTCTTCTCATCGTGCGCCATGAAGCGAGCCGACCGCAGCGTGATCTTCCCATACTGCGGGTGGGCCCGGTTCACTTCCGTGCGGACCACGATGCTTTTCTGCATTTTGTCCGAGACCACGCGACCGATGCGCGTCTTGCGCAGTCCGCGCGGCTTCGTCTGATTCTCCGTCATCATCTCTTCCATATATATGTGTCGCGGCGGGGCTAGCCGGCCATCTTCCGCTGCGCGAGGATCGTGTACAGCTGTGCGATCTCGCGCCGCAGCTTCGTCACCTTCGCGTGGTCCTGCAGGTGCCCCGTGACCAGCTGGAAACGCAGGTTGAACATCTCTTCTTTGGTCGCGGCGAGCTTCTCCTCAAGCTCACGAACCGTCAGCTCGCGCGCCGCGCGCAGTTCGCTAGACTTCAACTGACTCACCCACCCCTTCGCGCCGGATGACCTTCGTGGCGATCGGCAGTTTGGAAGCAGCCAGTTTCAGCGCTTCCTTTGCGACCGCCGGTTCGACGCCGGCAAGCTCGAACAGCACGCGTCCGGGCCGCACGACCGCAACCCAGCCTTCGGGCGCGCCTTTGCCGGAGCCCATGCGCGTCTCCGCGGGCTTTTTCGTATACGATTTGTCTGGGAAAACCGTGATCCACACTTTCCCGCCGCGCTTCATGTGGCGCGTGAGCGCGATTCGTGCGGCCTCGATCTGCCGGCTGTTCACCCATGCCGGCTCGAGCGCTTGCAGGCCGTGCTCGCCGAAGTGCAACGAATTGCCCGACATCGCGCGGCCCTTCATGCGGCCGCGCTGCATCTTGCGGTGCTTGACCCGTTTGGGCATCAACATCGGTTACTTCGCCTCCGGCGCTTGCGCATCGGTGCTCTGCGCTTCGGGAGCAGGTGCTGCATCGGCGGCTTGCGCCTCGGCGCTCGCCGCTTGCGCAGTAGGAGTCTCGGGAGTCGGCGCGCTTTCGCCGCTGGGTGCGCCTGATGCCGGTGCGCTCGCGACGGCAGGTTGTGCCTCGCCCGGCGTCTGTGCGGGCGCGCGATCCGCGCGCCGCGGACGACGCTCGCGCGGACGCAGGTCCTGACCTTCCTGTTTGGGTCTGCCATCTGGCAGCACTTCGCCCAAGTAGATCCACACCTTCACGCCGATTCGCCCGTACGTCGTGTACGCTTCGACCTGCGCATAGTCGATATTGGCGCGCAGCGTGTGCAGTGGCACCTTGCCTTCGAAGTTGCGCTCGACGCGCGCGATCTCGGCGCCGCCCAGACGTCCGCCGCACTGCACTTTGATGCCGCGCGCGCCCGCCTTCATCGTGCGCTGAATCGCCTGGCGCATGGCACGACGGAACGCGATCCGCTTCTCGAGCTGGTCGATGATGTTGTTCGCGACCAGTTTCGCGTCTAGCTCGGGGTGTTTGATCTCGATGACGTTGACGTTGACCGGCTTGCCGACCACACGCTCGAGGCGTTTACGCAGATCCTCGATGCCGGCGCCGCGCTTGCCGATGATGATGCCCGGCTTCGCGGTGTTGATCATGACGCGAACCTGGTTGGCGCGGCGCTCGATCTGCACGCGCGACACACCCGCGGAGCGCGACAGCTCGTCGATGACCTGGCGAATGCGCAGATCCTCGTGCAGGCGGTCCTTATACTGTTTGCCCTCGAACCAGAGCGAATCCCACGAGCGGACGATGCCTAAGCGCAGGCCGATCGGATTGACCTTCTGACCCATGCTAGGCGCCCTCGCCGTCGGACACGGTGATAGTGACGTGAGACATCCGTCTCCTCTTCAGTCCTGCCGAGCCGCGCGCGCGCGCCTCGACGCGTTTGAACATCGGGCCGCCGTCGACCGTCGCATGCGCGATGACGAGATCGCCCGGCTTCATGCCGTGATTGTTCTCTGCATTGGCCGCCGCCGAGCGCAGCAATTTGTGGATCATTTTGCTGGCCGCTAAGGTCGAAAACGACAGTTCAACGAGTGCGCGATCGACGCGCTTGCCGCGGATCGTGTCGACGACGCGCCGCGCCTTGCGGGCCGGAATGCGCAAGAACTTGACCGTTGCGTGAGCCTGCATCACTTGACCACCGCAGTCGCAGCCGTCGCTTCAGCGGCCTTGGCGGCGCCTTGGCCGTGGCCGCGGAAGATGCGCGTCGGCGCGAACTCGCCGAGCTTATGCCCGACCATATTCTCTTGCACGTACACGGGCACGTGCTTGCGGCCGTCGTGCACCGCGATCGTGTGGCCCACCATGGCGGGCACGATCGTCGACGCGCGTGACCAGGTCTTGATGACGCGCTTTTCGCGCGACGAATTCATCTTCTCGATCTTGGCGAGCAGATGGTCGGCGATGAACGGACCTTTGTTGTGAGAACGACTCATTATTTGCTCCGGCGCTTGACGATGAACTTGTTGGTGCGCTTGTTCCGGCGCGTCTTCTTACCCATAGTCATGACGCCCCAGGGCGTCGTGGGCGGGCGACCTGCAGTCGATCGTGCTTCGCCGCCGCCGTGCGGATGGTCGACCGGGTTCATCGCGACGCCGCGGACTTGCGGACGACGGCCGAGCCAACGCACGCGGCCGGCTTTGCCGATGACTTGATTCTCGTGTTCCAGATTGCCGAGCTGTCCGACAGTTGCGCGGCACTCGACGGCGACCATGCGCACTTCGCCCGACGGCATGCGTACCTGAGCGTACTCGCCTTCTTTCGCCATGAGCTGCGCCGCGCCGCCTGCGCTGCGCACGAGCTTGCCGCCCGCACCGGGCGAGAGCTCGATGTTGTGGATCACGGTACCCAGCGGAATGCTCGAGAGCGGCAACGCGTTGCCGGTCTTGATGTCCGCCTCTGGCCCAGACACAACGACGTCGCCGACCGCCAGGCCGAGCGGCGCCAGAATGTAGCGCTTCTCGCCGTCGCGGTAGTGAAGCAACGCGATGCGTGCCGAGCGGTTCGGATCGTACTCGACCGCCGCGACGCGCGCGGGCACGCCGTCCTTGCGGCGCGCGAAATCGATGCGCCGGTACATCTGCTTGTGCCCGCCGCCACGATGGCGTACGGTGATGTGCCCGTTGAAGTTGCGACCGGCATGCTTCTTCTGCGGCTCGATCAGCGCGTTCTCGGGCTTCGACTTGGTGACGTCGTCGAACGCCGTGATCGTCATGAAGCGGCGTCCGGGCGACGTCGGTCGGAATTTCTTTATCGCCATTGCGAACCTTTACGACTCAAAGTAGTTGACCCCGCCCAGTTCGATCTTGTCGCCCTCTTTGAGGGTGACGATCGCTTTTTTCCAAGGTCCGTGAAGCTCGACGGGTTTGCGCGTCGGACGGCGCATGTTGCGGCCCGTCTTGGACGGCATGTTCACGGTGTTGACACGCAGCACCGTGACCTTGAACAGCTTCTGCACGGCCTCTTTGATGTTGTGCTTGTTCGCGCGCGTGTCGACCTCGAACGCGTATTGCGCGTGCGCAGTCGAGCCGACCGATTTCTCGGTGACCAGCGGGCGGCGCACGATTCTGCGAAGCTCAGGCACGGCACACCTCCGCTAACGCGTCGTACGCGCTCTTGGTGAAGATGACGTGGTCGTGCGCGAGCAGCGCGTGCGCGCTCACTTCGGAGAACGGCGCGATCGTGAGCGCGGCCAGGTTGCGTCCGGCGCGCGCGATCGTCACCGCGTGCTCGTCTTTCTCCGGATGCAGGACGAACAAAGTGCGTAACGCTCCGTTCGCTCGCCCGGAGTCGCCGGATTTCTCCGGGCGCGCGAGCGCGCTCAGGAACGCCGAGAACTCTTTGGTCTTTGCGGGCTTAAATGCCGCCGCATCCAAGACGTAGACTGAGCCATCCGACGCTTTCGCCGCCACTGCCATTGCGAGCGCGGCGCGGCGCGCGCGCCGGTTCATCGCGATCTTGTACGAGCGCGGATGCGGACCGAACACGACCCCACCCTTGCGCCACAATGGCGAGCGGATGCTGCCCGCACGAGCGCGTCCGGTGCCTTTCTGGCGCCACGGCTTCTTGCCGCCTCCCGAGACCTCGTCGCGCGTCTTGGTGTCAGCCGTCCCGGCGCGCCGGTTTGCCAGATGTCGCGTGACTGCGAAGTGCAGTATGGCGAGTTTCGGTTCGCGGGTGAAAGCGGCCGGAACATCGACCTTGCCGATCGCCTTGCCGGTTCCGTCGAGAAGCTCGAGATTGGTCGCCATTATTTCGCCTTCGCCTTGACCGAGGGACGCACGAGCACCAAGGCATTGCGGCCGCCCGGTACGGCTCCGCGCACCAGCAACAGGTTGCGTTCGCTGTCGGCGCTGACGACCTCGAGATTGAGCGACGTGATGCGCTCGCTGCCGAGGTGACCGGGCCGCCGGCTGCCTTTGACAGTCTTGGCAGCGTTGGTGTCGCCATTGGACGCCGGCTGACGATGGATCATCGAGCCGTGGCTTGCGCCGCCGCCCGAACCGTTCCAACGCTTGATGATGCCCGCGTAGCCGCGGCCTTTGCTCGTGCCGATGACATCGACCTTATCGCCCACCGCGAATGCGCTGACCGTGACCGTATCGCCGGCCTTTGCGTCGGCGACATCCGTGCGGAACTCGCGCAGCACCGTCTTCGGCGCCGTGTTGAGTTTTTCGAACCGCCCGGCCATCGGCTTGGACAGCTGCTTGTGCTTGGCGTCCTCGAATCCGAGGACCGCCGCCTCGTAGCCGTCGCGGTCGCGCTCTTTGCGCTCGACGACCGAGCACGGGCCCGCGGCGATCACCGTGACCGGCACGTAACGCCCATCTTCGGTGAACACGTTGGTCATGCCGAGCTTGCGGCCGATGATGTTCTTCATTGGTCTTAGGCCTTCAATTCGATGTCGACGCCTGCCGGCAAGTCGACGTGCGTGAGCGCATCGAGCGTCTTGGATGACGCGCCGAAGATGTCGATGAGCCGCTTGTGCGTCCGGATCTCGAAGTGCTCGCGGCTCTTCTTGTCGACGTGCGGCGAGCGCAGCACGCACCAGCGGTTCACTTCCGTCGGCAACGGAACCGGACCGCTGATGAACGCGCCGGTGCGCTTCACCGTTTCGGCGATGCGCTCTGCTGACTGGTCGAGGATCTTGTGATCGTACGAGCGCAGCCGGATGCGGATCTTTTGTCGCGCCATGCTTACTCGATCACCTTGGTGACGACGCCGGCGCCCACGGTGCGGCCACCCTCGCGAATCGCAAAGCGCAGCCCTTCCTCGCACGCGATCGGCGTGATCAGCTCCACCGTCATCTTCACGTTGTCGCCCGGCATCACCATCTCCACGCCCTCAGGCAAGGTGATAGATCCCGTCACGTCAGTCGTGCGGAAATAGAACTGCGGACGGTAGTTCGAGAAGAACGGCGTGTGGCGCCCGCCCTCATCTTTCGAGAGCACGTACACCTCGGACTCGAACTTCTTGTGCGGCTTGATGCTGCCAGGCTTGGCCAGTACCTGGCCGCGCTCGATGTCGTCTCGCTCCACTCCACGTAAGAGCACGCCGACGTTGTCGCCTGCGATGCCCTCGTCGAGCAGCTTGCGGAACATCTCGATGCCGGTGACCACCGACTTCTTG